>JAJDNV010000285.1 GCA_022340545.1 Acidobacteriota bacterium | reverse complement strand
CTGCGACGACCACACCCGCGCCCATTTCGACGACCTGAGCGTGGCGCCGATCGAGTAGGCCCCGGTGCGCCTGCTGCTGGTCGAGGACGAGAGCGAGCTGGCACGTGTTCTCCGCCAGGCCCTGGAGGAGGAGGGCTTTCGGGTCGACTGGGCCGCCGACGGGGAAGAGGGCCTGTTCAAGGCGGGGGAGGTCGGCTACGACGCAATCCTGCTGGACCTGATGCTGCCGGGCCTCGACGGCTTCGAGGTCCTCTCGCGTCTGCGCGAGCCGGGAGGACGACCAGTCCCCGTGCTGGTGCTGACGGCGCGCGACGGAGTGCCGGATCGCGTACGGGGCCTCGACCTCGGTGCCGACGACTACCTGGTCAAACCATTCGACCTCGACGAGATGCTTGCTCGAGTGCGGGCACTGATCCGGCGCAGCGCGGACCGCCCCTCGCCGCGGCTGAGCGTGGGCGACGTCACGATCGACACCGTCGCGCGCACGGTCCACAAGGGCGAGGCGCCCGTCGACCTCACCGCCAAGGAATACGCGCTGCTCGAGTACCTGGCGCTGCACGCCGGTGAGGTCGTGACCCGCACCCGCATCTACGAGCACATCTACGGCGAGGAGGAGGACACCTTCTCGAACGTGGTCAACGTCTACGTCGCGAACCTGCGTCGCAAGCTGGGCGCCGACGTCATCGAGACACGGCGCGGGCACGGGTACCTGATTCGTGCCTGAGGGATTACGGCTGCTGCCCCGATCCCTCCGTGTGCGCCTGCTGCTGTGGTCGGCCACGATTCTGGTACTGGTGCTGAGCGCCTTCGTCCTCAACTTGCGTCACCGCCTGCGCAGCTCCCTGCTCGAGGAGCTCGACGCCAAGCTTCGCAGCCACGCCGAGGCCGTGGCCGTGGGGCTGGTGCCCGTGTCCGACGACCGCTTCGAGCTCGACCTGCCGGGCGGCGACCTGCGCTCCTTCCAGGAGGCCGGAGAGGGGGCCGAGGCCCTGTACTACGCCGTGTGGTCGGGTAGCGGCGCCCTCGCGGTCCGATCCGACCCGGACATCCCGCTGGAGCGCCCCGAGCGGCCACTGTCGCGGACGCGTGACCAATGGCGGGAGGTCGTGGTGGAGGGTCCCGCAGGAGCGCTGGTGCTGGTCGGTCGAGGCACGCGCAGCCTTCAGGATCGGGTGCAGGCCTTCAGCCGCCGGGCCCTGGGAGCCGCCGGCCTGGCCCTGGTGCTGGCCCTGGCCGGTGGCTGGTTCCTGACGACGCGGGCCCTGGCACCGATCGACCGGATCAGCCGCGTCGCGGCGGCGGTGTCGGCCTCCAACCTGGGACAGCGAATCGACCGGATGGAGATGGAGACCGAGCTCGGGCGCCTCGCGGAGACGTTGAACGACACGTTCGACCGCCTCCAGGCGGCGTTCGAGCAACAGACCCGTTTCACCAGCGACGCGTCGCACGAGCTGCGAACCCCGCTGTCCGTCGTCACGAACCAGGCCGAGCTGGCGCTTCGCCGCGACCGACAGCCCGAGGAGTATCGAGACGCCCTGAACGCCATCCTGGAGGCGGCACGACGCATGCGGGCGGTCGTCGAAGACTTGCTGACCCTGGCCCGGGCGGACGCCGGCGAGCTGTCGCTGCGCCGGGACCGGCTCGACCTCGCGGCCGTGGTTCGGGACACCGCGAAGCTGATGGCCGGCGAGGCGGAACGGCTGGGCGTGGCGATCGAGTTCGACCTGGCCGACGCCGCGCTGCACGGTGACCGCTCCCGCCTCCAGGAGATGGTGATGAACCTCCTCGCGAACGCCATCCGCTACAACCGCAAAGGGGGGCGGGTGACCCTCCGGGTGCGCACGGGGGGCGGGCTGGCGCTGCTGGACGTGAGCGACACCGGGATCGGAATACCGCCAGAGCAGCAGGCGCTGGTTTTCGATCGGTTCCACCGCGTCGACAAGGCGCGATCACGGGAGGCCGGGGGGAGCGGACTCGGTCTCGCCATCAGCCGCTGGATCGCCGAGGCCCACGGCGGCCGGATCCTGCTCGAGAGCGAGCCGGGATCGGGAACGACCTTCCGCGTCGAGCTGCCCGCTGGCGACGGCTGATCAGGGACCGCCGTACTTCTTCGTCCGGGCGTCGTCGATGACGCCGCTCCAGTTCAGGCCGAAGCCGAAATCGTAGGCGTGCCCCTCTGAGTCGACGTGGCACTCCATGTCGCGGGGGACGTCCTCGTCCTGCTCTTCGACCGTCTTCATGTCGGCCGGCATCTGCATCGGGAGCAGACCCGACGGCTCCGCCGCCCCGGTCAGGATCTCGAGGAGCGCCTGGTCCTGGACACCGAAGGTGACGAGAACGGCGTTCACGTCATTCTCGAACTCGCGGAACACCATCGGCTTGGACATCTCCACCGCCACCACGACCGGCTTGTCCCCCATGGCCTTCCGGGTGTCGCGGATCAGATCGAGGTCGGTGGTATTGACGGCCGTGACCGTCTTGCCCTTGTACGTGCGGTTCGAGAAATCCTCGAACGGATCTCCGCCGGCGAGGCTCGTCGCCCGGGCGTGGTCCGCAGTGTAGCGGCCGTACTGAAGGCTGATGGGCAGGTAGCCGTTTCCTCCCGCCTCGACGTCCGCGCGGTCGTAGCCGCTGCCTCCATCCGGGCTCTCGACGACCACCAGGGCGACGTCGGCCTTCTGCGGCTCGTCCGTCACGGTCAGGTGCTTCTCCGCCACGTCCATGCTCAGGGGGTAGTCGAGCGATTCGGGCGTCACACCTCCGAAGAAGGTCGTCGTCTCCGGCGTGTACCTTCTGGGTACGTACACCGTGACGTCCGGGGCCAGGGGGAGGACGCCCCCGGCGTTCTTGAGCATCACGACCGACCGAAGCTGGGCCTGGTAGCCGGCGGTCATGAACTCGGGCCGGCCGACGGTGGTGGTGGTGGTCTCCACGTCGAGATAGGGATTCTCGAACAGACCCGTCCGGACGATGTTCTTCAGCAGGCGGACGGCCGACTGCTCGAATCGCGCGCGCATGGCCTCCTCGCCGTGCTCCTCCACGCCCATCTCGTACGCCTCGACGACGGGTCCGGCGTCGTTGTTGCCGCCGAACTGGTCGACCCCGGCCATGATGACCTTGTAGTGGCGCTCGGCGACGGAGAGGTCCTCGACCCCAAAGGGGCGCCCCGAGAACGCGTCGACAGCCGTTTCGTCGTTCGTGATTCCCCAGTCGGTGCAGACGACGCCGTCAAAACCGTAGGTCCCCCGGAGCAGGTCGTTGATGATGTAGTTGCTGTAGCCGTTTCCGACGTTGTCTCCGCCGGGGTCCTGGCCGTAGGAGACGGTGTAGTAGGGCATCACCGCGGCGGCCATCCCGGTGTGCCCATTGAGCCGGAAGGCCCCCTCGGTGAAGGGGCGCAGTTGGTCCGTCAGGTTGTTCCCGGGATAGACGGCGTACTTGCCGTACGCGTAGTGAGCGTCGCGGCCGCCTTCCTCCGGGCCGCCGCTCGGCCAGTGCTTGGCCATGGCGTTGACGCTGTCGTAGCCCCAGCCGCCGGAGATCTCCCGATCCCCCGTGGAGGTCTGGAAGCCGTCCACATAGGCGCGGGCCATGTCGGCAGCGAGCTGCGGGTCCTCACCGAAGGTGCCCCGAACCCGGCTCCACCGGGGCTCGGTGGCCAGGTCGATCTGGGGCGAGAGCGCGGTCGTGATGCCCAGGGCCCGGTACTCGATCGAAGCGATGCGCCCGAACTCCTCGACCAGCGCGGGGTCGAACGTGGCCGCGAGGCCGAGGGCGGCGGGCCACATGGAGATGTCGCCTCCCGACCCGGCGTCGTACTCCGCGGAGGCGCGCGTCCGGTGCCGGGGGTCGGAGCTGTTGTTGGCGGGGATCCCCAGGCCGAGACCCTCGACGAGGGCCTGGGCGTTGTTGTTCCAGCGGGCCGCCACCGCCGGGCTCTCGACCGTCGTGATGAGGACGTGCCGCAGGTTGTCGTTCGTCAGGAAGTCCTTCTGCGTGTCCGAGAGGTCCGACGGGTCGGCGCCACTCTCCTCGAAGGGCTTCCCGTCGTAGGTGGACGCCCTCCTCCCACCCCTCGCGGGTATGGCCTGGTGCGCGCTGTACAGCATGAGCCCGGCGATCTGCTCGATGGACATCTTCGACGCGAGGTCGCGGGCACGGTCCTCCGCAGACAGGCGCCAGTCCTCGTAGGGGTCGAGGGCCCCGTTCTTGCTGAGGTCCTTGAAGGCGAACCCGTCGTCGACGACGAGGGCGACGCCGGACGTCGTGGAGTATCCGAGCGTCGGACCACCCTCCTGGGTGACCGTCCGGAGCGTCCCCGCGGTCGTCTCCGTCCACTTCGATCCGCCACACGAGGTCGCGAGGCACAGGCACAGGGCCGCGGCGAGAGCAGGCCCGGGAGTCAGGATGACTCTTCGGGAGTCCATCGAACGCCTCCGTTCTGGGTCGAGTGTATCTATGTCTGCTCGGGCAGCGCCTTCCTGGGCTCGCGATCGGGGTCGTTCTGGACCTCGCAGACGTCGTTCAGGACCATGGTCTCCCCGTTCGCCGAGGTGTACTTCGGCCATGACGGGAGCTCGCCGCCGTTCGGGTCGCCGCTGCGCATGAAGTTCACCAGGGCGCCGGCCATCTTGGTGGCGAGCGCCCTCGGGCGGGCTCCGCCGCCGGTGTGGGTCAGCATCACGTCGGTGTTGTGGAACCAGAAGCAGATGTCCACGCAGTGGAAGGCGCCGATGCGGCTGTCGAAGAGCGGCGGCTGCCACCCGAACCAGTCCACGTAGACCGGCGCGGGCTGCTTCGACTTCGCGTCCGCCAGCGCCACGGCGTTCCGGCGGTTGCTGGCCACCAGCGACCAGATCTCCACGGGCCTCTTGTCGGGGAACGCCTTCACGTAGGCGTCGACGACATCCTTCGCCTTGTCGCCGAAACCGGATCCGAAGCCGGCTCGCTCCTTGAGGTTCTCCACGACCTCGTCCAGGGTGATCTTCTCCACCGAGGCGTCCTGCCAGCTGAACGAGTGCTCGTTGAACGTCGAGGAGATGATCATCGGGACCTCGGCCGCGGTGGGGGCGGCCTCGGGATAGTAGGGGTCCTGCGGCAGGACGACGCCGTCGACCGAGGGGTTGAAGCCCCCGCGCAGCCCTCTGTCCGGGCGGCCGAGCTCCGCGTTCAGCTTGTCCCGGGCCTGCGTGGCGATCGAGTAGTACTCCTTCCACGGCATCTCCTGCAGCTTGTCGATCTCGGATGGCTTGAGACCGGCCTCCTTCAGCACGTACGCGCCCAGCTTCTCGGTGTGGTCCTTCTCGCCGGCGCGGAGCGACGCGCCGCTCAGTGCCACCGCCTTGTGGAAGAGCCCCTTCGCCTTCGGTATGGCGGTGAGGAGGCACACCTTGGCCCCGCCCCCGGACTGACCCATGATGGTCACGTTCCCGGGATCGCCCCCGAAGGCCTCGATGTTGTCGCGCACCCACTCCAGGGCGGCCACGATGTCGAGCATGCCGACGTTGCCCGACGCCGCGAACCGGTCCCCCCCGACGCCGGCGAGGTTGCAGAAGCCCAGCGGGCCGAGGCGGTGGTTGACGGAGCAGGAGACGACGTCCCCGAACCTCGCGAGATTCTCGCCGTTGTAGCCGTCGTGCTCGATGGCGTTTCCGTTGCGGAAGGCGCCCCCGTGGATCCAGAACATCACGGGTCGCTTCTTGCCGTCGCCCACCGCC
This sequence comes from Acidobacteriota bacterium, assembly GCA_022340545.1. Classification (GTDB taxonomy): domain Bacteria; phylum Acidobacteriota; class Vicinamibacteria; order Fen-336; family Fen-336; genus JAJDNS01. The sequence goes on along the minus strand of JAJDNV010000285.1, from coordinate 12,921 downwards.
GGGGTGAGGACGTTGATCCGGAGGCAGTCCTCACTCACGTCTCCGTAGTTCCAGTGGTCCCGAAACGCCATGTACTTGTTCTGGTATCGGTTGTTCATGTCCTGGGGGGCCGCATCACCCCACCACAGGGCGGGAAAGACGTCGTCCCAGGGCTCCGGCTTCTGCGGGGGCATGAAACGATTGGCCCCGGAGGTGTCGGCGCCGTAGGGGATCCCGAGGAAGTGGTGGATGTCCCGGAGGACATACCCCCTGACCTTCCCGTAGGTCGTGTCCACTACGGCGATGTCCTCGCCGACCTGCAGGACCGGTCCGTCGTCGTCTCCTCCCGCCGCCCCTGGACCCTGGGCGCACGCGGACGAGGTACCAAGGGCCAGGCCGGCCGCGCCGGCGCCCACCGTCTGGAAGAAATCACGCCTGCTTGATGGCATCGAGATGTACCCCCTCTCCTGGCGCCGGAGCCTAGTCCCTCGGCTCGGCGGGCGTCAAGAAACGGGGCCGGCCCGCCCGACAGGCTCAGTCCCCGGGTCGGCGGCGGGTCGAGGGCGGCCCGCTCGCGCCCTCCTGCAGTGCGAAGACCCTGTTTCGGCCGAGGATGTAGAGGACACCGTCCCTGGCCACCGGGGTGGAGTAGACCGAGACCCCCATGTTGGGCTCGGCGATGAGCTCCATCGTCTTGCCCGCCTTCAGGATGGCCACGTCGCCGTCCTCGTCGCCGATGTAGACTCGCCCGTCGGCGACGAAGGGCGAGCCCCAGACCGCCGCCAGCAGGTCGTACGTCCAGAAGTGCTCGCCGGTGCGGGCGTCGAGGGCATACAGGAAGCCCGACAGATCAGACTCGTAGACGATCCCGTCCGAGATGGCCACCGTGGAGATGGTGCGGTGGAAGTCCTCTCCCCCTCGGTGCCACACCTTCCCCTTCTCGGTGACGTCCCCCTCGAGCGTGGCGTCGATGCACCAGAAGTTGCCGAGGCCCTCGCCGTACTCGGGGTCCTGGCCCACGCCGATGTAGACCTTGTCCTCCCAGATCACCGGGGTCGCGATCAGGTTGTTTCGCGTGCCGCGCCCGCCCAGCACCCACTTGGAGTCCTTGGGGTTCGCGTCGAACTTCCACAGGAGCTTGCCGGTCTTCGGCTCGAAGCTGTAGAGCCAGCCGTCGCCGCCCGGGAAGATCACCTGCGGGCGTCCCTGGACGATGCCGTAGGTCGGGTTCGACCAGGTGCCGTGCAGGAGGTTCTCACCGGGCAGGTTGCTCTCCCAGAGGAGCTCGCCAGTCTTCGCATCGAGGGCCACGAAGCTGGGAGCCGTCGGCGACGGGAGGTTCACGTGGCTCTCGTCGACCCCGTTGCCGGTGGTGGCGTAGAGGATGCCGTCCACGACCAGGGGCGAGCTGACCGCCAGGTTGTGGGGGAAGACGTGCAGCTCTGCCATCATGTCGTACTCCCACTCGAGGCTGCCGTCTGTCCTCAGGCACACCAGGGTGGCCCGGTTCGAGGTGTACCAGATATGGTCTCCCTCGACGTAGGGGGTCGAGCAGATGCCCTGCTGCGGCCAGTCGTTGACGCTCCCAGCGGCGAGCTTCTCGTGGGTCTTCTGCCACAGGAACGTGCCGTCGGCCTGGGCGAAGGCCATCACCACGCCGCGATCGTCAGGCTCGGCCGGGTTGCGCAGACCGTCGTTGTTCGTGCCCACGAAGACCTTGCCCCCCGCCACGACCGGGCCCGCGTAGGCCTGGGACCCCACGTCGGCCCACCACCTCACGTTCTTCCCGGTCTTGACGTCCCAGTCAGCGGGAAGCCCCGTCTCGTCGGAGACCATGTTGCGGACGAAGCTTCCCCCGAACATCCCCCGGTCGACGGCCGCCGGGTCGGCGAGCGGGATGGCGGCGGCGCCGCCGGCAAGGAGCAATGCGAGAGCAGTCACTGTGCGGGTCATTCGTTCACCTTCACTGTGACATTGTCGCAGGTACGGGACTCCTCTTGGCTCTGGGGTCGTCCCCATCATCCTAAGGGGCCAAGGGCGGAAGATTCAAACCGGCGGCCCCGGCATCGCGGGGGCACGTCTCGCGTTCAGTTTTCCTTGGAACCCGGCCTGCTCCTGTGATTAGAATCCGGCCCGAAGGATGTGACCGTGAGCGTCCCCATTCGAGGAAGGTTCACCCCTATGAGATCGACGGAAACGATGAGGAGATCGTGAGCTCGAAGGTCCTCGTGTCGCTCTCCAGCGAGGTGCAGGAATTCCAGCTGATGCAGGGCGAAGACGCCCGCGAGACCGGGGCTCGCCTCGGCCTCGACGTCGAGGTCGTCTTCGCCGAGAGCCACGCGGTCGTTCAGATCCAGCAGCTCTTCAAGGCCGTCCACGCCCCCGAGGGTGAGCGGCCGGTGGCCATCATCGTCGAGCCCTGCGTGGGCGAGGCCTTCGAGCGGGTGGCCCGCAACGCCGTGCGGGCCGGGATGGGCTGGTTCCTGGTGAACCTGCGGGCGGCATACATCGACGAGCTACGCTCGGCCCACCCCGAGGCCGCCGTGAGCATGGTGGGGGCGGACCAGGTCGAGGTCGGTCGCATCCAGGGTCGCCAGTGCCGGGCCCTCCTGCCCGACGGAGGCCGGGTGCTGGGCGTCCAGGGCCCGGCCGACTCATCGGCGACCCACGAGCGCGCCGAGGGCTTTGCCGAGACGCTGGGCGAGGGCTTCGAGGTGCGCTTCCTCCACGGCGACTGGACGGCGGCCGGAGGGGACAGGGCGGTGATGTCCTGGCTGCGACTGAAGACGGCGGAGGCGTTCCAGCCCGACATCGTCGTGGCCCAGAACGATCACATGGCGGCCGGGGCGCGACGGGCGTTCACGACGAACCGCCCGGACTGGGCCGAGATCCCCTATCTCGGCGCCGACGGGCTGTCCCGCGGAGGACAGCAGGCCGTGAACGACAAGGCCTTTGCCGCAACGGTGATTTTGCCCTCGAGCACGGGGCCGGCGCTCGAGCTCGTGGCCGCCTGGCTCGAGAGCGGGACCCCGCCTGAGCGTCAGCTCATCCTGAAGCCGCGGTCGTACCCCGCCGAGGCCGATCTCCAGCCGTGGGACGGCTCCTGAAAGGAGTCCCCTCAATGACTCCATACGATGCACGACGACCGAGCCCAATCTGGCTCGTCGCCACATGGACCCTACCGCTACTTCTCGTGGGAGCGACCGCACCTCCGGCACCCGCCGAGACGCCACGCGTGTGGCAGCCCATGGAGATACACTTTGAAGGCCCCGTGGCCGCTGAGGGCGACGTCGATCCCAATCCATTCCTGGACTTCCGATTGCAGGTTCATTTCACTGCTCCGGGAGGACACGCGTACGACGTCCCGGGTTTCTTCAATGGCGACGGTCGGGGCAACGGACGCGGGAGGGTCTGGACCGTCCGCTTCACGCCCGACCGCCCGGGCCGCTGGGAGTATCGCGCCGAGTTCAAGGCGGGCAGACAGGCGGCGGTGCGCGGACGCCGGTCCAGCGGTGAGGCGGCGTTCGGCACTCCGGCCGCCTTCGATGGGGAGACCGGGGCATTCCTCGTGCAGGAGCGGGACCCCGACGCCCCCGGCTTCATGAAGTGGGGCCGCCTCCAGTACGTCGGCGGTCACTACCTGAAGTTCGCTGACGGCCCTTACTACATCAAGGGCGGTTGCGACAGCCCAGAGAACCTGCTCGCCTACGCCGACTTCGACGGGTCCGTTCCGTCGCACCGATACGAAGCCCACATCCGCGACTGGCAGCCCGGCGATCCCACATGGGGCGCAGACAGGGGCAAGGGCCTCATTGGTGCCCTGAACTACCTGGCGTCCCATCGCGTCAACTCGATCTACTTCCTGGTCCAGAACATCGGGGGCGACGGCAAGGACGTCTGGCCCTTCGCGGGCAAGGTGGATCCCAACGGAAGCCCGGACAACGACAACCTCCACTACGACGTCAGCAAGCTGCACCAGTGGAACATCGTCTTCGAGCACGCCCAGCGGAAGGGCATCATGTTGCACTTCGTCCTCAACGAAGCCGAGGAGATGAACAAGCGCGAGCTCGACGACGCCGCCCTGGGCGTGGAGCGAAAGCTGTTCTACCGGGAGATGATCGCGCGGTTTGGCCATCACAACGCGCTGCAGTGGAACCTGTCCGAGGAGTACGACCTGTTCCTGGACCTCGGCCCCGATCGGGTGAAGGAGTTCGCCCAGTACATCCAGGACGTCGACCCGTACGACCACCCGATCACTGTCCACAACGAGGGCCGCGACCCCGATCCCGGCTGGCTGCCGTTCCTGGGCGACCCACGCTTCAGCACGACCTCTCTGCAGACCTACCAGAACACCGCCAGGTGGGGCGAAAGGGTGGAGAAGTGGCGCCGTTTGTCGCAGATCGCCGGTCGGCCCCTGCCCATCAACATGGACGAGTTTCTGGAGGCAAACCTCGGCAACATCGAAAAGATCCGCAAGGAGGTCCTCTGGGCGACGTACCTGTCGGGCGGACAGCTCGAGGTGATCATGGGCTCGAAGCTGGCCACCGAGGACTTCCGCTCCCTCGACGACCTGTGGCGATGGAACGACCACGCCCGGGGGTTCGTCGAGCTGAACCTCCCGTTCTGGGAGATGGAGCCGGACGATCTCAGCGTGGTCGAAGCCGGCGAAGAGCATGGCGGACCCCAGTGTCTCGCCAGGTACGGACAGGTCTACGCCATCTACTACCCGGTCGCCCGGCGCACCGGCCGCCTGACGATGTGGCGGGTCGAGGGCCAGTTCGAGCAGCGCTGGTTCAACCCCCGGATCGGAGCCTTCGTCGGGTCGCCCACCCGGTTCGCCGCACAGGGGATGCACGAGATCGGTCCGGCCCCATCGGACCCCGAGCGGGACTGGGCCGTCCTGGTACGCCGGCAGCCGACCCGCTCACGCGCCGACCGATAACACCTCGACGAGACCTCCTCAGCCAAAGATGACTGGCGGACGGGTCACTCCAGCTCAGAAAGCGGTCGGTGTGCGATCAGCTTGCCGGCTCACTCCGGGATCGACGCCCAGAACCCGCACTTGTGGTCCTGGGCGTAGTCGGTCTTGACCTTCGAGCCCGCCGCCTTGAGCGACATGATCTCCTGCGTCTCCGGCGAGTAGCGTGGCCAGTCGGGGACGAAGTCGCCGTTCGGATCTCCCGTCTTCACGAACGTTGTCCAGTAGCTGATCATCTGGTTCGACAGCTCTCCCTGGGCCGAGGAGAACGGCAGCGCCTGCCGCAGGTAGTCGAAGATGTACCCGAGCTCGTTCACGTGGGTGGCGCCGAAGCGGAACGTGGTGTGGAGGCGCCAGATCGACACAAACGGCGGCGGGTCCTGCTCGTCGAACTCGTAGGCGTAGGTCGGGGTGTGGGCCGCGAAGTGGCCGAACAGGGCAAGACGTCGGCAGGAAGACTGATCCCCGTCGACCGTCGAGAGCGCGACGGTCGGCGACCAGTAGGCGCTCACGGGGTACTGCTCGAGGACGGCGTCGGCGTGGGCACCATACTCCTCGCGAATCTCTTCCACGTACTGCGTCTTCGTGACCGGGCGCCCGACGTAGTCGCGCCGGGCAAACATGCTCTGTGTCCGCTCGTCGTGCGTCTGGCCGATCATGACCGGCACCTGGTTGAACTGACCCGTGCGGACCGCCTCGGTGGGGTGCAACGGGAAGTGTTTGCTGCCAAAGACCGTCGTAGAGATGCTGACCTTGTCCTGGGTCGCCAGGATGTCGGCCGCCGACTTGGCACGCAGGCACGTGGCCGCGGTGGCCGGATCGGTGCACCCGAGGGCCTCGGCGAACTTCGTCCCTCTCTCCTCGTCCTCGGCTAGCGGGACCGCGCTACAGCTGCCGCTCTGGTGGACGGCCCCGGCGAACAGACCCTTGTTTGTCGGCGACACCAGCTGCATGCAGGTGGATCTCCCGCCCGCGGACTGTCCGGCGATCGTGACCCGCTCCGGGTCCCCGCCGAACTTCCGGATGTTGGCGTTCACCCACCGCAGGGCCGCCTGCTGGTCGAGCATCCCGTAGTTGCCCACTGCGTCGGCGTCCTCCTTCGTCAGCGACGGCGCCGACAAGAAGCCCATCGCGCCGAGCCGATAGTTGTGCGTCACGAAGACGACGTCGCCCTGCGTTACGAACTTCCGCGGATCGGTGTCGAACCCTGCCCCGCCCCGGAGCCCGCCGCCGTGGATCCAGAAGAAAACCGGCACCGGATTCTCCTCCGTCGCGCCATGGGGCCGGTAGACGTTCAGGTACAGGCAGTCCTCCGTCAGCGTCGGCCGCTCATATCCCGGGTCCCAACCCGTTCCCTGCACGCAGGCGTTTCCCGGCCTGGTGGCATCGCGAACGCCCGACCAGCTGGCCGCCGGCTGGGGGGCCTTCCATCGCAGCTCTCCCACGGGCGGGGCCGCATAGGGAATCCCGAGCCACTCGGTGTAGGTGGTCTTCACCGTCCCGCGGACGGCTCCCTTGTCCGTCTGCACGACGTCCGTGGCCTGCGCCTGCACCTGCCCCGCCAGCAGGACCAGCAAGCCCAGGAGGAGACCACCCACCACGAGGGGCGCCGTGCGCTTCCGACGTGATTGACGCTTCGCCATGTCACAACCCTTTCGATCTGGAGTAGGTGAGTACGGCCATGGTCTTGAGCGGCGACCGGGACGGCGCGCCCAGCCTAGAGGGGTTCACGTGAAGACAACGTGAAGACTCGCTCCGACTCTGTGGCCCACTCGAGGACCGCGACGCCGCCGGACCGTTGGCTCCCGGCCCCGTGCGAGCCCGACGCTGCTAGAATGACCTCATCTCACCCGACCAGGAGATTGAATGGAATTGACCCGCCTCGGCCTGACCGTTCTGGCCGCAAGCCTCCTCATTGCCGACGCTTCTGCACGCGAAACGGCTGGGAACAGGGTGCTCTTCTCCTCGCCCGAGGAGGTGCACCCCCTCCTCGTCGGCCTGCCGATCCCCGACGGCACGCTCAGGAACCAGAAGGGCGAAGAGGTCTCCGTCGGACCGGCGACGACCGACCGCCCGATGGTGTACGTCTTCTATCGGGGCTACTGGTGACCCTACTGCAAGACGCAGCTGGGTCAGCTGCAGGAGGCGTACCCCCGGCTCCGGGAGCTGGGCTACGGGCTCGTCGGCGTGAGCCCCGACAGCCCCGAGCAGAACGCCGAGCTCGGGAAGGATCTGGGCCTCGACTTCCCGCTCTTGTCCGACAACGGGCTCGCCTGGACCCGACGCTTCGGGATCGTCTGGGAGTCGGAGCGTAGGGGTCGGCTTCCGGTGCCGGCCGTGTATCTGGTGGACGGCGAGGGAAGAGTCCTCTTCCACTACGTCAACCCGAACCACCGCGTCCGCTTGTCCACGGACCTCCTGCTGGCGGCAGCCGAGGTGAGTGCGCGAGCCGGCGACTGAGGAGGGCGTGGAGGGCTCGTCGGCCGGGGGGGTGCCGGGTCCCCGGTTCGGACGTCCGAATCATTGACAAGGGCGGTCGGACTCGACGTACCCTGAGGGCCAGCAACTCCCGAGCAAGCGGGGAGGAGGGCGCCCATGAAGAAGTCCATCGGGTTTCGCCTGAACGGACAGCCGACCACCCTCGACACCGAGGAGGACCGGACGCTGCTCTGGGTTCTCCGCACCGACCTCGGCCTCACCGGGACGAAGTGCGGGTGCGGGATTGGGGCCTGCGGGTCCTGCACGGTGGTGGTCGACGGGACGGCCGTTCGGTCCTGCCAGACCACGCTCATGGAGGTCGCGGGCAAGGAGGTCACCACGATCGAGGGGCTGGCTCGCGGAGACGAGCTCCACCCCCTGCAGCAGGCCTTCGTCGACCACGGCGGGCTCCAGTGCGGCTTCTGCACACCCGGGATGATCATGAACGCCTACGGCCTCCTGCTCGAGGATCCCCGGCCCTCACGGGAGAAGGTCGTGGACGCGATGGAAGGCAACCTCTGCCGCTGCAGCGCCTACAAGAGGATCCTGGAGGCCATCGAGTCCGTGGCCAGCTCGAACGGAGGGAGGTCATGATGCCCGATCTCGACCGTCGCGCCTTCCTGAAGCTCGTGGGCGGGGGGATCGTGGTCCTCGTCCGGCTCGGCCCCTCTCCGGCCCTCGCCCAGTTCGGCCGCGGCTACCCCGAGGACTTCAACGCCTACCTCCGGATCGACGAAGACGGGAAGGTCACCGTCTTCTCCGGGAAGATCGAGATGGGCCAGGGCGTCACGACCTCGCTGGCGCAGATGGCAGCCGAGGAGCTGGGCGTGGCCCTGGACTCGATCGAGATGGTGCTGGGCGACACCGACCGCTGCCCGTGGGACATGGGGACGTTCGGCTCGCTGACCACCCGGGTCTTCGGCCCGGTCCTGCGCAAGGCGGCCGCGGAGGCGCGGGCGATCCTCATCGAGCTCGCTGCGGAGAAGCTGGGCGTTCCCAGGGATCGGCTCGTGGTCAGACAAGGGGTCGTGTCGGTGAGGGACGAACCCGGACGCCAGGTGAGCTACGGCGCCCTCGCCCGGGGCCAGGCCATTGCGCGGACGCTGGGCGAGGAGGCCGTCCTCCGTTCGGTCGAGGAGTTCGAGGTCATGGGCCGTTCGGTGCAGCGGCTCGACGCGGTGGCCAAGGTCACGGGCAAGGCGCAGTACGCCGCCGACATCCGACTCCCGGGCCTCCTCTACGCAAGGATCCTCCGCCCGCCCGCCCACGGGGCCACGCTCGCCCGGGTCGACACCTCGGAGGCGGCGGCGATGGAGGGCGTTCGGGTCGTCGAAGAAGACGGCCTCGTGGCGGTGCTGCACGTCGACCCCGAGATGGCCGGGGCCGCGCTCGGGCGCCTGCGGCCGGAGTGGAACGCCGCCTCTCCCGGGGCGGACACCGACGGCGTCTTCGACGATCTGCTCAGCCGGGCACCGGCGCCGGAGGTGACGGGGGTCAAGGGAGACGTCGAGGCGGCCCGCACCGCGGGCACCCCGGTGCTCGAGAGCACCTTCCGGAAGGGGTACGTGGCCCACGCCCCGATCGAGCCTCACGCCGCCACGGCCCAGCTGAAGGAGGGGAAGCTGACGGTGTGGTCCTCCACCCAGACGCCTTTTCCCCTGCGCGACGAGCTGGCGCGGACGATGGGCCTCGAGGCCGAGCGCGTTCGGGTGATCACACCCTACGTCGGTGGCGGCTTCGGGGGGAAGACGGCGGGCCGGCAGGCCGAGGAGGCGGCGCGCCTGGCGAGGATCACCGGCCAGCCCGTGCAGGTGGCCTGGACGCGGGCAGAGGAGTTCTTCTACGACACGCTGGATCCCGCCTGCATCGTGAAGATCGCCTCGGCCGTGGACGGCGACGGCCGGATCACGTTGTGGGACTGCGATGTCTACTTCGCCGGCGACCGGGCGGCGGAGATCTTCTACGACATCCCGCACACGCGCATGCGGGTCTTTGGAGGCTGGATGGGCCCGGGCGCCTCCGCCCACCGCTTCGCCGTGGGCCCGTGGCGCGCCCCCGGGGCGAACATGAACGTGTTCGCGCGCGAGTCGCAGATCGATGTCCTGGCGTCCGAAGCGAAGGTCGACCCGGTGGACTTCCGCCTTCGCAACATGGGGGACGAACGGATGGGGCGCGTGGTGCGCGAGGCTGCGAAGGCCTTCGGCTGGACGCCCCAGCCCGCCCCCAGCGGCCGCGGATGGGGCGTCGCGGCGGGGATCGACTCGGGGGCGTACGTGGCCCTCGCCGTCGAGGTGGAGGTGGATCGCGAGACGGGCGCGGTCAGGGTCGAGCGCGTGGTGTGTGCCCAGGACATGGGGATCGTGGTCAACCCCGAGGGCGCGATCATGCAGATGGAGGGCTGCATCACGATGGGCCTGGGCTACGTCCTCAGCGAGGAGCTGCGCTTCGACGGCGGGCGGATGCTCGACGACAACTTCGACACCTACGAGCTCCCGCGCCTCTCGTGGCTTCCCCGGATCGAGACGGTCCTCGTGAAGAACGACGCCCTCGCACCCCAGGGCGGAGGGGAGCCGCCCATCGTCCCCATGGGCGGGGCCATCGCCAACGCGGTCTTCGACGCCACCGGGGAGAGGATCTTCCGTCTGCCCCTGACCCCGGCGCGCGTGAAGGAGGCCCTCGGGAAGCGCCGCGCCGGCTGAGACCCAGCCCTCCAGGACAAAGCCTCAAAGTTGAGCTAGGCTCATCTAGACACACTCCAATCCAGGCCAAGCTGGTCACGGGGGTTCGGATGCCGCCCTCGAAGCAGGGAGCGGAATCGCGTTCGCCGGGCCACATCCAACTGTTGGGGGACGACATGTGTGATGAGCTGACGAACAAGGACGCCGAAGAGTACCTGCGCAGGAGTGGCCTGACCCGCCGCGACTTCAACAAGCTGGGCTCCGCCGCCGCTTTCGCGATGCTGCTGCCGCGCGCCGCCAACGCCCTGGACGTCGTCGAAGACGACGTCCAGGTCGAGACGCCGGATGGCATGGCGGACTGCTACTTCGTGCATCCGGCCGAAGGCAAGCACGCCGGCGTCATCGTCTGGCCGGACATCGTCGGCATCCGCCCGGCCTTCCGTGCCATGGGCAAGCGGCTCGCCGAGTCCGGCTACGCGGTCCTGGTCGTCAATCCCTACTACCGCACGGCAAGGGGCCAGGTGGTTCCCGACGGCAAGACGTTTCGCGATCCGGGCATCCGCGAGCTCCTGATGAAGCACGCGGGATCGCTGTCGCCGGAAACCTGCGTCACCGATGGTCGTGCGCTGGTGGAGTTCCTGGACCGCCAGCCGTCGGTCGACACAGACCGAAAGATCGGCACCACCGGCTACTGCATGACCGGTTCATACACGATGCGCTTGGCCGCGGCCATCCCCGACCGCATCGGCGCGGGTGGCTCGTTCCACGGCGCTGGCCTGGCGACCGACGAAGAGGACAGCCCGCATCTGCTCGCACCAAAGATGAAGGCCGGCTTCCTGATCGCCATCGCGGAGAACGACGATGAGCGGCGGCCAGAAGAGAAGGTACGCCTGCGAGAGGCTTTCGATGCCGCCGGCATCGAAGCGGAGATCGAAGTCTACGAGGGCACGCAGCACGGTTGGTGCCCGCCGGACTCCGCCGTCTACAACGAAGCGCAGGCCGAGCGGGCCTGGAAGCGATTGCTGGCCTTGTTCGAGCGCGAGCTGGCATAGAGGGCGCACGCACACGTCCACCGCGAACACAGAGGTTGAGGGTTCGGGCCCGAGCGGGCCGACGCCGCTCAGCCCGCCATCACGTGTCAAGGCCCCCCCCTCCCGAGCGGGTGGCCCCAACCCGCACCCCGATGGCACTCGAGGTGATGGCGATCTCTGTGGCCGTTACCGCGGGACCGCGCCCGGCCGTGAGGAAATCGGGCCCGGGCGCGGCCCGCAGGGATCAGGCAGGCCTGGCCGTCGTTCCGTCCCAGACGAAGGAGCGCCCCTCGCGGATGGCCAGGATCGCGAGGAGACAGGGAAGCGTGGAGGAGAACCCGATCTCGATGTCGGTCACCGGCCGCTGCCGGGACTTGATGCAATCCAGGAAGTTCCGGCAGTGCTGGATGGTGTCCGGATCGTTCTGGTAGTCCTCCCGGAAGCGCCGGATCCTGGTGTCGATCGGGGGAGGAGCATCGGGCTCTGGCCTTCGCCGCATCCCCGGCAGGATCTGGAACCCGGAGCGGTGCACCTGAAGGCTGCCGTGGGGGCCGAAGAAGTAGTTGCCCTGTGAGCCGAATTCGGGATTGTTCGTGGCCGCGTTCGTGAAGGACATCACCACGTCGTCGTACTGCCAGGAGACGACGAAGGCGTCGGGCACCTGGTCGCGCTCCGGGACCTCGACGTTGACGTACTGCGCCGAGGCGCTGGCGAGCCGCGGCGCCTTCTGGTCGAGGCCCAGGTACCAGTGCGCCACGTCCACGAGGTGCACGCCCCAGTCGGTCACCAGGCCGCCGCCGTAGTCGTAGTAGGTGCGCCACCGTCTCTGGCGGGTGTACCTGTACGGGTGGCGGGGCGCCGGACCCTGCCACGCGTCCCAGTTCAGGTCCGCCGGGGGCTCGGTCACCGGCCCCGGCGGCGTGGTGTAGGCGCCAGGGAACTTCATCACGCAGTGGGTCACCTTGCCGAGCAGGCCGTCCTGGACCAATTTCGCGGCCTCCTGGAAGTGCTTACCCTCGCGCTGCTGCAGCCCGACCTGGGTCACGCGACCGTGCTCGCGCGCGGCCTCGACCATCTTCTGGGCCGGCTCGATGGCGTTGGAGATCGGCTTCTCCACGTAGACGTCCTTGCCGGCGGCACAGGCCTCCACCAGCATCGGGCTGTGCCAGTGGTCGGGCGTGGCCACCAGCACGGCGTCGATGTCCTGGCGGTCGAGGATCCGCCGGTAGTCGTCGTACCGGTCCACCTGGGCGCCCGCCTTGCTCTGCGCTTCCATGAACGCGTCGAGCCGGCTCCCGGCGACGTCGCACGCCGCCACCACCGCGCAGTCGTCGTGCTGGGAGAAGAAGCGTGCGACCATCGTGCCCCGCGTCCCGGTCCCGATCACACCCAGCCGCACCCTGTCGTTGGCCCCTTGAACCTGGGCCTGGGCGCTGAACACCGGCCGGGCCACGGCCGCCGCGGCCGTGGCCTGGAGAAAGCTGCGTCTGCTCACCATGTCATGTGCTCCTTTTGAGGTCCGGCCGACCGAACGCCGGCATCCGTCACGGAAGCTCCTTCACCGCGATGTTCCGCCAACGCCAGAACCCGCCGGACACCCAGCGATTCACCTGCTCGTTCGTGAAGTGCATCTGGATGGCGAGCATCCCTTCGGTGGCGCCGTCCTTCGCGTGGTTCGCCGTGTCGGTCCAGTCCGTAACCTTCTCCCCGTTGATCCAGACGGTGATGTGGGGGACCTCACCCTCTATCCGTGCACGGACGGAGTTCCAGTCCTCGC
>JAJDNV010000260.1 GCA_022340545.1 Acidobacteriota bacterium | reverse complement strand
ACCGAGCCGCCGGTCCCGTGCAGCACGGGCGAGGAGCGTCCCTACCGGTCCCCCGATCCGGGGTGCATCTCGAACCACTTCAGGATGTAGGCCACCTTGGCAATGAGCTGGCTCGGACGGCGCGCGATGTGGTGCGAAGCGCCAGGAATGCGTACGAGGGCGGTGTCGACCTGACGCAGCTTGAGCGCGGCGAAGAACTGCTCGCTCTCGTTGATCGGCGTCCTGAAGTCCGCGTCACCGGTGAGGAGCATGGTGGGGGTGGAGACGTTGCCGACGAGCGACAGGGGCGACCGCGCCAGGTACCGCTCGGGCTGGTCCCACGGATAGCCGTCGTACCAGTACTTGCTGAAGAAGCCCGGGAAGTCGGTGGTCAGCTCCGCACTCATGAAGTTGATCATCGGTTTGGCGACCACCGCCGCACGGAAGCGGTTGGTCTTGCCGACGATCCAGGCGCTGAGGATGCCACCACCACTGCCGCCGGTCACGTAGAGCCGCTCCTGATCCACGTAGCCACGGGCGATGACAGCGTCGACACCGGACATCAGATCGTCGTAGTCGTTCCCTGGATACTTGCGATCGATCAGGTTGCCGAACTCCTCACCGTAACCGGTGCTGCCACGAGGATTGGCGTAGAGTACGACGTACCCGGCGGCGGCGTAGAGCTGCATCTCGGCCGAGAAACGATCGCCGTAGTTGGCCACCGGCCCGCCGTGGATCTCGAGGACGAGGGGGTACCTCTGCGACGGGTTGAAGCCCGGCGGCCTGACGATCCAGCCCTGGATCTTCCGCCCGTCGTACGACGAGCTGTACCAGATCTCCTCGACCTCACCGAGCTCCCGATGGGCCAGCAGGTCGAGGTTCAGCGCCGTGAGCTTGCGTGGACCGAAGCGGCCTGGATGCGTCACGGCCACGTCCGAGGGATGCATCGGGTCGGTGAGGTTGTGGGCGATGCGACCATTCCCGGCCACGGAGAAACAACGTTCGCCGAAGGCCTCGTAAGGCCGGCCGATCGAGCTGTTGCCAATGTCCCCGGCGACGGTTCTCAGCTCACCGGTGAGGGATACGAAGGCGATCTTGGTGTTTCCGTGCTCATCGTAGATGAAGTAGAGCCCGCTGCCGTCCGGGCTCCAGACCGGCGTCCACACACTGCGGTCGAAGGAGCTGGTCAGGCACCGCGACTCTCCCGAGACGCGATCGAAAAGGTACAGCCGGGTCAGCTGATAGGTCTGATAGCGGTCGTCGAAGCCGAGGTAGGCGACGAGGCGGCCGTCGGGTGAGACGGTCGGTGACGTGTCGGGCCCTCTGCGGTCGGTCAGCGCCGTGATCGTCCCGTCGCTGAGGGAGAGCTCGTAGATCTCGGTGTCGAGGGGATCGAGAAACCAGTTCTCGCGACGCATGGCGACGAAGACCAGCGAATCACCATCCGGGGTCCATGCCGCACTCTCCATCGACTCAGAAGCGAGTCCGCCGGCATGGTTGAACGATCCTGAGGTGACCTGCCGCGGGGTTCCGCCTTCGGCCGGGAGCACAAAGAGCTGGTGGTACCCCCTCGTCCGGTACCCCTCCCCGTCGAGACGGTAGTAGAGATCGGTGACGACCCTCGGCGGTCTGGCCCAGGTGGCTCCTTCGGGCGGCTCGGGCAGCTCGACGAAGGGCTCGTCGGGTGCAGGCACCACCATCGAGAAGGCGAGCCGAGTCCCGTCGGGCGACCAGCTCAGACCCGATGGCGGCTCATCCAGCTGGGTCAGGACCGCGGTTCTCCCGGAGTCCAGCCAGACGAGGCCGATCTGGGCCGAGCCGTCGTTCACCGCGATGAAGGCAAGGCGGCTCCCGTCAGGCGACCAGCGCGGTTGCACCTGGTCGGCGTTGCCGTCCGTGGCCGGGCGGTGGCCGGTTCCGTCGGAGTTGACGATCCACAGCCTGGACCGTCGCTGGTCGGTCATCTTGTCCATGGAGTTGCGCACGTAGACAACCCGCGAGCCGTCGGGGGAGATCTGCGGATCGGAGGCGTACTCCAGCTCGAACACGTCGTCGAGCTTCAGAGGCTCGGCCTCCGCCGGGGCGCGCGCACAGATGGCACTCAGGAGAGCGAGAGCCGGGATCGACAGGGCATGCAGGTATCGTGACTTCATCCTGGCCGTGATCCTACTTGGCTCGGGATCCAGACCACAAGACCGGCGGTCGTCTCCCGCCAGGCATGGAGGTATGGGGTCATGGAGGTATGGAGGTATGGGGTCAAGGTATGGGGTCAGGTCTCAGTTCGGCGCTTCTGCGGCCGCGAACCACGAATCACCATCTTGAGACCTGACCCCGCGGGGTGCGGGGTGTGACATCGCGCCCTGCTCCTCGAGCAGACCATCTCCGTCCTTCAACAGGTCGACCTCGGCTGATCTCACCTCGTCGAGCCACGCCGCGCCCGGAACAGCCCCGGGGCGGCCGGACCACGCCGGCCACCCCCGGGAGCTCTACTCCTCCCCTCGATCCTTCCCGTAGGCCGCCAACTCGGGTCCGATGGCCTTCTCATCTCCCACCGCCACGATCGTCATCCCCTCGGGCCGGATGTACTTCACGGCGGTCTCCTGCACGTCGGCCGGCGTCACCGCAAGCACCTCGTCGACGTACTTCTCCAGGTAGTCGTCACGAAGGCCGTGGCGCACCAGGAACTCGAGCTGGTTGATGATGCCGGTCCGCGAGGAGTTCCGCAGGACGAACACGCCGGCCATGTAGCTCTGGACTCCGGCCAGCTCCTCCTTCGAAGGCGCCTCGGTCCGCAGTCGGTCGATCTCGAAGAAGATCTCCTTCAGAGCCGGGGCGGTGACCTCGGTGGAGACGTCGGCGTTCTGCACCCAGTAGGCATCTCCGCGCCGACTGGAGATCT
This sequence comes from Acidobacteriota bacterium, assembly GCA_022340545.1. GTDB lineage: Bacteria > Acidobacteriota > Vicinamibacteria > Fen-336 > Fen-336 > JAJDNS01. Next base: position 8,689 of record JAJDNV010000260.1, on the reverse strand, counting down.
GGGAGAAGGGCGAGTAGGTGTAGCCCTTGTCCTCCCGGATGTTGGTCGTGATGCGCGACGAGAAGAACCCACCCAGGAGAGAGTTGGTCACCGCGAGCTTGACGTAGTCTGGCGACGACGGGTCGGGCACGGGCAGCCCGAGCATGAGGGTGGTCTGAACCGCGTCCGGGCGGTCGACGATGGCCAGGGAACGGGTGGCCCGGGGCGAGGGAGCGGGGATGCGCGCGGGGGCGGCTCCAGACCACTCTCCGAAGGCCTCCTGGACCGCGGCCCGCACCGGGTCGGAGTCGAAGCGGCCCACGACGTAGAGCCGGGCCCGCTTCGGGCCGAAGCCGGCCTCGTAGAAGGCCTGCACGTCCTGCAGGGAGTAGCCCCCGATCATCTCCGGGCTGGGAAAGACGCGGCCGAAGGGGTGCTTCTCGCCGTAGAGGGCCTTTCGGAATCGCTCGGTCGCCAGCTGCTGCGACTGGCTGCGGGCGATGGAGAGCTGACGCTGTCGGTCGTTCTTGATCCGGGGGAGCTCGCTCTCGGGGAAGGCGGGGTGGCGGACGACGTCGGCCACCAGTCGCACCATCTCGGGAGCGAACTCGGACAGCACGGCGCCCCCGATCTGGGTGGTCTCGGCCCCCACCGCGACCTCCAGGGACCCGCCCATTCGCGCGGCGGCGGTGGAGATCTCGAGGGCGGTGCGGCTCTTCGTTCCCTCGACGAGCAGGTCGCCGGTCACGTCGGCGAGCCAGACCTGGCTCGCCGTCTCGTGTGCGTTGCCCACGTCCACGACCAGGGCGACCTGGACCTTGGGGATCGTGCCGTAGTCGACGAGGGTCACCTCGAGCCCGTTGCCCAGGGTGAAGCGCTGCGGGGTGGGGACATGGAAGGGCTTCGGCGTCCCCGGCTCCGGGGGGGACTGCCTCTGGGCTCCGGCGGGAAGCCCCGCCCCGAGGAGGAGGCCGACGGCGGCCACGACGATGGATGTCCTCATGACTCTTCACTCCCCTCTGCCGGGCCCTTCGGGGCGGAGGCCTCGTCGGCCTGCGGCACGATGGTCAGGACCGTCCGGTTGGACGGCCGGAGGTACTCCTGCGCGGTGGCGAGGAGCAGCTCCGGGGTGACCTTCTCGAACTCGGCCTCGATGCGGTTGATCCGCCCCGGCTCGTCGTCGAAGAGGGCGAAGCAGGCGAGCAGGTCGGCGCGGCCAAAGCCGAAGAAGTCCTCGACGTGGTCGTAGAAGCTCGATCGCGCCTTGACCTTCGCGAGCTCCAGGGTGGCCTCGTCCACGGGTCCCGAGCGCAGCCGCTCGATCTCCTCGTCGAAGGCCTTCAGGATGTCGTTGGTGGGGGTCTCGGCGTCGTGCATGAGGGACGTGGTCCAGAGCACGGGACCGTCGACGTTGAACATGTTGCCGAGGAGGTTGATACCACCGGACACCTCGCCGGTGAACCCGTTCCTCTGGACGAGGGCCTGGTGGAGGCGGCTGTCCCGCCCCTGGACCAGGATCTGATCGAGCAGACCCATGGCGAAGTACTCCGGCGTGCTGCGCGAGGGGACGTGGTAGCCGACGGCCAGGGCCGGTCGGGTGGCGAGCGTGTCCGTCTTGCTCGCCCGCTTCTCCTCGGCCTGCCGGGGCTCGGAGATGTCGGGAGGCTCGGGCCGGGCACGCGACGGGATGCTCCCGAAGTACGTCTCGATCCAGGCGAGCGTCTGCTCGGGATCGAAGTCCCCGGTCACGACCACCACCGCGTTGGAGGGCGTGTAGTAGGCCTCGAAGAAGGCCTTCACGTCCTCGAGCGTGGCCGCCTCCAGGTCCTCGAGGTCGCCGTAGAAGTTGTGGGCGTTGTACCAGTTCGTGTTGGCGTACTGCGGCATGTCCAGCCACGGGAAGCCGCCGTAGGGACGGTTCAGGACGTTGACCTTCACCTCGTTGATGACCACGCCCTGCTGGTTGGCGAGGTTGTCCTGGGTGATGTCGAGGGCGCGCATGCGGTCGGACTCGCCCCAGAGCATCATCTCCAGGGTGTGCGAGGGAACGATCTCGAAGTAGTTGGTGAAGTCGAAGCGCGTGGAGCCGTTGAGGACGCCACCGTTCGACTGGATCAGACGGACGAACTCCATCTTCGCGAGGTTCTTCGAGCCCTGGAACATCATGTGCTCGAACAGGTGGGCGAACCCCGTGCGATCTCGGGGCTCGATGCGGAGACCGATGTTGTAGTAGACGGCCACGACCGCGGTCGGGGCCGTCGTGTCCCGGGACAGGACGACCTTCAGACCGTTGTCCAGCTTGTGGTACTCCACCGGGACGGTGAAGGCCTCGCCCCCGACGTCGGCGCCCACCGGGGGCGGAGAGGCGAGGACCAGGGCCAGCGCGCTGGCCAGCGCCAGCTTGGGAAGCAGTCGGTGTTTCATGAGCTCCTCGTTCGATACCGCAGCCGGCGGGGGACCGCAATGGCACACCCCGCCCCCGGGTCCCGGACGGACCCTCGAAAAGCAGGACGACGCGGGCGCCAGAGTGTTCCGTGGGTCGTCCGGGCACCGGCCGGGACGCCCGGGGCACACCGGGCGCCATGACCTTGCTGTTCGGGGCCGAGGTGCCTGCCGGGCGGCCGCCTGGCCGGAGGGCCGCGGCCCGACCTCTCCCTGCGCGTCCCGCGTCACCAGCGAGGCTGGCGGGATCGGGACAACGTCGATAGAATCCCCACAACTCACCCAGCAAAGCGAGAGGAGATGGGGATGGCTCTGTGGAAGAAGCCGACGTCGAGGTCTTCCTGCGGATGGATCTTGCGTTCCGCGACGCGGATGGGCGTGCCTTCAGGGCCCCCGCGGTGAGCCCGCGAATCCAATCTCCTATGAACTCCCCGGATACAACATGTCCCGCATGAGCAGCCGCATCGTGTCCGCGTGGACGAACCCCGGCTTCAAGGCCGCGGCGAACCCCGCCGTCTTGTCCCGGTCGAAGAAGTAGCCGGGCGCCAGGATCTTCAGCCTCGTGGCAACGCGCTCGTCCGGGGTACCGGCGGTTGACGTGCCCAATTCCTCGAGCTGCTGTCGCTCGCTCGGGCACAGGCGCATCAAGGCGTTGTCGGTCACGGCGTTGTCCGGCTCCCACACGACGTGTCCGGACGAGATCAAGACCAGCGCCTCCACGCTCGCCGGGTGGGCCGCCGCGTAGAAGAGGCCCAGCGAGCCTCCCGTCGAGTGCCCCACCACGGTCCACCGCTCGATCTTCAGGTGGTCTCGTAGTGCCTCGAGGTCAGCCAGGCACGCCTTCACGCTGACGGTCTCCGCATTCACGACCGGCGGGCGCGAGTGCCCCGTGCCGCGCAGCTCGACGAGGATCACCTGGTTCCGCTTGGCGAGCTCCTGCGCCACCGGTTCCGGGTAGTCGCAGTCGAGCCCCGGCCCTCCGGAGAGGATCACCATGGGCCGTCCAGCGCCGTACGTGCGGTACCACAGGTCGAACCCCTCACGCGGGATCTTCCCTTCGGTGGCCTGGGTGAGAGCCGGCAGCAGTGCCACCGTGAACGTCAACCAGTACCTCATGCCCGTGGGTCTTAGGCCCGGGCGCGCCGCCGGCAAAGTCCCCTTGCAGTGCGATCGCTCACGGCTTCGGCCAGCGGTGCGCCTGGAGGTACGTGTCCACCTCGGCCGCGTTCGTGAACGGCCGTTCGAAGTCGATCTCGTAGTAGTGCTTGAACTGGCTGAACATCTCCGGAGTGACGAATCCCTCGATGGTGACGTTCGCGTGCAGCGCCGACCGGGGCCCGAAGTCGACGTATCCCCGCGCGATCCGGCCGAGGGGCACGCCGGGGGCGTCCGGCACGAAGTTGGGCCTCGTGCTCAGGATGCTGGCGAAGGGAGAATCGCACAGGTCGAAGCCGACGAAGCGCAGCCCCGCCTCCTCGTCGACGCCCTGGACGAACCCGAGCATGGCGCGGTCGAGCCACACCTGGAAGACTCGCGTGCCGTGCTTCCGATACAGGAGACGGCCCATGATCTCGCGGCCCAGGTCCGTCTCGGGCCCGAACTCGTGGTGCGTGAAGTCGTGGCCTCGGCCAACGAAGACTAGTCCCTTCTCGCCCTTCCCGAGGATCTCCGTCTCGACGACGCGGGCCATGTGGGGATCGCGTGCCCTCCCATCGGCCGCCGCGCGCTGGCGCTCCGGGGATCCCTCGGGCTTCGTCTTCCAGGCGATGTAGGAGTTCACGGGGTCCCAATCGCTGTCGAGGCCGATCATCCGCATGGGCTGCTGCCCGGGAGCCAGGCCGTGGTTGAGCCGCCAGACGGCCTCGACGAAGTCCCAGTGCGACTTCGAGTTCCACTGGACGGACTCGCGGGCGAGCTCGAGCAGGCCCTCCGCGTCGAACTCTGGCCCGGTGGTGAGACGGGCCAGGCGCGCGTTATCCGACGATGGAGAGAACTCCCAGGCGAGGCAGCGCACGCCCGCCTCGTGGTAGAGGCGGGGGAGGAGGTCGACGACCAGCTCCTTGTGCTCCCGGACGTGATGGAACTCGCCGAGGATGACGACGTCGTGTCGCTGGAAGAGGTCGACCAGGTAGTCGGGCGCGGGTCGGGCGTGCTCTTTGACCCAGCTCACGAGGTAGGGCCGGTCCCCCTCCGGGATGTCGGACGAGGCGATCGGCTCGCCGAGGCGCACCCACTCGGGAGTGGCCGGGGCCTGTGAGCCGACGCCCACGCCCGGGCTCAGGACGGCGAGGAGGAGGGCGCCAGCGCACACGGCTCCGGCGGCCCGGGTTCGGGACAACGGACTCCTCGAGAAGAACACGAACCCTCCTGACCGGTCCCCGCCGTCGGCCGCCGATCGAGATTCTACGCCTGCCTAGCCGGCAACACGCAGCGCTACAAGGCCCTCGAGGCGGCGCTCAGCCAGCAGAAGCGGGGGCCCGATCCGCTGGCCCGGCTGTCCTCGCTGGGGGCCCCGACCGCCGACATCGACCAGATGCTCGCCGAGATCGAGGCCGGCCGGTCGTGAGGGTCTTCATCGACTCGAACGTCCCGATGTACGTCGCCGGGCGGGACCATCCACTCCGTGAGCCCTCCCGGCGGTTCCTCGCCCGGGTGCAGGCGGGCGAGGTCGAGGGTTGCACCAGCACCGAGGTGCTCCAGGAGATCCTCTACCGCTACGTGGGCCTGCGACGGCCGGATCTCGCCGTCGAGGTCTACGATCTCTTCGTCGGGCTCTGCTCGACCGTCTTCCCGGTGACGCTCGCCGACACCGACCGCGCCCGGGATCTCGTGCGGGGCGGGACGGCGGCCAGCATGCGGGACCTGGTCCACGCCGCGGTGATGCTCAACAACGACGTGACCCGGGTCGCGACCTTCGACGGCCGCTTCGACCACGTCAGGGGGATCGATCGCCTGCCGCTCGACTGACCCCTCCCACCCACGGGGCGAGGGCGTAGATCGCAGCCGTCTCGTCACCCTGCCGGGTCTGCGTGCGCGGCGGTAGACTTCGGGCGGTTGGCCAGGACCCGTCCAAGGAGGCTGAAGCCATGAGGTCGCTGCTCGCCGGACTCTCTGCGCTGCCGTTGCTGTGGCCCCTGGGCCAGGCGGTGACACCTCCCGCGGGGCAGACCACGCCCGTCGAGCACGGCCGCTACATCGTCGAGCGCGTGTCGATGTGCTTCGAGTGCCACACGCCCCGCGACGAGTCCGGGGAGCTGCTGCGCAGCAGGTGGCTGCTTGGGGCCCCGATCCCGGTGTCACCGCCAGGCTTCCAGAAGGGAGACTGGGCCATCGAGGCTCCCCGGATCGCGGGCATGCCCGGCTACACCGAAGAGGAGGGCGTTCGCCTGCTGACCCGGGGGATCGATCGCAACGGCGAGTCTCTGCGCCCGCCGATGCCACCGTTCCGCTTGTCCGAGACAGACGCGCGCGCGGTGGTGGCCTATCTGAAGTCGCTCGGAGCCTCCTCGGGGCCCTGAGCGCGCGTCGGGCGGCGGGCTTGAGGGTGTCGGGCCCGCGGGACGGCTGGAGCGCCGCCGGCAACCCGGGAAGAGGGAATGTAAGATAGCCGCGCGGCTCCGTCTTGGCCGCACTGGGTCCGAGCCATGGCCCACTGCCCGGTCTGCGCGCGCGAGCTTCCGAGCGGAGTCGAGACCTGCCCGGAGCACGTCGGGGCCGTCTCCTCGCAGACGGCGACGCTCGAGGCCCCGCGCCCGCCGGCCGAGCCGCTCGCACGGGAGCGTTCGCGCGGTCGCTTCGTGCCGGGCACGCTGCTGGGTGGGCGATACCGCGTCGTGGCGCTGCTCGGGGCCGGCGGCATGGGCGAGGTCTACCGGGCCGAGGACCTGCGACTCGCGCAAACCGTGGCGCTGAAGCTGCTGCCACCCGACCTGGCCGCTGACCCGGTCCGCCTCGCACGGTTCCGGGACGAGGTCCGGCTGGCCCGGGAGGTCACGCACCCCGGCGTCTGCCGCGTCCACGACCTGGGCGAGGCCGAGGGCCTGACGTTCCTCACCATGGAGTTCGTGGACGGCGAGGACCTGGCCTCGCTGCTGCGGCGGATCGGTCGCCTGCCTCCGGACAAGGCCCTCGACATGGCCAGACAGCTCTGCGCGGCCCTCGCGGCGGCGCACGGCCGCGGGATCCTCCATCGCGACCTCAAGCCCGCCAATGTCATGCTCGACGGCCGGGGCCGGGTGCGCATCATGGACTTCGGCCTCGCCGGGGTCGCCCACGCGATCGAGCGGGGCGACGTCGCCTCGGGGACGCCCGCGTACATGGCGCCCGAGCAGTCGCTCGGCCGCGAGGTCACCGCGCGCAGCGACCTCTACGCGCTCGGCCTGATCCTCTACGAGGTCTTCACCGGCCGGTCCGCCTTCTCCGGGACCACCCGCGAGGCCGTGCGGCGGGCCCACCTCGAGTCGAGCCCGCTACCGCCGTCGCAGCTCGTCCCGGGGCTCGAGCCAGCCGTCGAGGGAGCGATCCTCCGGTGCCTGGAGAAAGACCCCCGCGCGCGGCCGGCTTCGGCCGCCGTGCTGGGCGCCTCCCTGCCCGGGGGCGATCCGCTGCAGGCGGCCCTCGCCGCCGGCGAGACCCCGTCCCCGGAGATGGTGGCCGCCGCCGGCGAGGAGGGCTCGCTGAGACCGGCGATCGCCCTGTCGTGGCTGGCGGCCACGATCGCCGGCCTCGCGCTGCTCTACGGTCTGTACCTCTTCGTCCGCCCCAGCCTGGTGCAGCGGGTGCCGATGCCGCTCGCCCCCGACGTGCTGGCCGATCGCGCTCAGCAGACGCTGCGGCGCCTCGGCTTCGACGCGCCCCGCGGGGACCGGGCGTGGGGCTTCGAGTACGACACGGGCCTCGTCCACGCGCTCGCCCGGAGTCGGAACCCCGCCTCCCTCCGGGCCGCGATCGAGCGTGGCCGGCCGGCGGGGATCTACTTCTGGTACCGCGAGGGTCCGCGGGACCTCGTGCCGACGCGCCGCAGCGGCATGGTCCGGGAGAACGACCCGCCGCTCGCGCCCGGGATGGTGGACGTCAGGACCGACACGCAGGGCCGGCTCATCGCGCTGCGGGCCGTGCCGCCCGTCGCGGGAGAGGCCCCCCGCGACGGCGCGGTGACCCCTCCCTGGTCCCGGCTCTTCACCGAGGCCGGGCTCGACCCTGGAAGCTTTCGCGAAACGGCGCCGGCCGGCGTGCCGCCCGTCTTCGCGGAGGCCCGCGCCGCATGGGAGGGCGCCTTCCCGGGTGCCTCCGACATCCCGGCTCGCGTGGAAGCCGCGGCCCTTTCGGGACGTCCCGTGTTCTTCCGGATCAGCGGCACGTGGTCGGAGGATCGGCCGGCCGAGGGATCCGGGTTCGGCGCGATGGCCCTGGTCGAGGCCCTGGTGCTGCTGGCCGGAGCGGTGCTGGCGCGCCGCAACCTCCGCCGCGGCCGCGGGGATGTCCGCGGCGCCGGCCGCCTGGCTGCCTTCGTCGTCGTGCTCACGATGACGAGCTGGCTGCTCGAGGCGAGCCACGTGGGGGACCTCCTCGCCGAGTGGACGCTCTTCACCCGGGCGCTGGCCTGGTCGCTCTACGACGGCGCGAAGCTCTGGCTGTACTACGTGGCGATCGAGCCGTACGTGCGGCGGTTCTGGCCCGAGACGATCGTCTCCTGGAGCCGCCTGCTGGCCGGCCGCGTTCGCGACCCGCTGGTCGGGCGTGATGTCCTGATCGGGCTGGCGGTGTGCTGCTGGGTCAACGGCGCCGCGTACTACGCGATCGGCCTCCCCGGCGCGATCGGCGGCTCAACACGCGTGATGGCCGCGACGAGCCTCGACGGGCTCCTCGGCCCCGGGGCGCTGGCCGCCAAGACCCTGGGAGCGGTGGGCTTCGCCCTCCAGGTCGCCTTCCTCTACCTCGTCCTGCTGCTCGTGCTGCGCGTGGTCCTACGGAGGACGTGGCTGGTCGTGCTCGTCTTCGTGGCCTCGACGGTGCTGTCGGGTCTGGGGATCTTCGCCGCCTGGTTCGGGGCCTCAAGCCCGGCCGACGCGCTGGCGCTCGGCGCCACCGCGGCCGTGATCGTCGGGCTGCTGACGCGGGCCGGGCTCTTGGCAGTCGTGGCCGCGATGCTGCCCATGAGCCTGTACCTGTACGTTCCCTCGATCGGCGCGGGGCTGTCGGCCTGGTACGCGCCGAGCTTCTACGTTCCGCTGCTGGCGGTGCTGGCCATCTGCGTCTTCGCCTTCAA
>JAJDNV010000209.1 GCA_022340545.1 Acidobacteriota bacterium | reverse complement strand
CCCCGGCGTCTCCTTGATCGGGGGACCGGCCCTCGCTAGTATCAGTGGTTGGCGCAGGCGGCGTAGCCAAGTGGTTAAGGCGGAGGTCTGCAAAACCTCTATTCCCCGGTTCGACTCCGGGCGCCGCCTCCAACCCTCTCTCGGCGATGCTCTGCTCGTCAATACCGCGGGCCTTCCGGCCGTCCTACTCGAAGAGTCAAATCGAGCCGGGCTCGCCAGACGATCGATAATCGCCGTCTCCAGACCCCCAGCAGTCTCCCCCTCAGGACCGACCGCGGTGAAGCACCGGGCGGGCGAATCAGGGCAGAGGCACGTCGACGGCGTAGAAGATGCCGGCCTCGGTCCCCACGTGGATGAGGCTGTAGAGCCAGTCGAGGGACGGCGCCCCGACCGTGGCCAGGCCATCGCCCAGAGGCTGCGATTTCAGGGTCGGGGCGGCGCCGAGGACGTCGATTTCATACAGGCTTCCGTCGCTTCCGCCGACGTAGATGTAGTGGCTCCCGGGAACGAAAAGGAGACTGGAGGGGGTGACCCCGCCGCCCCCGAGGCTGATGCCCGACGGGAACTTGTTCGGCATGTTCGGCGCTCCGGTGTCCGAGATGCCCCAGACGAAGTTGTCGGTCGCGAAGTAGAGATCCGCCGAGCCACGGTCGGGCCAGACGAAGCCGTTGACGAGGCCGTCGCCGTGGACGAAGGTCCGATCGTCCAAGGCGGAGCCGGTGGCGGCGTTGATCGAGTAGACGGTCCCGCCGGCATCGGTGCTGCCGACGTAGACCCGGCCCCCGTTGACGACCGGGCTGCCGTCGATGTCGTGAAGCGCCCGCTGCCACACCAGGCTGAGGACGGGGCCGGGGGGGCCGATCTGGAGGCACCACAGGGTGCCGTTGCTGCCGGAAGGGTTCTCGTAGCTCGTGAAGTAGACGCGGTTCGTGGCGTAGTCCACGGTGGCCATGCCGGTGATGATTCCGATGCCGTTCGGGCTTCCCCCGTTGTCAAACGTGCCCAGTATGTTCCCAGGAGTGTCCGGGTTGAGGGCGACGAACAGGTTTTCGGCGCCGTCGTCACGGGTCCCGACGAGCAGGTAGTTCTGGGCTCCGCCCCAGGCGGTGAAGATCCCGGCGGGGGCGGCTTGGACCATGCCTCCGATGGGGATCGGGGCCCAGGGGAACGCCGCGGCGCCTCCCAGGGTCCCGTTGACGGCGTACACCTTGCCGTCCTGGGCGCCGAGGTAGACCACCGGGTTCGCACCGCTCACGGTGAGCGGCACCAGCGGTGAGCGTGACTGCACCGCGCCGCCGAGCTGCACGGGCTCCCAGCCGGCCGGCCATTCGCCGCCGAGCGGACCCCGCTCCATGGCATAGAGTGCCCGGTCGTTGGCGGGGGCGACCACCCCGGCCACGCCCACGGTTGGAGGTGTGATCGAGAAGGCCCCGGTGCTAAAGGCCCACTTCACGGGACCCGAGTTGTCGAAGGGACGTCCGCTGGAGAATCGACCCGACGAGACGGTCGGGCCCGGCGCGAGGTGCACAAAGGCCCCGTAGTAGAAGGTCTGACCGTTCGTGCCCGCTCCGGTGGCATGGACGAGGCGGTCCTTCATCCCGGCCACCCCGCCGTTGTAGATCGAGGTCGCCAGGGGATCGGTCGGGCCCGTTGGGAAGGTGTCGGTTCGGTAGACGATCTCGGTGGAGAGGTAGGCGGCCGTCGCGGGGTTCAGCCACTCGAGGACGTTCTGCTCGAAGGTCGAGGTCACGGTGAAGAAGCGTACTCCGTCGCTCGCCGTGTGTACGGCGGTCGTCTCGGTCGCCGAGCCGTTTCCTGAGACGGGATCGGGTTCGTTTCCGGAGACGTCGGCGGTGTTTCCGAGCGTTCCGACCGCCAACGGCCGCACGACCAGGGTCACGACCGCGCTGCCGCCGGAAGCGAGGGCGCCCAGGGTGCAGCCCACGGTCCGCGTGGGAGCGTCGAAGTTGCACACGCCCTGGGACGGCGTGGCCGACTGGTAGTCCAGCTCCGGGACCAGCATGTCCGTCAGGATCACACCGGTGGCGTCGGAGGGTCCGGTGTTGGTGATCGTCAGCGTGTAGGTGAGAAGGTTCCCGATCTCGATGGGGTCGAGGTCGTCCGCCTTCGTCAGGGCGAGGTCCGCCTCGGGGGTCAGGGTGTCCACGTCCGTGGCCGAGTTGTTCGACCGATCCTGATCTGAGAGGCCGTCGGGAGGGTCCACCTGGGCCGTGTTGACGAGGTTTCCCAGGGCCCCGGGGGCGATCGTTCCCTGGAGGGTCAGGGTGATGCTCGCGCTCGGCCCCAGGCTGAGCCCGCTCCAGACGCCGGTGCCGGGGTCGTAGTCGCCTGTCGAGGGCGTGAAGAACGGCCCCTGCAACTCGGGAGGCACGGCGTCCAGGACCGTCACGCTCGTGAGCAGACCGGGCCCGTTGTTGGTCACGGTGATCGTATAGAGGACAGGGGTCCCGGGCACGGCGGTCGTCTGGCCATCGTCTTTGGTGATCGCGAGATCCGGCCCGGTGGACGCCGAGGCCTCGTCGGCGCCGATGTCCCAGGGATCCACGCGCAGGGCCCCGTCGATGTCCGCCAGGAAACGGCGGCCGAAGTCGAACGCGGTGTCCTCGGCGGCGCTCCCAGGGCCAATGTGCAGGTCCTCTGCACCTGCGGCGGTGCTGATGAAGCCCATCGCAGGGAGCGGCACGAAGTCGACTCCTGTCGATCCGCACCACAGAGCGCTGTGCGGCCGACCCGTGATGTCGCTGGACAGGTTGTTCCGGCTGGACATGCTCACGTCGATCCGCGTGATCTGCGCCTCGACGGGCAGGGTCGTGTACGACCCTGCAGCCAGGCAAGCACGGACGTAGTAGAGGTCGGGGCTGGTGTTCACCGACGTCGGCGCCCATGCCGGCGGGTCGTTCGGCCAGAAGAGGTGCCCCGTGTACTGAAAGTTCCCTGTCCCGTCAGCGAAGGAGTCCGCCTCGAGGCTGGCCCAGGACGTCCCGTCCCAGTAGTCCCACTGGATGTCCGTGCCCGAGAGCACGCCCGAGGTCCCGAGGGCCACGCTCACGCCCCGGAACGGCCGGGCCGAGCCGAGGTACAGGCAGCTCGTGTCGACGATCGTGAAGTCCAGGGGCGTGTTGTTGCTGCGGTCGGCCAGGAACTCGGTCGGGCCGAGCACCCCGCCGTTCGCGATCTGCGTGCAGCCCGGGTTGCAGAAATACCCGTAGTCGAACAAGGGTCCGACCCCGAAGTCGCCGCCCGCGTTGCTGTGGGCGATGTTGTTCCGCAGATCGACGCGGACGCTCGTCTGCCGCACGTCCGACTTGACGCCGGAGGGACCCACCGCCGCGTTGCAGCCGTAGATCGTGTTGCTGAAGGCGTTGACGCGCGCCGCCGGTGTCAGGTCGACGGGCAGGTGAATGCCGTACTCGGCCCCGTAGATGATATTGCCGTAGATGTCGACGATGGTGTCCGGGTCGGCGATTCGTATCCCATCGCTGCCGAAGCCGTGGATGATGTTGTACCGT
>JAJDNV010000232.1 GCA_022340545.1 Acidobacteriota bacterium | reverse complement strand
TCGACATCAGGCCTTCGAGGCCGGAGTCCGCCTCGTCCTGGGCCTGCACCACCTTGACGACGACCTTCATGTGGCCGCCCTCGTTGCGGAACTCGAGGGCCCGGGCCCGCTCGAGGCCCTCCACCAGCACCTTCACGTTGTCGTCCGGGAGCTTGAGGCTCTGCACGATGTTGCAGACGGTCCCCAGGGTGTAGATCTCCTCGGGTGCCGGGTTGTCGTGGGTGGCGTCGTGCTGGGCGGAGAGGAAGATCCTCTTGTCGCGAGCGAGGGCAGAGTTGAGGGCCTCTATGGAGCTCGGGCGCCCGATCACGAACGGGATCATCATGTGCGGGAACACGACCACGTCCCGCAGGGGCACCATTGGAAGCGTCTCGATCTCGTCCACCTTGTCGTGCCCGAACATCAACCTCGCTCCGCCCGCTGTCGGACGCCGTCCCTGGCGCCGACTGGGCTGTCTACACGGTAGCACGCCCGGGCCCCCATCGGCCCGCATTTGGCTCGACTCGGCCGGCTAGCCCGCCTTCTCGATGAGGGTGACGGGCTTCTCCCGGTCGAGAACCACCTCGCGCGTGACCACGCACTCCCTCACCTTCTTCATCGAAGGGAGGTTGTACATGAGGTCGAGCATGAGGTCCTCGATGATCATCCGCAGGCCCCGGGCCCCGATCTTGCGCTGGATGGCCAGGTCGGCGATAGCCTCGAGGGCGTCGTCGGTGAAGCGCAGCTTCACGTTCTCGTACTCGAACAGCCGCTGGTACTGGCGGGCGATCGCGTTCTTGGGCTGGGTCAGGATCTGGACGAGGGCGGCCTGGTCCAGATCGTGGAGGCTGGCCACCACCGGCAACCGCCCCACGAACTCGGGGATGAGACCGTACTTGATCAGGTCGGTGGGCTGCGCCTGTCCGATCAGCGACGCCTTGTCCCGGATCTGCCCCTTGCTCTTCTTGACGGGGCGATCGGTGCGGAAGCCGAGGGTCTTCTTGCCGACGCGGCGCTCGATGATCTTGTCGAGCCCCACGAACGCCCCCCCGCAGACGAAGAGGATGTTCGTGGTGTCGACCTGGTAGAACTCCTGGTGGGGGTGCTTGCGCCCGCCCTGGGGCGGGACGTTCGCCACCGTGCCCTCGAGGATCTTGAGCAGGGCCTGCTGGACGCCCTCGCCGGAGACGTCACGGGTGATGGAGGGGTTCTCGTCCTTGCGCGAGACCTTGTCGATCTCGTCGATGTAGATGATGCCCTCCTGGCACCGCTCGATGTCCCCGCCCGCGGCCTGCAGCAGCTTGAGGATGATGTTCTCGACGTCCTCCCCGACGTAGCCCGCCTCGGTGAGGGTGGTGGCGTCCACGATGGTGAAGGGGACGGAGAGGAGGCGGGCCAGGGTCTGGGCCAGCAGCGTCTTGCCGGTGCCGGTGGGCCCGATGAGCAGGATGTTCGCCTTGGTCAGCTCGACCTCGTTGCGGCCGCGCTGCTTGGCGATCTCGATCCGCTTGTAGTGGTTATAGACCGCGACCGCGAGCTTCTTCTTGGCCTGCTCCTGCCCGATCACGTACTCGTCCAGGAACTTCTTGATCTCCTGGGGGGTGGGGAGGCCGACCCGGCTCGTGCGGCTCTCGGACCGGCGGTCGTCGGCGATGATGTCGTTGCAGACGTCGACGCACTCATCGCAGATGAAGACCGTCGGACCCGCGATCAGCTTACGGACGTCGTTCTGGTCCTTGTTGCAGAACGAGCAGCGCAACGTCTCGTTTTCGCCCGGCCCCTTCTTCATGGTCACCGCTCGCGCCGGCTGATCACGTGGTCCACCAGACCGTACTCCTTGGCCTCCTCGGCGTCCATTATGAAGTCCCGGTCGGCGTCCGCCACGATTTTTTCGAGAGGCTGGCCCGTGTGGCTGGCCAGGATCTGATTGAGCCGGTCCTTGATCCTCAGTATCTCCTTGGCCTGGATGGCGATATCCGAGGCCTGGCCCTGGGTACCGCCCCAGGGCTGGTGGATGAGGATGCGGGAATTGGGGAGGGCGAACCGCTTCCCGTGGGTGCCGGCCCCCAGCAGCACCGCGCCCATGGAGGCGGCCTGGCCGACGCAGATCGTCTGCACGTCGGGCCGGATGAGCCGAATGGTGTCGTAGATCGCCAGCCCTGCGGTTGTCGAGCCGCCCGGGCTGTTGATGTAGAGGTGGATGTCCTTCTCGGGATCCTCCGCCTCGAGGAAGAGCAGCTGGGCGATGATCAGGTTGGCGATCATGTCGTCGACCGCCGTCCCGATGAAGACGATGTTGTCCTTCAGGAGGCGCGAGTAGATGTCGTAGGCGCGCTCTCCGCGGGCGGTCTGCTCGACCACCATCGGGACCAGCGTACCCGCGAAGGCACTGTGAGCGCTCATGTTAGCTCGATAGTAGCATTGGCCTTGAGCAAGTCAAGGACCTTGTCCTCACGGATGCGACTGGTGAGCGCGCCGAGGTCGCCGTCCTTCTGCATCTGCAGGCGCAGCGACTCCGGCGACTTGCCGAACTGCTCGGCGATGCGGGCCACCTCGGCCTGGATCTCGGCCTCGAGGACCTTGACGTCCTCCCGCTGGGCGATCTCGCCGAGAAGGACGTCGGCTCGCGCCGCTTTCACGGAGTCGTCTCGCTGGGTTTCTCGGTACTCCCGCCAGTCCACCCCGACCTTGTTGGGGTCGAGCCCCTGGCGGGCGAGACCGCGGGCCAGGTTCTCGGTGCGCTGGGTCATATGGTGCTCGATCAGCACCTCCGGGACCTCGAAGCGCGCCTTGGCCACCAGGGCCTCGATCAGGGCGGCGCGGGTGTCGCGCTCGACGCGCTGCTCCTCGGCCTCCTCGAGCTGCTTCCGGAGCTTCTCGCGCAGCTCGGCCAGGCTGTCGAACTCGCCCAGGTCCTTGGCGAACTCGTCGTCCGCGGCGGGGACGATCTTGTCCTTGATTCCCTTCACGTTGAGGGTGTAGCGGACCGTCTTGCCGGCCACCGCTGGGGCCGCGTCGGGACCCCAGGTGACGTCGATCGTCTTCGTGTCCCCCACGGCCATGCCCTCGAGCGCCGCATTCATGTCCTCGTGGTTGCCTTCGTGGCCGATCTCGATCAGGGCGTTCTCGTCGCGGCCACCCTTTCCGCCCTCGTGTGGCTCCCACACGAGGTCCACGACGACGTGGTCGCCCTTCTTCGCGGGGCGGTCCTCGACGGGATCGAAGCGCGCCGCCTCCTCCCGGAGCCGGTCCACCTGCTTGTCGACGTCCTCGTCGCTCACCTTCGCTCCCGCAACCGAGACCTGCAGGCCCTTCCACTCGGGCGCATCCACCAGGGGCAGGATCTCGAAGACCGCCCGGAAGGTCATCGGCTTGCCTTCCTCGATACGGAGCTGCTCGACCTGGGGCGAACCGAGGGGCTTGAGGCCGCGGCCTTCGAGCTCCTCGAACACGACCTTGTTGACGAGGGCCTCTGCCGTCTCGGAGAAGATCTCGTTGCGGAACCGGTTCTTGACCACGGACGGCGGTGTCTTTCCGGGTCGGAAGCCGGGGAGCTTGGCCTTCTTCGCCAGCTGCTTCGCCCGGCGGTCGATCTCCGCCTGGACGACCTCCGCCTCCACCTCGAAGGCGAGCGCCTTCCGGACCGTGGTTTCCTCGATGTAGTCGACTTTCAAGGGTTTCCCTTCCGCGATCGTGGGCCAGACTGGCCGCCCAACGGGTGTGTGGATGACCCGCAAGCATAGCACGGAGGCCCGTGCGGTACACTGGCCGCGCCGGAGCGGAAGTGGCGGAACGGCAGACGCGCACGGCTTAGGCCCGTGTGCCCGAAAGGGCGTGGGGGTTCGACTCCCCCCTTCCGCATTCTCGTATCGAGATCGCCGATCTGGACTCCGATCTCGATACAGTCCGTCACTCGCATCGAGAACGCCGCCGGGAGAACCGTTCTCGATGCATTCCGTTCATCCGTCTCGAGATCGCCACCGAGGACCGCGATCTCGAGACAATCCGTTCCACAGCATCGAGATCACCGACTGGGACATTGATCTCGATGCTTTCCGTTCCACCGTATCGAGATCGCAGGCTTGGGGTCGATCTCGATACCTTCCGTGAGGACAAAGATGATGAAGCACAGGCAAAGCTCAGCGCTGGTGGCGACCCTGCTGGTGCTCCTGTCCCTCGCGGGCGCGG
This sequence comes from Acidobacteriota bacterium, assembly GCA_022340545.1. GTDB lineage: Bacteria > Acidobacteriota > Vicinamibacteria > Fen-336 > Fen-336 > JAJDNS01. The sequence continues at coordinate 826 of JAJDNV010000232.1, read as the reverse complement.
ACGGCAGGGCCGCCGAGGAGTGGATCACGACCTGGGTGGCCGCTCCGCAGCCCCGGTACGCGGACGGGTTCTTCGTCCCGAATCCCACGCCGCTCGCCCTGACCAACCGGACCATCCGCCAGATCGTCCGGATCAGCATGGGCGGAAGCCGCGTGCGGGTCGTGGTGTCCAACGAGTACGGCCACCTGCCTCTTCAGGTGGGCGCAGCGGGGCTGGCGAGGGCCGGCTCGAACGGGACGATCGTCCCCGGCTCCCACACCCCGCTGAGGTTCGCCGGCCAGACGCAGATCCGGATTCCGCCGGGCGCCCGCGTCACCAGCGATCCCGTCACGTTCGAGGTCGAGCCCCTGGAAAGCCTGGCCGTCAGCCTCTTCCTGCCGGTCGAATCCCGCATCGACACGATCCACGCGGCGGGACGGCAAACCGCCTATGTCTCGGGTTCGGGAGACTTCACGGCTGAGACCGCGCTCGAGGCGGCGACAACCAGCACGGCGCGGATGCTGCTGAGCCGCATCATGGTCGATGCCACCGCCGGGGCCCAGGCGATCGTGCTGTTCGGCGACTCGATCACGGACGGAAGCTGCTCGACCGTGGACGCGAACCACCGGTATCCCGACGCCCTGGCCGGGCGCCTCCAGGAGCAGGGTCACGCCGACGTCGCCGTTCTCAACGCCGGCATCTCCGGTGCCCGTGTTCTCAAGGATGGGATGGGGACCAATGCCCTGGCCCGCCTGGACCGCGACGTGCTGAGCCAGCCGCACGTGAGCACGATGGTGATCCTCCTGGGCATCAACGACATCGGGTGGGCGGAGACGGTCCTCGATCC
>JAJDNV010000186.1 GCA_022340545.1 Acidobacteriota bacterium | reverse complement strand
AGGAGCCAGGGCCGCTTCCCAGCGTGCGCGTGCACGAGAGCCACGAACCGGTCCGTCGGCCAGTTCTTCGCCGGCGATCCGCTCCCGGGGTGGATGGCCAGGAAACCCGGCGGGAGGGAGGCGGCGGCCTCCTGTGCGGCGCGATGCTCTTCCGGACTGAAGACGAGCGAGAACGGCTCGAGCCGCGGGTCGCCGCCGAAACGGCGGGTCGGGGCGGCCAGCCACATCGAGGCGTGGAGGCCCGGCTCGGGATGCGGCGGCTGGAAGAAAACCTCCGAGGCGGAGACGCCGAGTCGGGCTCGGAGGTCGGCGCTCTCCGTGAACGCCAGCACAACGTCGGCGCCGAGTGCGTCGGCAAGGGACCCGGCGGGCGGCTCTCCGGCCAGAAACCCCGCCATCTCTGGGCCATCCAGGGCGGCGAGGCTCGCGACCTCCGAAGGGCCGGGGCCGACGAGCGCCCGGCCGGGGGCGGCGGGGGCGAGGAGCCGCACCCGGTGGCCCGCGCCCCGCAGCGCCGCCACCGCGCGACGAAGAAGGAGGACGTCGCCGAGCGCGCCGGCGCGGACCAGAAGAACGTCGAGCGTGCCGTGCTCCGTGTCAGGGCACGTCGACGCTGCCGGTGGCGACGTTGCCCAGCCGGTCGGAGACGCGCAGGACGACGACGCGCGGCCCGGGCCTGCCGTTCGAGGGGACGACAAACTCGTAGGTCTCCTCGCTCGAGTCGTTGATGCCGTCGAGGGGGTAGACCTGCTGCCAGCGGCCGGCGTCGACCGAAAACTCGAGCTGCTGGATCCGGCTCCCGGTGTCGCGGGCGGTGACCCGGACGCGCCCGGTGGCGCCGGCCACGAGAGAGGCGACGAGCGTCGGCGGGGCGTTGTCGACCTCGAACGAGGCCGAGTCCTTGTGCCCGGCCCGGGCGAGGGCGGGGGGATTGTCAGGTCCGTCCGAGGCGCTCACGCGGATCACGTATCGGCCGTCGGGCATGGCGGTGGTGTCCCAGGCCAGGACGGGCTCCGTCAGGCCCTTCCTGAGAAGCCGCCATCGCTCGTCCCCCACGGCGCGATACTGCACCTCGTAGACGAGGGCGTCGTGGTTGTCGTCTTCCGCCTGCCACACGAATGTTCGCAGCCCTTTTCGGAGGAGGACGCGGCTGAAGGCGGTGACGGAAGGCGTCCCGGCGGGCCGCCGATCGCCGTTTTGCTCGTCGAGAGGGTCGGGCTCGAGCCCGAGGATCTCGGGCTCCGCGCTCACCGTGATCGGCTTCTGGAAGACGTGACCGGGGGGGTGCACGGTGATGGAGACGACCCTCGGCCGCAGGTTCCGCTGGAGATAGGCCGCCGACAGCGCCTCGATCCGGGGGGTCGCGTCGCCCCGACCGACGAGGGTGAGACGGATCTGGAGAAACCGTGCGCTCTCGCTTCGGATCGGGTGGGCGGTGGCGCCCGCCCCGACCGGCGTCCACTCGCCCCATGTCGTGTCGGGGGCCGAGGTGTTGCCCGAGCGGGTCTCGAGGCGCACCTGTGTCCCCTCCGGCGCTTCGCCTTCCCAGCGGAGGCGGCCCCACGACGCCACGGTCTCGACGTCCTTGACGCTGGAGACGAAGGTCCCCTCGGCCGCGGCGGCGGACGACAGCGTGACAAGCCGAGCGGGATTCGAGGTGACCAGCACCGTTGCGACGTCGTCCCGCGTGGCGATCCCCGTCACCTGCTGGCCGGGCAGGCTGGCGATCAACGCCCACTGACCGTCGCGGTGCACACGGAAGACCTTGCCTTCGTCCCCGGTGCCGACGAGGACCCCGCGCGCGGTTAGAGCCAGGGAGTGGGGCCTGTCGTCGGTGGAGCTCCAGAGCATCTCCACCGTGCCGTCCGGGTCGATGCGGAGGAGGGCGCCACGGGGCGCGGTCGGGGAGGGGGTGGACGAAGGGGTGGCCAGGGCCAGGGGCACGGCACCCGGGGCGGGGACCGCCGCGAAGCTCTCCGTCACCGTCACCTCCGCGGCGGGAGCTGCCGACGGGGCCGGCGGGGTGGTCGCCGGGGTGGCCGGCGGGGTCGGGACCGCAGGGCCCCCGTTGACGGCGCCGACGTAGAGGCCTCCGTCAGCGGCCACGGCCAGGGCCTTGATCTCCTGGAACGGCGAGTCGAGCAGGGCGAAGACCTCGCCCTGCCGATCGATGCGATAGACGACACCCCCGGGAGAGGTGCCGGCGTACACCCGGCCGTTGTCGTCGAGGGCAAGGGAGAGCACGTGCGTGTCGGTGGAGCTCAGCAGCGTCTCGGACGTCCCATCGGGCCGAACGCGGTAGACGCGTCCCTCGCCGCCGGTGGCCACGATGAGGTCGCCGCCTCGGTCGAGAGCCAGGGCCCAGATGTACGTCTCTTCGGGGTCGAAGAAGGAGCGCGCCTCGCCATCCTGGTCGACGGCGTAGACCGCACCGTCGGGTGAGGTCGCGACGAAGATTCGCCCGTCCGGCCCCGCGACGACCGCGTGCACCTCGAGCTGCTCCGCGTCGAACAGCACCCGACCCTCCTGGCCCTCCACACGAAAGACCCGACCGTCGTTGCCCGTCCCGACGTACAGCACGCCCTCGTCGTCCCGGGCGACGCACCAGGCGTTCGGGGTCTCGGGATCGAACAGGGTCCGGACCGCCGAGCCGAGGCGCAGGCGGGCCTCCGAGTCCAGGGAGAGGTTCTCGACCTCCCCCTCCAGGAAGGCCGCCGTTCCCTCGAGGCGCCAGAACCCGGGGCCGGCCCCTCGGGCTGCGGGAGCCAGCATCAGCGCGAGCACGAGGGCGAGGAGGGCACGGTGGAGCATGGCGATCCTCCGAGGGGAAAAGGGCGGCCTCAACGCTCCACCTCGATGCTCAGGCGCCGTGCGCCCGAGACCGCGTAGTCGGTGACCTTCTCGGCCTTCCACACCGGCATCGTCCGCAGGGGGACCACGCTCGCCCCCTGGCCGGGGGCCTGCAGCACGGAGAGCACGGACGCGGGCAGCGCGGGCAGGTACTCCCCGCCGACGATCGCTCCCTGACCGGGTCGGGTCAGGCGGGCGTAGAGGGTGTCCCCCGATCTCAGCTCGTTGAGGGCGCGCAGCAGCTGATCCAGATCGCGATACTCGAACGGTCGCTGCCTCTCCTGCTGCTCGAGGGCGTCGAACGTCGCGGCGTCCGCGACGAGCAGGTCGTAGGTTCCAGGGGACGCGCTCGTCGGGATGCGGAGGGGCAGGGAATGGGTGAGGGGCGCCCCGCGATGCGTCCGGAGGAGCACCTTCAAGGTGGTGGTGGCTCCCGGTCGTAGCCGTCCGGAGCGGTCCACCCAGGCCCGCTCGATGGTGGCGCTGCGCGTCTCCTCGTCGGCAACGACGTCCACATCGATCGAGTGGATGGTCACCTTCTCGAGCTCGTTGGCCACGAGCAGGGCCAGGGGCCCCGCCACCAGCGCGGCGGCGCGCGGGGCGGGCTGCCCGCCGGCGAGGACCTCCTCGACCCGCACCTCCTGACCTCCCTCGAGAACGAGGCGGGCGTCGATGCGGAGGGTCATGCTCCCGAGGGCGCGCTCGTGACTCTGCAGGACCGAGAGGAGAGCAACGTAGGCGAGCACCGGGGTGAACAGCTCGTCGCGCACGATGCGAAAGCGGAACGTCCGGTCCGCTTCCCGCACCGAGTGCAGGTGCACCTCCGACTCGATCATGGGCGGGGGCGCGCCCAGTCGACCCGCGATCGCCGCCGAGCGGTCCTGGTCGACGGTGCCGACTGCGTCGGCCGCCGCAGCGATCTTCCACGAATCCTGCAGGCTGGGGAAGATGGAGTAGACGTACGCCTTCTTCATCGGGAACTGCGTGGGCCCGAGGTTGTACAGGGGGTGGCCGAGGGCGTAGACGCGGCCCTGATCGATGTGGGTCACGGTGCCGGTGGCCGAGAGGTCGAGGTCGCCCTCGATGAACGAGATGCCCACCGCCGCCCCCGGCTCGAGGTCGGGCAGGGGGCCGAGGTCACCAGAAGCCGCGCCGCCGGAGCCGAGGACCGGGGCGAAGCCCATGGACGAGAAGACGCCTCGGGCCCACTCGTAGGCCGAGGGCTCGAAGCCGGAGAAGACCAGGGGCAGGGCGAGGGGGCTGAAGCCGGAGCCGGTCACTGGCAGGGCCCCGCCGTGAAGACGATCACCGGCCATGGCGCGCAAGGGACCCTCGAACGAGGCGACCACCTGCTCCCGATCGAGTGGCGCGGCGAGGCCTCCGGGGCCGAGGACGGGCTTGAAGCGGGCCGAGGTGGCGCGGGGTGTCGTGACCCTCGTGGCCTCGATCATGTCACCGATGGGAGTGATCCAGGCGATGGGCTTCTTCCCGAAGGGGTACGAGTACGCCACCGCCCCCACCAGCTTGCCGTCGACGAAGACCGGGCTTCCGCTCATGCCCCGGATGACGCCGGTCTCGGCGAGCGGGCCGCCCTCGAGCCGAGCCAGGATCATGCTCTGTCGCGGCCCTCCCGGCTTGTTGACCACGCCCTTGTCCACCACGCCGAGGATGTGGACGCCGAACTCCTCGACTCGAGACCCCTCGAAGACCGTGCGCCCCGTTCCTTCCATGCCGGCTCGGACCTCGTCGACGGGCAGGACCTCGGTGGCACCGGCGAGGCTGGACGCGAGGAGAAGGGCGGGAAGGACGGCCCACGGCGTGGGGCGACTCATGCTCAGTCCATGTTAGGGGCGTCGTCCGGCGAGCGTCAATCCATAGCCTTGACCGTCTCGGGTCGCATCGGTACGATCGGTCGGTTGGGCGGCCCGACGAAGCGCCCCCAAGCAACGAGGAGACGACCTTTGCCCCACGACGATGCCGTGCCGGCTTCCCGTGACTCGTCGCGGACCGTCGCCGCCGGCCTGCTGGCCTGGGTGTGGCCGGGCCTCGGGCACGTGTATCTGAGGCGGCGGGGGAAGGGGCTGCTCCTCATGGGGGCGATCCTCGCCCTCTTCGTGCTCGGCGTGGCCATGGACTCGCGCCTGCAGCTGCACCTGGGCCTCGAGGACCCGCTGGCCTTCCTGTTCAGCCTCGCCCAGATGGGCATCGGTGCGCCGTACTTCCTGGCCCGCGCCCTCGGCTACCAGGCGGGCGTGGTCACCTCGCCGAGCTTCGAGTATGGGAACACCTTCACCGCCGTGGGGGGCCTGCTCAACATCCTGGTGATCCTGGACGCCCTGGACGTCGCTCGGGGGCACAAGCGATGATGCACTCCCACCTCATCACGCTCGTGGTCTTCTCCGCGCTGGTGTCCACCGTCTTCGCCGTGCTGCTCCGGGACACACCCCGCGAGCGACTGCGCTTCGGGCTATTGGCCTTCGGCGCGTTCGTCGTGTCGACGCTGATCATCGGCTGGCTCACCAACCCTTTTCCCAGATAGTCGCCTGAATGGCGACGAGGACGGCCATTCAGGCGACCGTGGCCTGAACGCTGCGCGGAGTACGTTCAGGCGACTATCTCAACCACCTGGGCGAGCCCATGCGGTAGCCGGCGTCCTCGACGTGGAGGACCTGCCGGCCGGTGCCGTCGGGCTGCACGACGACGAGCCGCGACTCCCCGGCGGCCATATCGGTCTCCACGAACACGATCTCTCCGTCGGTCGACCAGTCCGGGGCCCCGCGGAAGACACCCCCTCCGCCGACCACCACCATCGGCCCGTCCACCGCGTCCAGGGTCGTGGCCATGATGTCCCAGGTGCCGAGCCCGCCGTTGCCGGTGCCGGTGAGACGGCGGAAGGCGAACGTGAGGGGGTCCGCCGAGAAGGCCGGCGCGGAGTCCGATCCCACGATATAGGGCGTTCCCTCGAGCACCTCGTCGCCCGGCCCCCCGGTGGTGACCTGCACCGGTGCACCGCCCACGCCTCCCAGCAGCGAGAAGATGACGCTCTTGCCCGGCGTCTCCTCGAGGGCCTCGTACACCGCATTGGAGACCTGGTAGTTGAGTCGCAGGAACCGCTCGCGGCGATCGTCCGTGTCCGTGAGGGGGGCGTCGTCTCCGCCGCTGGGACTGACCGTGAAGAGGTTCTCGGTGTCGCCGTTGCTGTAGGCAATGAACTGATCGGTGTACGCCCAGTCGGCGGACTGAACGCGGCGGGCCGCGGTGATGATCGTCTCGACGGACCGGCCGAGGTCGACGAAGAAGAGAGCGGAGGCCTCGGGGTCGCCGGCGACCGAGCCTCGGACCGCCGCGATCCGGTCTCGATTCGCGGAAGGGGCCACCTGAAGGAAGTCGCAGGGGTCGCTCCGTTCGGCGCACGTCGTCAGGCGTTCGGTCTGCGAGCCGTCGGCGTTGATGGCGAACACCTCGCGGGGCGCACCGGTCCCCTCGGTCCAGGCACCGCTCACGTAAAGCAGCACCGCGTCCTCGCTCGGGGGTCGCGAGAAGGCGAACCGATCGAAGGGGTTCTCCTGATCGTTGCCGCAGGCGGCCAGGCACACGGCGACGCCGACCGCGAGGCCGATCGCTCTGAGAGGCATGACTTGCAGCCTAGGCTCGGGCGCGCGGGCAAGTCAAGGCGACGTTCGGGGCCACCGTGATAGACTCATCGGTCGCGCCGGACCGGGCGGTTCGGCGTGATCTCGACCGGGAACGCGGCGGGGCGGCCGGCGGACACGAGAGCGTTCGATACAAAGGAAGAGGGCTTCACGATGGCGATCCGAACGGTCGGGGTGGTCGGGTGCGGCCTCATGGGCTCCGGCATCGCGCAGGTTGCGGCCGAGGCCGGCCACGACGTGGTCGTTTGCGAGGTCTCGAAGGACGTCCTCGAGAAAGGACTCGCGCGGGTCGAGTCGTTTCTCCAGAAGAAGGTCAAGAAGGGCAAGCTGGCCCCGGAAGCGGTCGGGGAGACGATGGGTCGCATCCGGGGAACGACCCGCCTCGGAGACCTGGTCGGGTGCGACCTGGTCATCGAGGCGGTGGTCGAGCGTCTCGAGGTCAAGAAGGCGGTCCTGGCGGAGCTGGACGCGATCTGTCCGGCGCAGACGCTCTTCGCCTCGAACACGTCCTCGCTGTCGATCACCGAGATGGCGGCGGCCACGAAGAGACCGGGGCGGTTCGTGGGACTGCACTTCTTCAACCCCGTGCCCCTGATGAAGCTGGTGGAGGTGGTGCGCTCCCCGCTGAGCGAGCCCGCCGCCCTCGAGGAGGCCGTCGAGTTCGCCCGCGGCCTCGGCAAGACCCCGGTCTCGGCCAGCGACCGGACGGGCTTCATCGTGAACCGGCTCCTCGTGCCCTATCTCCTGGATGCCGTCCGTACCCTCGAGCAGGGCGTGGGGGGCACCGCCGACATCGACGAGGCCATGAAGCTCGGCTGCGGCTACCCGATGGGGCCGTTCACCCTTCTGGACTTCATCGGGCTGGACACAACCGTCTACATCGCCGACATCATGTTCGACGAGTTCCGCGAGAGCCGGTACGCCGCGCCTCCGCTGCTGAGGCGGATGGTCCAGGCCGGGCTGCTGGGCCGGAAGTCCGGGCGTGGGTTCTACGACTACTCGCAGGAGCCGCCCGCGCCCACGGCCGGGCTGGCCTGACGAGGGACCAATGGGCTACGAGAACCTGCAGGTCGAGCGAAAGGACGGTGTCGCGGTCGTCACCGTCAGCCGGCCGAAGAAGCTGAACGCCCTGAACACGAAGACGATCGACGAGATCGACGCCATCTTCACTGCTCTGGCGTCCGACGACGAGGTGCGAGGGGTGGTGGTGACCGGCGCGGGCGAGAAGGCCTTCGTGGCGGGGGCGGACATCGAGGAGCTCGCGGGACTCGATGCGGAGTCCGGTCGCGCGCTGTCCGAGCGAGGTCATCGGGTGTTCGACCGGATCGAGTGGCTGGGAAAGCCGGTCGTGGCCGCGATCAACGGCTTCGCGCTCGGGGGCGGCTGCGAGCTGGCCCTCGCCTGCCACGTCCGTCTCGCCTCCGAGAACGCCTCGCTCGGGACGCCCGAGGTGAAGCTGGGTCTCATGTGCGGCTATGGCGGCACCCAGCGGCTTCCGCGTCTCGTCGGCCGCGGCGCAGCCCTGGAGATCCTCCTCACCGGCGGGCGGGTCGGTGCCGAAGAGGCGCTCCGGCTGGGCCTGGTGAACCGCGTCGTGCCTCTCGAGCAGCTGCTTCCGGAGGCGGAGGCGCTCGTCCGCGAGATGATCGCGAACGGTCCCCTGGCCCTGCGCGCCACGCTCGAGGCGGTCCACGGCGGGCTCGATCGACCCCTGGCCGAGGCCCAGGAGGGGGAGGCACAGCTCTTCGGCGAGCTGTGCGCCAGCTCCGACGCCGGCGAGGGGACGAGCGCCTTCCTCGAGAAGCGGGCGCCGCGTTTCCGAGGCCGATAGGTGAAGAAGCAGGCCTCGCCGGACCGGCCTTCGGCACGCGGGCTCCGCGTGGCGGTGCTCTGCGCCCGCTTCAACCCGACGGTCACCGACGGGCTTCGAAACGGGGCGATCGAGGCTCTGCGCGAGATGGGGGCGGCGGCGTCGCGCGTGGCCGTTTTCGACGTCCCGGGGGCCTTCGAGCTGCCCCTGGCCGCCAAGGCCGCGGCCACGTCCGGGCGATTCGACGCCGTCGTGGCCCTCGGGGCCGTCATCCGCGGCGACACTGACCACTACGACCACGTGGCGCGCGAGGCCGCGTCCGGCCTGGCCGCGGCCGCCTTCGAGACCGGGGTCCCCGTGGCCTTCGGCGTGCTGACCGTTCGCCGGGCTCGACAGGCGATCTCGCGAGCCGCGCCCGGCCCGGACAACAAGGGGGCCGAGACCGCTCGCGCCGCCGTGGCCATGGTCCACACCCTGCGCGCCATTGCCGGGCGGCCGTCCCGGCGGCGGGCCGTGAAGCGCTGATGGGACGGCGCACGAAGGCCCGGGAGTGTGCCTTTCAGATGCTGTACCAGTGGGAGATCGCCGACGGCCCCATGGACGGGATCGTCGACTCGTTCTGGCGCGTGCGCCGGAGCACGTCGGCCATCCGGGCGATGGCCAACCGCCTGGCCATCGGGGCGCACTCACGTCTCGACGAGATCGACGCCGCCATCGGAGAGGCGGCCTCGAACTGGCGGCTCGACCGGATCGCCCCGGTGGACCGCACGGTCCTTCGACTCGGGGTCTGGGAGCTGATCGGCGAGCCGCAGACCCCATCCGCCGTCGTCCTCGACGAGGCGGTGGAGCTGGCCAAGCGGTTCGGCGAGGAGGGCTCTGCGGCCTTCGTCAACGGCGTCCTCGACGCGATCCGCCGGCGCGTGCGCGGCGGGGCGACGACGGTGGGGGCGGTCGGGAGGGAGCGGGACGGGGCATGAGCGCAGACGAGCGGAACGGCACCGGGGGCGCGCCCCCCATCCCGGGCTGGCCGGAGGAATCCGCCCAGCGTGTGGAGAAGGCCTCGGCGCTGCGGGGCCTCGGCGTGAAGGTCTACCCGAACCGCTACGACCGCACCCACCGCCTGGGCGAGATCGTCACCGCCTACGATGGGAAGAGCATCGAGGATCTCGAGAGGCTCGCGGCGGACGTGAGAGTCGCGGGCCGCGTGCTCACGAAGCGGGGTCACGGCAAGGCGTCGTTCGCCACCCTCTCGGACGGCGAGAGCCGCCTTCAGGTCTACGTCCGGCTCGACGGAGTCGGCGAGAAGGGCTATCGGATCTTCGATCTGATCGACCTCGGCGACTTCGTGGGGGTGGCGGGCCGGGTGATGCGGACCCGCAAGGGTGAGCTCAGCGTCGAGGCACGCGAGATCACGTTTCTCGGCAAGGCGCTCCTCCCCCCGCCGGAGAAGTGGCACGGCCTGGCCGACGTGGAGATCCGCTACCGCCAGCGCTATCTCGACCTGATGGCGAACCCCGACGTTCGGCGGACGTTCCGCGCCCGCAGCGCGATGGTGTCCGCGATCCGCCGCTTCCTGGACGATCGTGACTACATCGAGGTCGAGACCCCCATGATGCAGCCGGTCGCCGGAGGGGCCATGGCCCGTCCGTTCGTGACTCACCACAACGCCCTCGACGTGGACCTGTACCTGCGGATCGCCCCCGAGCTGTACCTGAAGAGGCTCGTGGCCGGCGGCCTCGAGCGGGTATACGAGATCAACCGGAACTTCCGGAACGAGGGCATCTCCTCGATGCACAACCCCGAGTTCACGATGCTCGAGTTCTACACCGCCTGGTTCGACTGCGGGGACGTGATGGACACGACCGAGCTCCTCGTCGCGGCGGCGGCGGCAGCAGCGGGGGAGGGCCCCTTTCCCTACCAGGGGCGGGAGGTGTCTTTCGAGCTTCCCTTCCCTCGGCTCGCCATGAAAGACGCGGTCGGGCAGCGTCTCGAGGCGGAGTCGGTTCCCGGGTTCTCCCGGGCCGTCCTCGACGAGCCCGAGCGGCTCACTGCGTGGCTGCAGAGTCCGGAGTTCGGTGCCCTCGCCGCCCGGCTCGACCTGGATGCGGAGCCCTATCTGGCGCTGTCGCACGGCAAGCGGGTGGCACGTCTGTTCGAGGAGCTCGTGGAAGGCTCGCTCTGGGCGCCCACCTTCGTGACCGATTACCCGGTGGAGGTCTCGCCCCTGGCCAAGGCCCGGCCCGACGACCCGAGCCTGACCGAGCGGTTCGAGCTCTACATCGCGGGGATGGAGGTGGCCAACGGCTTCTCGGAGCTCAACGACCCGCTCGAGCAGAGGCAGCGCTTCCTCGACCAGCTGCGGGAGCGCGAGCGCGGCGACCTCGAGGCGCATCAGATGGACGAGGACTACGTTCGCGCCCTCGGTCACGGCCTCCCGCCGACCGGTGGCTGCGGGGTCGGCATCGATCGCCTCGCCATGATCCTCACCGACTCGCCGTCGATTCGCGACGTGATCCTGTTCCCCCAGATGAGGCCCGAGACCGGACGCGGGCGGGCCTCGGAGGCCGAGACCGGCCCGGACACCGGGGACCTGGCCGAGTGAAGATGCCCTGGGAGCTGAGCGTCGCCCTCCGATACCTCACCGCCCGGCGGAAGCAGGCCTTCATCTCGCTCATCTCCGGGGTCGCAGTCGTGGGGGTCGCGGTCGGGGTGATGGCCGTGCTCATCGCCCTCGGCCTGATGACGGGTCTGCAGTCGGAGATCCGGAGGAAGATCCTGGGGTCCACCGCCCACATCAGCATCTTCCAGGGTCGGGGCGACCCGTTCGCCAACTATGAGGAGGTCGTGAACACGGTCAGGAGTCTGCCGGGGGTCGCGGGGGCCGCACCCGCCGTCTACGGCAAGGCGCTCCTGACGAGCACGAGCGGCTCCGCGGTGGCCACCTTGAAGGGAATCGTCCCCCGCGAGGAGGCCACGGTCACCGAGGTGATGACGCAGCTCCGCGAGGGGGAGGTGGAGCCCCTGGAGCACCCCGGCGAGGGACCCACGCCGGTGCTTCTCGGCCACGTTCTGGCCGACACCCTCAACGTGGGGGTCGGGGACGTGCTGACGGTGACCTCACCGAAAGGTCGGCTCTCCCCGGTCGGCATCCTCCCTCGAGTCACGCGGGTGCGCGTGGCCGGGACGGTGGACGCCGGACTGTACGAGTTCAACTCGTCGTGGGTCTACATGCCGCTCGAGGCGGCCCAGCGCCTGTTCGAGCAGAGAGGCCAGGCGACGCTGGTCGAGGTCCGGCTGGACGACATGTTCGCCGTCCGGGAGGAGGCGGCGGCGATCCTCGAGACGCTGGGCCATGGGTACCTGACCACGGACTGGATCCAGATGAACGGGAGCCTCTTCTCCGCGCTCTGGATCGAGAAGATGGCGATCGGGATCACGATCGGTCTGATCGTGGTGGTGGCCGCCCTCAACATCGTGGCAACCCTCGTCCTGATGGTCATGGAGAAGCACAAGGACATCGCGATCCTCGTCTCGATGGGCGCCTCGCGCGGCGCCATCACCCGGATCTTCATGCTGCAGGGCTCCATCATCGGGGCGGTCGGCACGGCGGTCGGAGGTGCGGTGGGCTGGGGAGCCTGCGAGGTGCTCGACCGCTACAAGCTGATCCGGATCCCCGAGGATGTGTACCAGATCGCCGCGGTGCCCTTCCGGCTCCTCCCCGGGGACGCGGCGGTCGTCATCGTGAGCGCCCTTCTCGTGTGCTTCGTCGCCACCCTTCACCCCGCGCGGGTCGCCTCCCGGGTCGATCCCGCCGAGGCCCTCCGGTACGAGTAGATGAGCGCCCCGCCCCCCTCGAGCACTCCGCCCCTTCTCGCCGCCCGCGGGATCGTCAAGGGCTACCGGACCGCGGCCGGGGTGGTCTCGGTGCTTCAGGGTGTCGACCTCGAGGTGGCCGAGGGCGAGATGGTGGCCATCACCGGCGCGTCGGGGGTGGGCAAGTCGACCCTCCTTCACGTCCTGGGAACGCTCGACCGACCCGACGCGGGATCGCTGTGGGTGGCCGGAGAGGACGTCCTGGCGCTGTCCGAGCCGCGACGATGCGATTTCCGGAATCGGACGCTGGGCTTCGTGTTCCAGTTTCACCACCTGCTGCCGGAGTTCTCGGCCCTGGAGAACGTGGCGATGCCCCTGCTCCTCGCGCGCCGGGGGCGGGACGAGGCACACGGCGCGGCCCGGGTCCTCCTGGAGCAGCTGGGCCTCGGCGAGCGCGCCGATCACCGTCCGGGGACGCTGTCCGGTGGGGAGCAGCAGAGGGTCGCGGTGGCCCGGGCCCTGGCGATGTCTCCGCGGGCCGTCCTCGCCGACGAGCCGACCGGGAATCTTGACCAGGCGACCGGGCAGAAGCTCCACGAGCTCCTGCGGCGCCTGGCCGGCGAGCGTCGGCTGAGCGTCGTCGTGGTGACGCACAACGAGCAGCTGGCCCGGGGCTGTGATCGAGTCCTTCACCTCGAGGGCGGTCGGCTGGCGGCGGTGTGAGAGGGTGTCGCGGAAGCCGCGAAAGCCGCGTGGTTTGGGCTATGATCGAACAATACCCGGGGATGGTCCAACCTGGCGACTCCGGGACAAGAGACCAGAATGTTCGAGCGCTACACTGAACGCGCGCGGCGGGTAATCTTCTTCGCCCGCTACGAGGCGAGCCAGCTGGGCAGCCCCTCGATCGAGACCGAGCACCTCCTGCTCGGCCTGATCCGGGAGGGCAAGGGGCTCACCTCGCGCCTCTTCAGCAAGAACAACGTCCCGACGGAGGAGGTGCGCAAGGAGATCGAGGGCCGCTCGCCCTACCGCGAGAAGGTGTCCACATCGGTGGACATTCCCCTCTCTCCGAACAGCAAGCGCGTGCTGGGCTTCGCCGCCGAAGAGGCGGAGCGGATGCTCCACAACTACATCGGCACCGAGCACATCCTCCTCGGCCTCCTGCGTGAGGAGACGAGCGTGGCCGCCACGATCCTCGCCGAGCGGGGCATGCGGCTCCCGGCGGTTCGCGACGACATCAAGGAGATCGTGACCGAGAAGGCGGCCGTTGGCCGGGAGAAGGACACCCCGTTGTTGTCCGAGTTCTCCCGCGACCTCACCGAGGACGCCTCGCGCGGCGTCCTCGATCCTCTCGTTGGCCGCGAGGAGGAGCTCGAGCGGATCGTCCAGGTCCTGTGCCGCCGCACGCGGAACAACCCGGTGCTGATCGGCGAGCCGGGCGTGGGCAAGACCGCCCTGGTGGAGGGTCTGGCCAACAAGATCGTCCGCACCGACGTCCCCATCTACCTCGCCGACAAGAGGATCCTGGCTCTCGATATCTCGCTGATCGTCGCCGGAACCAAGTACCGAGGACAGTTCGAGGAGCGCCTGAAGACGATCATGAAGGAGCTCACCGAGACCCCGAATATCATCATCTTCATCGACGAGCTGCACACCCTCGTGGGGGCCGGCTCGGCCGAGGGGAGCCTCGACGCCGCGAACATCCTCAAGCCGGCACTGTCGCGCGGTGAGCTGCAGTGCATCGGGGCGACGACCCCGGCGGAGTACCGCAAGCACATCGAGAAGGACCGGGCGCTCGAGCGGCGGTTCCAGGCGGTCAAGGTAGTGGCGCCGACGCCGGAGGAGACGGTCGAGATCGTCCGCGGGGTCAAGGAGCGCTACGAGAAGTTCCACACCGTGCTCTATCTGGATGAGGCGGTCGAGGCCGCCGTCTACCAGTCGAGCCGTTACATCCCCGACCGCTTCCTGCCCGACAAGGCGATAGACCTCCTGGACGAGGCGGGAAGCCGGGTCAAGCTCCGTGAGGCCGCGGTGCCGGTGGCGGAGCCCGAGGTCTCCCGCCGGGTGAGGGTCGTGGTCGAGCGGGGCGGGGAAGGGGACGACGCCTTCTTCCGCGACGACGGACCCACCCGGGAGAAGCAGGTCGAGGTCGTGCGCGAGCGGTGGTCGTACGTCGGCCGGGGCGCTCAGCCCGTGACCAAGGCCGACATCGACGAGGTCGTCTCGCGTTGGACCGGCATCCCGCTGACCTCTCTCGAGGAGGAGGAGTCGGAGAAGCTGCTGCGCATGGAGGAGGAGCTTCACCGGCGAATCGTCTCCCAGGACAGCGCGATCAGCGCCGTGGCTCGGGCCATTCGGCGCACCCGGGCCGGCCTCAAGAGCCCAAACCGTCCCGTGGGGTCGTTTCTCTTCCTCGGCCCGACCGGCGTGGGGAAGACGGAGGTGGCCCGGGGGCTGGCGGCGTTCCTCTTCAGCAGCGAGCGCAACCTGATCCGCTTCGACATGTCGGAGTACATGGAGAAGCACTCGGTGAGCAAGCTCATCGGGTCGCCGCCCGGCTACGTCGGGCACGAGGAGGGCGGACAGCTCACCGAGCGGGTCAAGCGGAGCCCGTACTCCGTGGTGCTCCTCGACGAAATCGAGAAGGCGCACCCGGACACCTTCAACGTCCTACTGCAGGTGTTCGAGGACGGCCAGCTGACGGACGGGCTGGGGAACACCGTCGACTTCAAGAACGCAATCCTCATCATGACGTCGAACATCGGAGCCCGGTTCATCGAGAAGAAGGGTCGGATGGGCTTTGCCTCCAACGAGCCCCGCGAGACCGACAAGAGCATCGGCGAGATGGTGATGGGAGAGGTGAAGCGCACCTTCAACCCCGAGTTCATCAACCGGATCGACGAGATCATCATCTTCGACGCCCTCACCGACGACGATCTGGTCGGCATCACCCGGATGCTGGTGGAGCAGCTGAACCAGAACCTGAGGGAGAAGGGCATCGTCATCTCCATCGACGACGATGGCGTGGGCTGGCTGCTGGCCCGGACCATCAAGAACCGGTCCTACGGAGCGCGACCACTGCGCCGGGCGATTCAGCGCCACATCGAGGACGCCCTTTCCGAGGCCTTCATCCGGGGCCAGATCCGGACCGGTCTGCCCATCGCGGTGAGCGTCCAGGACGGGACGCTGTGGTACCAGCAGGACGAGACGGGGGGAGTGCTGTCGTCGTGAAGGGGGCTCGTGCGAAGGGTGCCGGCGTGAGGAGATTTCTCGTTGTCGCCATGTTCCTGGGTCTCCTCGTCCTTCCCGGGGGAGTCCCGGCCCGGGCGCAGGAGGGTCCGGCCCCGATCGTGGAGCGGGTCGAGATCCTGAACAACCGCTACCTTCAGACGGAGACGCTGCTCTACTACGTCTCCACCAAGCCCGGCGACCGCTACGACCCCGAGCGCCTCCGGAAGGACTTCCGGCGGCTGTGGGACACCGGCTTCCTCGACGACCTCACGGTCGAGGCCCTGCAGGGACCTCAGGGGATCATCGTTCGCTTCCGGGTGGCCGAGCGCCGGCGCATCCAGCTCGTGGACTACCGGGGCAGCAAGGAGCTCCAGAGATCCGACATCGAGGACCTGCTCAAGGAGAACGACGCGGAGATCCGCATCGACAGCTTCTACGACCCGGCCAAGGCCCGCAAGGTGGAGGCCATCATCAAGGCGATGCTCATGCACAAGGGCCGTCCCTTCGGCGAGGTCTCCCACGAGACGAGGGCGATCGGGGCCTCGGGGCAGCAGCTCACGTTTGTCATCGACGATGGACCGAAGGCGAAGATCAAGGAGATCGTGTTCGAGGGCAACGAGATCTTCTCCGATGGCCAGCTCCGCGGGCAGCTCGAGAAGATCAAGGAGCCGGGCCTCTTCAACCTGAGCTGGATCGGCGGGAAGACCACCTATACCGAGGACAAGTGGTTCGGTGGCTCAGAGGACCCGCAGGGCGAGCGGGGCCGGCTCGAGGACTTCTATCTCAACCGCGGCTACGTGACCGCTCGCATCGGGCAGCCGCGGCTCGAGTACAGCGACGGCGAGTCCGGGCTCTTCAAGAAGGGGCCGGTCAAGTGGATCAAGATCATCGTCCCCATCGACGAGGGTGACCAGTACAAGCTGGGCACGCTGGAGTTCGAAGGGCTGACCGTTCTCAAGGAAGATTTCGTCCGCAACTTCATCGATCTGCGGCCCGGGGAGATCTACAACGAGTCGAAGTTCAAGAAGGCCTACGAGAGCCTGCGCGAGCTCTACGGGACGCTCGGCTACTTCCAGTGGACGGCCTCGACCGAGCGCACGCCGGACCGCGAGCGCAAGGTCGTCGACGTGGTCGTGAAGATGGAGGAGGACCTGCAGTACTTCGTCGGCCAGATCAACTTCGTCGGCAACGACACGACGAAAGACAAGGTCATTCGCCGCGAGGTCTTCTTGAACGAGGGATCGGTCTTCGACACCCGGGCCCTCAAGATGTCCGTCCAGCGCATCAACCAGCTGGGGTACTTCAAGCCGATGGAGGGGGCTCCGGACATCCGCCCCAACGCGGAGGAGGAGAACAAGGTCGACGTCACCTTCCAGGTCGAGGAGCAGAACCGCAACCAGTTCACGTTCGGTGGAGGGGTGAGCGGGCTCGAGGGGACCTTCATCAACGGCTCCTTCTCGACCACCAACTTCCTCGGGGCCGGCGAGACCTTCTCGATCTACGTCCAGAGTGGCAAGCGGACGAAGAACTACTCCCTCTCGGTCAACGAGCCCTACTTCATGGATCGCCCGATCACCGCGGGGATCGACCTCTTCAAGCGGAAGATCGTCTACCTCAGCTACGGCAGCGCCGGCTTCACCCAGGAGACCACCGGGGGCAGCTTCACGGTCGGCCGGCATGTCGGGGGATGGTCGCGGGCCTTCCTCAACTACGCCTACGAGGTCATCAAGATCAGCGACGTCGATCCTGCCCAATACGACGATCCGTACTATGGGAGCTACTACGGCTCTGCCTACACGAGCTACGCGAGCGCTTACGACCCGGCGTACTTCGGCGACCTGGGGAAGCGCAGGGAGAGCCGGCTCACCCCCAGCATGGTCTACAACACCGTCGACAACCCGTGGACGCCCCGCCGGGGTCAGCGTCTCACCGGGACCTTGCAGGTCGCGGGAGGGATCCTCGGCGGCACGGTGAGCTACCTTCGCCCCAAGGTCGAGACCATCACCTACCTCCCCGTTGGCAGCAAGATGTCCCTCGGAATCCGCGCCGAGGCCGGCTGGATCAGGTCCTACGGCGAGACCCAGACGTTGCCCCTCTACCAGCGCTACTTCCTCGGCGGAGAGACCCAGGTCCGCGGGTATCCCATTCGGTCGATCGGGCCGACGGACTCCATCGGCCGGCTCCTCGGGGGAAACAAGCAGCTTCTCTTCAACGCCGAGTACTACTGGGACGTGGTCGGTCCCCTCCGGATGCTGCTCTTCTTCGACGCCGGGCAGGCCTTCCTGGAGGGCGACCGCATACGCCTGGACGAGATGAGGGTCTCCTACGGGATCGAGGGTCGCTTCATCATGCCCGTGCTCAACGTTCCGTTCCGTCTCATCTACTACTTCAATCCGAACCGTTCAGGACGCGAAGTGCTCTACACGCAAGAGAGGGGCTTCAAGTTCGCCGTCGGCACCACCTTCTAAGGAGAAGACATGAAGAAGACGCTCCTGTTCACCCTCGTCCTCGCGTGCGCCGCGGCCGGGCTGGCGGTCGCGCAGGAGGCGGGTTCTCCCCCCACCGCCAAGATCGCGGTGATCGACATGCCTCGCGTGTCCGCGGAAAGCGCCCTGGGCAAGTCCTACGCCGCCCAGCTGGAGAAGCTGCAGACCGACATCAACACCGCGGCCCAGGCCAAGCAGACCGAGCTCCAGAAGATGGACGCGACCATCCAGTCCCTGCAGGAGGAGCTCCAGAAGCAGGGCGCGGTCCTGAGCCAGGACGCGCGCGACGCCAAGCAGCAGGAGATCATCCGCAGGGGTCGCGACCGCCAGGCCTTCCTCGAGGACGGCCAGGCGGAGATCACCCGCATGCGGGATCGGGCCCAGCAGCAGGCGCAGGCGATCAACAACGAGTTCCAGGTCAAGATCCGCCCGATCGTCGAAGAGGTCGCGAAGGCGAAGGGCTACGACGTCGTCCTCGACTCGCAGGTGGCCTACACGATCTCCCGTGAGTTCGACATCACGCGGGACGTGATCGCGAAGGCGGACGAAACGACCCCGAGCGCGAGCGCGGCGCCGGCCGCACCCGCCGCCCCGAGCGCCCCCCCGGAGTAGGGGCGGTGAGACGGGTGGGACCCGTGAGCGGGGGGAGCGGCGGATGCTCCCCCGCCCGGGCCTCCCCGAGTGCACCTCTCTGCGACGCATGAGCTCCGGCGAGATCGGACGGCTCGTCCGCCAGATCCCCACCCAGTACCCCTTCGTCCTCGTGGACCGCATCGTCGAGCACGACCCCGGGGGGCGCCTGGTCGCGGCCAAGAACGTCAGCGGAACCGAGGACTTCTTCTCCGGCCATTTCCCCGGGCAACCGGTGATGCCAGGCGTGCTCCTGCTCGAGTCACTCGCCCAGGCCGCCGGCATCTGGCTGCTCAAGACGGCCCCCGATCCAAGCCAGGTGGAGATCCGGGTGGTGGGGATCGACGACGCCAAGTTCCGGCGTCCCATCGTCCCGGGCGATCACCTCCGTCTCGAGGTGGAGCTCGTTCACCGCCGGGCCGAGCTCTGCCGCTTCCGCGGTGCGGTGAAGATCGGGGACACGCGGGCCGCCGAGGCGCGGCTGCTTCTCCAGGTGGCGACGCTCCCGGCGCCCGAGGTCGACCCCCTGGCCCGGGTCGACCCGGGGGCGGTTCTGGAGCCCGGCGTGCGCGTGGGCCCCTTCTGCGTGATCGGCTCGGAGGTGCGCCTTGGCTCGGCGAGCGTCCTCGAATCCCACGTCGTGATCGACGGAGACACCCGGGTGGGGGCGAGGAACCGGTTCTTCCCCTTCAGCTCGATCGGCCTCATCCCCCAGGACCTGAAGTACCGGGGCGAGCCATCGCGGGTGGAGATCGGCGACCGAAACACGTTCCGCGAAGGGACCACGGTCCACCGCGGGACCGAGGGCGGGGGCGGCGTGACCCGTATCGGCTCCGACAACCTCTTCATGGCCCAGGCCCACGTGGCCCACGACTGCCAGGTCGGGAGCCATACCGTCTTCGCCAACTCCGCGGCGCTCTCGGGCCACGTCGAGGTCCAGGACTACGCGATCCTCGGCGGCTTCGCCGGCGTGCACCAGTTCTGCCGGGTCGGCACCCACGCCTTCATGGGCGGGGCGACCGTTGCTACCAAGGACGTCCTGCCGTTCTCGATGACCGTCGGGGATCGGGCCCGGCTGTACGGCCCGAACCTCGTGGGGCTGCGACGAAGGGGCCTCTCCGCGGAGGCGATCGGCGCCCTGAAGCAGGCCTTTCGCGTCCTGATGCGCCAGAACGCCTCCGAGGCCGTGCACACCCTCGAGACCGAGGGGCCGCACACCCCGGAGGTCGCGACGCTCGTCGAGTTCATCCGCAGCGCGAAGCGGGGCGTCGTGCTGCGGCCCCGCGCCGACGGAGCCGGATCCGAAGAGGGCGGGGAGGCCTGAGCGGCGTGGGGGAGGGCGAGCCCCTCGGCGTGATCGCCGGCAACGGACGCTTCCCCTTTCTGGCCGCGGCCGGGGCCCGTCGCGCCGGACGCCGTGTCGTGGCCCTCGCCATCCGCGAGGAGACCGATCCGGGACTGGAGACGGAGGTCGACGAGCTTCACTGGGTTGGTCTCGGCGAGCTCGGCCGCGCGATCGACCTCCTGCGGCGGGCGGGGGTCCACGAGGCCTTGATGGCGGGGCAGGTCCAGCACAAGCAGATCTTCTCCGACATCGTGCCGGACCTGAAGCTGGTGGGGGTGCTGGCCCGTCTCGCCTTCAAGAACACCGACAGCCTGATCGGGGGAGTGGCCGACGCCCTCGGGCGCGAGGGCATCCGCCTGCTCCCGTCGGTGGCCTTCCTGGGCGATCAGCTGGCCGAGACGGGGGCCATGACCCGCCGGAAGCCGTCCCGGGCCGAGAGGGCCGACCTGGAGTACGGGGAGAAGGTGGCCCGCACCCTTGCCGGGATGGACCTGGGCCAGACCGTCGTCGTCAAGGACCGCGCCGCCGTCGCGCTCGAGGCGATGGAGGGCACCGACGAGGTGATCCGCCGGGCAGGACGCCTGGCCGGCCCCGGGACGATCGTCGTCAAGGTGTCGAAGCCCGGCCAGGACATGCGCTTCGACGTGCCGGTGGTCGGCTCGGGAACGCACGAGGCCATGGCCGAGGCCGGCGCCCGGGTGCTCGCCGTCGACGCGGGGCGGACCTTGATCATCGACAAGGAAGGGTTCCTCGAGCGGGCCGAGACCGCGGGCCTTGCCGTCTGGGGCCTGGAGGTGCCGGAGGGAGAGGGGGAGAGCTCGTGAACGATGGTGCGGTGCGCGTCGGGGTGGTCGGCGTCGGTGCGCTGGGGCGTCACCACGCGCGCGTCTGGGCCTCCTCACCCGGGGCCCGCCTGGTGGGGATTCACGACCACGACACGGCCCGCGCGGAGGCGGTGGCGAAGGAATACGGGTGTCCTGTCCTTCCCGAGCTCGACGCCCTTCTGAAGGAGGTCCAGGCCGTGTCGGTGGCCGTGCCGACCGTCGACCATCACGCGGTCGCGCGTCGCGCCCTCGAGTGCGGGTGCGACGTCCTCGTGGAGAAGCCGATGACCGCGACGCTGGCGGAGGCGGACGACCTCGTGAGCCTGGCGAAGCAGAAGCAGGCCGTTCTCCAGGTCGGGCACATCGAGCGCTTCAACCCGGCCACCGACGTCCTCATCGAGACGGTCGAGGCCCCTCGGTTCATCGAGGTGCACCGGCTCGGGTCCTTCTCGTCCCGCAGCCTGGACGTGGACGTGGTGCTGGACCTCATGATCCACGACCTCGACATCGTCCTCGCCCTCGACGGCTCCGAGCCCACCCAGATCGAGGCGGTCGGGGTCCCCGTCCTCACCCCCCGTGTGGACATCGCCAACGCGCGTCTCCGCTTCGCCTCCGGGCTCATCGCCAACCTGACCGCGAGCCGGGTGTCGGTCGAGAAGGTCCGCAAGTTCCGGGTGTTTGCCCCCCGGACCTACGTCTCCGTCGACTTCAGCTCCCGCGAGGCGCAGGTGTTCCGCCTCGAGCCCGACGA
>JAJDNV010000178.1 GCA_022340545.1 Acidobacteriota bacterium | reverse complement strand
CCGAGAAGAGCGATCCTCAGTCTCGAGTCCGGGAGATTCACCGCAGGACCCGCCGCCGGTTTTCCTCCGAAGAGAAGATCCGCATCGTCCTTGAGGGGCTGAAGGGCGAAGAGAGCATCGTGGAGCTCTGTCGTCGCGAGGGCATCAGCCCGAATCTCTACTACAACTGGAGCAAGGAGTTCCTGGAGGCCGGGAAGCGCCGGCTGATGGGCAACACCAAGCGTGTCATTTTCCACAATCATGCCCCAGGGGCTTTTTCAAACCATGCCCCAGCCCCCTGGGACCAGTCGTGACTTCCGAACGCTCGTTTGACAGTGTCGTCGATCCGGCCGCAGCCCGCAAGATGTTCGCCCACGGAAGGGCATGTTTGCCTCGGAGAGGCCGGGGTCAACGACAAGATCGGGGCATCCGTGAGCCCCTGGATCAGCTCTTCCTCCTTCCCTTCGGTTTGGTGTCGGTGGTGACCGCACGCCCTGGCTGCTGCTTTCGCCTATAGCTCTCGCCGTCGATGGTGACCTGGTGCGCGTTATGGGCCAGTCGGTCGAGCGCGCTCTGAGCGAGCACCGGGTCGTCGAACAGCGGGATCCACTCCTCGACGTCCCGGTTGCTGGTGAAGATGGTGGCCGCACGACGGTGCCGGCCGATGATCACCTCGTAGATGTCGGTGGACTGCATGGTGTCCAGGCGGCGGAGGGCGAAGTCGTCGACGATCAGGAGATCCGGGGCCAGCCAGCGTCTGAGGACCTTCTCGTAGGAGTTGTCGGCGCGGGCCTGTTTGAGCTCCTTGAGCATGGGATCGGCACGGACGAACAGGACGCTGCGCCCGGCCCGGCAGGCGGCGTGGCCGAGGGCGGAGGCGAGGAAGGTCTTGCCGGTGCCCACGGGGCCGAGGAACAGGACGTCCTCGTGGCGATCGAGGAAGCCGAGGTTGAACAGATCCCGGACCCGGTCACGGTCGAAGGTGACCGGAGCGTCCCAGTCAAACCCCTCGAAGGTGTGGTCCTGATCGAAGCAGGCGCGCTGCAGCCTGAGTTCGAGCGACTTGTGGTCGCGCCGGCTGATCTCGTCCTGGAGGACGAGTTCGAGGAAGTCCTCCGGGGCGAGAGACACCTGACGGGAGTACGCGACCCGATCGGGCAGTGTGGGCAGGATGCCCGAGAGGCGGAGTCGCTTGAGGACGGCCTTGAGCGACGGCTTAATCTCCATCGGTCACCTCCTCGGTGTGGGGATGGTGGGTGAAGCTTCCCCTGGGGCGTAGGAAGCGTGAAGGGAGCGGGATGATCGGCGGTGGGACCTCGGGCTGATCGTCGACCGAGAGGTCGTCCCGGAGGATCCCCTCGAGCCGCCGGACGTTGATGAGATCGAAGGCCAGTGCGCGCCGGCAGGCCTTCTCGAGGCGCTGTCGGCCGTACTTGGCGGCCAGCCGGAGCAGCTTCTGGGCTTGCCGTAGTCGCGACCAGGGGAAGGGTCCGGATAACAGCTGTTCGGCGAAGCGGCCGGTCCGCTCGCCGATCCGACGCGCCTGATGGATGACGCGATCGGGATCGCGCATGGCGTAGGGGGCGATCTCCTCGGGGTAGTCGTTGTAGTCGGTGATCCGTCCACCGGGGGGCTGAGTAGGGTGGACCTTGATCATCTGTCCGCGGTAGTAGGCTCGGACCAGCGCCCGGTCGCCGCGGACGGTGACCGTCTTGCCGACGTAGCGGGTCGGGATCGAGTACGTGGCCTTGCGGAACTGGATGTGGTGATCGGGGTGAACGATGCACTCGGCCCAGTGCGGGGCGTCGAAGCGGGCACCGTGGATCGGGATCAGTGTCGGCTTCTCCTCCTCCTCGAACACCGCCAGCGGTCGTTTGCCGGTGGTGCCATGGCGCCGAGTCCCGGCCTCGGTCAAGCACCACGTACGGGCCTCGCGCTGGACATGGTCGATGTCGAGCCAGTCCTCGCCACGGAAGAAGCTCTCGCGGACATAGGGCACACCGCGCTCAACATGCGGCTTCCCCTGACCATGGCGGGGCAGGGCAGGGTCGATGATGAACCCGCGGTACTGAGCGTACTCGTCGAACGTGCGCTGGAAGACCGGGTCGTAGCGATCGGCCTTGGTGACCGCGGCCCGGAGGTTGTCGAGCACGACCCGCTTGGTGCAACCACCGAAGAACTCCCAGGCATCCTCGATCCCGTCGATGAGGTCGTGAAGCTTCTGGGAGTAGCTGACGTGGACGTACTGGTGCCGGCTGTGGACCAGGGTGACGATGAGAGCGCGGGCGATCCGCCGGCGCTCTCGCTGTGGATCGTAGACGAGCCCCAGACGCCCGAAGTCGACCTCGGCCACCTCCCCGGGCGGAGACTCGGCCACTCGCACGGTCAGGCGTCGTCGCTGGCCGAACGCGCAGTGCTCGACACAGAACCGGTAGAGCTTGCTGTAGGAGACCGGGACTCCCTGCCGGGCGAGGAGCTTGCGGACCTTGGTGAGGGTCAGACTGCCACGGCCGTCAGGACCTTCGGCCAGCCACACGCGGATCTGAGAGCGATGCTGGCGCAGGAGCCGGTCGACCGGAACCGGGGCCGCCGATCGGGGACCGGGTCGCAAGCGCTCCAGCACCCGGCCGGCCAGGGCCTCGTCCGGCTCTTGCGCCGGGTCCCAGCTCAGCTCCCGGGCGGCCCGGAGGTACCGTCGAATGGTCTTCCGATCCCGCCCCGTGGCAGCGCCGATCGCCACCTGGCTCTCTCCGCGGTGCAACCGGCGCAGGACATCAAGGACTTCCCACATACCGTGCTCCAAGTAGGCCATCCCTCGCCCTCCTTTCGGTGGCGAGATTCTGGCCGGTGCACGGTCCCAGGGGGTGGGGCATGTTTGAAAAACTCAGCCTCTGGGGTGGGGCATGATTGAAAAGCCCGGTGGGGCATGCTTCTGAAAAACCTGCCCTTCACGCTGGGGCATCTTTGTGAAAACTGACACGCTTGCGATCTCTTGTTTCCATGCGGCCGACAATGAATGAGCGACGCGCTCACGTCCAGGCGGGCTTCACAGAACACTTACGATGAACCACCCTCGCGTGTCGGTCACATGCCAGGCCAGTTCCCGCGGCGATAGCTCCG
>JAJDNV010000158.1 GCA_022340545.1 Acidobacteriota bacterium | reverse complement strand
GGAAGGCCGGCAGCCGCTCCCCGAAGGCCCCGACGGACCCTCCGGCCAGCCCCAGGAGGAGGGCCGCAGTCGCCGCCCGGAGCAGCGGCCTCCTCAGGACGGCGAGGGCCCCTCCCCCCACGAGGCTCCAGGCCAAGACCTCGCGAAACAGCGGCGGAAGAGCAAACAGGGCCAGGGCCAGAATCAGGGCGGGGAGCGCGTGTTTCCGCAGTAACGGGCCGGCTGCGAGGGCCGCGGCCAGGGCCAGGATCGGCACGATGGCCAGGGCGGGAAGAAGCGCCCGGGAGGGGACGCGGAAGCTGTCGAGGGGAGGAATGAGCCAGAGCAGGGCATCCGCCAGGAGAGGGACTCGCACGCTGAAGGCAACCCCGAGCGCCACGCTCACTCCCAGACCAGCCGCCAGCGCCCTGGCCCGGTGCCAGGGGACGAGGACGAGAAGTACCACGACCGGGCCGAGGGGGAGGTTCGTCTCGTGGTGGAGAATCTCGGGCCGGGAGAGAGGAACGGCCTCCCGCGTCCACCCGACGGACGTGAGCCAGTCCAGGGGTGTCGCGGTCATGTAGGAGTAGGCGAGGCCCATTCCGGACAAAGTGCGGAGAGAGTCCGAGCTGAGGGCATGGCAGAGCACTCCCCAGAGGGACGGGAGAGCCAGGCAGAGCGCCCCCAGAAGCGTCAGGGCGGGAGCCAGAATCAAATCGCGCCGCGGGGCATCGAGCCAGAGAGCGACCAGGATGGGTCCGCCGAAGACGGCCCCGTACAAGACCATCTGGTGGCCCGTGAAGAGCAGTCCGCAGCTCGCCGCTCCCGCCGCGACGGCGACGAGCACGAGGCCGAGGCTCCCCGCGGCCGCTGCGCTCACGAGGGACACCGCCGCCAGGAAGGGAAGCATCCCGGCCATCAGGGTGAGATGCCCGTGGGCCACGCGCCATCCGAGGACGGGCGCGAAGCCGCACAGCCACACCCCGGCCATGACCATCAGCAGGTTCGGCCTCGGCCGGGATCCCGTCCAGGCGTGGGCGAGGTCGGTGGCTGTCCGGATACCGAAGAAGGCGAAGACGGTCTGGAGAAGAAAGGTCGTGCCCACGAGCATCGCCGTGGGCCCGAGCCCTAGCCAGGCGAGGATCCCGAGGGGCGGGAAGGGACCGACGGTGTCTCTCACCTTCACGCCGCCCAGGAGGTCGGCCCGCCAGAGCAGGGCGCCCCAGTCGCCGGCGACCTCCCTCAGCTCCTCGGCCAGGAGGAGGAAGAGCGAGGCGCCGTCGTGATCGAAGACGGCCAGGGGCGGCCGCCACCCGAGGAGGACCACCCACGTCAGCGGGACGGCGACGAGGGCGATCGCGAGGGTCCGAAGGTCCTCCGGCCCCTGGGCCCACCTGACGCGGCTCCACAGGAGCTGTCCCATGGGGCGCATTATCCCGGGGCTTCCGGGGCGCCTCAAGGAAACGAGACCCCCAACGATGCCCGAGGGAGCCCCGATCTCGCTCTCCAGACCGAGGGCCAGCTCGCAGCTCACGCCGGCTGGGGCCGGTCGAGACGAGGAGAGAGGTTGTTCATCAAGGGTCGCATCACCGACGTCCCCGCAGCGGTGACGCGACAAAGGACCGCGGCAGGTTCTCAGCTTCCGTGGGAGAAGCTGCCGCTAGTAGGCCTGCGCAAAGTACACTTCGCGGCCCTTCTCGCCCGTCACGACGCAGGGGACCTCGCGGCCGCCGTCCATCGGGATCACGCGGATGGTGGCCTTCGTCTCCTCCTTGATCTGGGCCTCGACGGCAGGATCGCCGTTCCAGCCCGCGAGGATGAAGCCACGCTTCGTCCTCATGACCTCCTTGAAGTCGTCGTAGGACGAGACCGACGTGGTGTTGTCGGCCGTGAACTGCTTCGCCCGCTCGAAGAGGTCCCTCTGCAGCCCGTCGAGGAGCTCGCCGAGCCGCTGCGCCACCCCCGTCAGGGGCACGAAGTCCTTGTGGCGATCGGTGCGGCGGACGAGGACGCACTGCTCCTTGGCGACGTCCTTGGGGCCGATCTCCAGACGGTACGGCACCCCCCGCATCTCCCAGTCGGAGTACTTGTACCCGGTCTGGAACTGATCCCGGTCGTCGAGGTGGACTCGGAAGCCGGCCCCCCGCAGCGTCTCCGCGACCTCGCGGGCCTTGGGCAGGATGGCCTCGTTCCAGTCGCCGCCCTTTCTCGGGGGGATCGGGACGATCACCACCTGGTACGGGGCCACCTTCGGCGGCATGATCAGCCCGGCGTCGTCGCCGTGGGTCATGATCAGACCGCCGATCATCCTGGTCGAGGTCCCCCACGACGTGGACCAGGGCTTGGTCCGCTCCTGATCCCGGTCCAGGTACTCGATCCCGTAGGCGGTCGCGAAGTGCTGGCCCAGGTTGTGGCTGGTCCCGGCCTGCAGCGCCTTGCCGTCGCCCATCAGCGCCTCGATGGTGTAGGTGCGCAGGGCCCCCGCGAACTTCTCGCTCTCGCTCTTGCGGCCCCAGAGCACGGGCATCGCCAGCGTCTCCTCGGAGAAGCTGCGGTAGACCTCGAGCATCCTGAGGGTCTCCTCCTCCGCCTGCTCCTCGGTCTCGTGCAGGGTGTGGCCCTCCTGCCAGAGGAACTCGGTGGTCCGGAGGAACGGGCGCGTCACCTTCTCCCAGCGGACGACGTTGCACCACTGGTTGATGAGGATGGGGAGGTCCCGCCAGGACTGGACCCACTTCGCGTACATCGAGCAGATCATGGCCTCCGAGGTCGGTCGGATGGCCAGCGGCTCCTCGAGCTCCTCTCCCCCGCCCACCGTCACCCAGGCGCACTCGGGCGAGAAGCCCTCCACGTGCTCCTGCTCCTTCTCGAGGAAGCTCTTCGGGATGAACAGGGGGAAGTAGGCGTTGACGTGGCCGGTCTCCTTGATGCGCCGGTCCATGTCGCGCTGCATGGTCTCCCAGACGGAGTACCCGTACGGCTTGATGATCATGCACCCCTTGACCGGGCCGTAGTCGGCCATGTCGGCCTTCAGGACGACGTCCAGGTACCACTGCGAGTGGTCCTTGCTCTTCGGGGTGATCTCCTTCAGGACGCGATCGTTTTCCATTGTCAGCGAGGCTCCTCCAGTGCCTTCGGAAAGAGAAGCGACAGCGTGATCGAGACGGCGATCACGCCCACGATGATGCCGAGCGAGACGGTGATCGGGAAGTGTCCGTCCCAGAGGTCGTTCAGGATCGCCATCTTGACGCCGACGAAGATGAGCACGACCCCGAGGCCGTACTTCAGCAGGTGGAACTTGTCCACCGCCCCCGCGAGGAGGAAGTAGAGGTTGCGCAGGCCCAGGATGGCGAAGATGTTCGAGGTGTAGACGACCAGCGGCTCCTTCGTCAGGCCGAAGATGGCGGGCACCGAGTCGACGGCGAAGAGGATGTCCGTCATCTCCAGGAAGACAAGAGCGATCAGGAGGGGGGTAGCGTGGAGCCGTCCCTCCTCGCGGACGAAGAACCGCTGTCCCTTGAAGACCCCGGTGACGGGCACGTACCGTCGGAAGAGCCGGATGACCCAGCGCTCGTGGGGCTCGACGGGCCCGCTCTCGGGCCCAAACATCATCTTGGCCCCCGTGAACACGAGGAAGGCCCCGAACAGCCAGGCCACCCACTCGAACTGGAGCAGGATGGCCCCGAGGGTGATGAAGGTGCCGCGGAAGACCAGCGCGCCCATGATCCCGAAGAAGAGGACCCGGTGCTGGTAGGCCGCGGGGACACCGAAGTAGGACAGCACCACCACGAACACGAAGATGTTGTCCACCGACAGCGAGTACTCGACCACGTAGCCGGCCAGGAACTCGAAGGCGGTCTCCCGTGCGGCGAGGAACGGCTCGAACCCCGGGATGGCCATCAGGCGAGGATCGAGGGGGAAGCTCCACCGCATGTAGAGGTAGAAGGCGACGTTGAAGCTCAGGGCGAGGGTCACCCAGACGACGCTCCAGCGGGCGGCCTCCCGCATCGAGACGGCGTGGGGCTCGCGATGGAACACCCCGAGGTCGACCGCCAGGAGCACGAGGACGAAGGCGGTGAAGCCCACGTAGAACGCCCAGTACTCGGCGAACGGGAACAGCGGGGCGGTGGCGCTCATGCTCAAAGCGCCCAGTCTAGCAGAACCGCTGTGGCCGGAGCGGGAGCCCGAGGTTCGGCCCCGCGGCCCGCTCGCCCGAGCCGCCGGGGCGTGGTGCTATGCTGCCGGGCGATGCTGGAGATCCCGGTCGAGCTGGGCGTGCGCCGCTACACCGTCTCGGTGGGCCGCGGCCTCGTGCGCCAGCTGCCCGAGCTGCTCTCCCACCTCGGCGGCCGACGCATCGTGCTGGTGGCGAGCCGCCGGGTTCATGCGCTTCACGGGAAGGCGGTGGAGAAGGGCCTCCGGTCCCTCGGACCCCTTCACCTGGTCCTCGTCCCGGACGGTGAGCGGTTCAAGAGCCGGAAGACACTCGAGGGGTTGTACGAGGCGTTCCTCGCCGCCCGGTTTGGACGCGATGGCCTCGTGGTGGCCCTCGGCGGCGGCGTCGTGGGCGACCTGGCCGGATACGCCGCTGCCACCTACATGAGGGGCGTCGACTGGGTGGGCCTCCCCACCACCCTGCTGTCGATGGTCGACAGCTCGCTCGGGGGCAAGGTCGGGATCAACCACCCCGGGGCCAAGAACCTGATCGGGGCCTTTCACCAGCCCCGGGCGGTCGTGGCCGACCCCGCCCTGCTGGAGACCCTGCCCCGGCGACAGCTGCGGGCCGGGGCCTACGAGGTTCTCAAGTGCGCGGTCCTCGGTGACCGGGCGCTCTTCTCCGCTCTTCGAGAGGCCCCGGAGGGCCTCAAGGACTGGCCCGCCTCCGACGCCGAGAGCGCCATCGCCTCTGCCTGCGCCATCAAGGCCGACGTCGTGGGGCGGGACGAGCGCGAAGGCGGGCTGCGCCGCGTGCTCAACCTGGGACACACCCTCGGCCACGCTCTGGAGTCGGTGACCGGCTATCGGCGCTTCACGCACGGCGAGGCCGTGGGCTGGGGACTCGTGGGCGCCACCGCGAT
>JAJDNV010000133.1 GCA_022340545.1 Acidobacteriota bacterium | reverse complement strand
GCTGGCGGCTTCCTCCGGTCCGACGATCGCAGCGAGGCGCTCGCGCGTGCGTTCGACCATGGCCGTCGAGCCGTCGGTGGCCCTGACGTCCACGCCGTGCTCGGCGAGGAAGACCGTGTTACGTCCGCCGGCGCAGCCGACATCGAGGGCACGGAGGCGTCCGGGGTTCGGCTCGGCCTCGATCAACGCCTGCAGGCGGTGGTCGGGGGGCTTGCGGGCGAACTGCTCGACGCGCTCCGGGTCTTCCCAGACGGGATCCACACACCGCTCGCCCATCGCTTCTTGCCGATCGCGCGCCCTCGGAGAGACCTCAGCGGATCCTGGCTCGCCGGGCGGTCTTTCTCGTCTTCTTGCGCCCCGTGGTCTTCTTCTGGACAGCCGTCTTCCTGCGTGGGGCCGCCGCCCCGGCCCGGCCTCGTGGCGACCGGCGGCGCTCCAGGTCGATCGTGCAATCGGTGAGGAGCGCCACGAGGGCCCCGATCGCCGCGAGCACCGGAGCCGCCACCGAGGCCACCACCCCGACGGTCAGCGGGAACTCCGCGACGATCTGCCCCTTCTGCTTGACCACGACCCGACGGACGTTGCCCTCGTGGATGATCTTCCGGGCCTCGTCGACGACCTGCTCGCCCTGGAGCTTGACCGTCTCCCACGCCGAACGCTTCGCCATGCCCACGCCTCCTGACTCCATCAGGCTACCACCACTCGGAAGGTGGTCCCCCGCCGGCCAACCCTGATCCGGAGCTCACGTCACTATCGGGACGCGACGTACGGGATCGTCTGGGGCCCCTCGGGAAGGACCGCCACCGGCGCCTCGCCGCCGATCCGCTCGAGCTCCCGGCCCACCGCCGCGCCCACGTCTTCCAGGGGCTCGATGTGGGCCCGCCTCACGTCCTCCGGCGGCAGCTCGCTCTGGAGGCCCACACGCGCCTTGAGCTGGATGATGGCCAGGAGCTGCGCCTCCCACTGGTCGTACATCGAGAAGCCCGGGGCCTCGATGGTGTCGAGCAGGGCGCGTGGGGAGTCGTGCTCGAAGAGCAGCGTCCGAAAGTTCCCGTGGTCGGGAAAGCCGTCGTTGCACCGCGAGGCGGTGGCGATGTAGCCGTCGTTCGCCACGATCTGCGAGGCCGCCGACATTCCCTTGACCGTCTGGTACAGGTTCTGATCGAGGGGATGGCCGCTGTTCGTCGTCACCACGATCGGGAAGGGCCGATCGCAGGCCACCATCGCCGTCTCCTTCGAAAAGGCACAACCCTCGAGGTGGGCCTCGACCGGGTGCCCGCAGAAGAAACGCGTGATCTCGCGGTTCCGGTTCAGGGTGACGTTGAGGCAGAAGTCGAGGGGCAGGAGGGCCCCGTTGTGCCGGATCAGCTCCTGCGTCGGGTTCCCCTCGAGCACCCCCCAGGTGCTCAAGGCGTGGCCGATCGTCCGGGCGTCGTGATACCGCATGATCGACGCGATGTCCGCCACCGCCGGGAAGATGCCCTTGTAGCCCCCGGAGAACCCCGCCATGAAGTGCGGCTCGATGAACCCGAGGACGATGCGTCGATCGGCCTCGACGTACTCGCGGTTCATCCGAACCGGCTCGCCGTCCGGCGAGCTCCCGACCGTGACCATGGTGGTCGGGTCGTGAGCGTCGTGGTTCACCAGCGAGTAGCGCTCACGCACGGCCCGGCCCACCATTGCCTCCAGCTCCTCCGGGGTGTTCGCGCGGTGCGAGCCCGTCCCGTTGACGATCACGATGCGCTCGGCGGGAACGTGCGAGAGCTCCTCGAAGACCCACGGCAGAATCCGGTCCGAGGGGAGGGGTCGCGTGGAGTCGGGGATGACGATCGCCACCCGATCCTGCGCCCGCACGATCTCCTTGAGGGGCGGCGTCCCGATGGGACGTCGAACCGCGTCGCGGAAGGCCGTGGCCTCCTCGGCCAGGCCCTCCACGAAGCGCGGCTCGATGACGGTCACGTGCTCGGACGGGATGTCCGTCTCGAGACCGGTGGTTCCGTACTGCAGGCGCACCCTCATGGACACCAACCTATGCCGGTGCGTTGCGGCCGGTCAACACGACGCTGATGCGCCCAGGAATACAGGGATGGCGGCCACACGGCCGGCCGGCGCCGACTCTATCCCAGGCACCGGGCGGCGGACCGGAGCGGCCCGACCCCCGATATAGAATCCGGCATGGCCATACTGAAGCTCCCGGGGGGCACCGCCCTCTCGGACTTCCGCCTCGAGAAGCTCAACGCGCTCGTCGCCGCCACCTGCAAGGGGCTGCACGTCACCACCACCCAGTACTGGCACTTCGTCGAGATCGAGCGGCAGCTCACCCCGGACGAGCAGCGGACCCTGGACCGCCTCCTCACGTACGGGCCCGAGGGGCCGACGCCGGGCGAGCTTCGCGAGCGCGTGATCCTCGTGACGCCACGGATCGGGACCATCTCCCCCTGGTCCTCCAAGGCCACCGACATCGCCCGCCAGTGCGGGCTCGGGGTGGTGCGGCGGGTCGAGCGCGGTACCGCTTTCCATCTTGATGGAAGGACGGCCGAGATCTCGCCCGCACTGCCATTGCTGCACGACCGGATGACCGAGGTGGTGATGGCGTCGGTCGAGGAGGCCGACGAGCTCTTCCACCACTTCGAGCCGAAGCCCTTGAGCGAGATCGACATCCTCGCCCGGGGCCGCGACGCGCTCGCCGAGGCCAACCTGAAGATGGGCCTCGCCCTCGCTTCGGACGAGGCCGACTACCTCCTCGATTACTTCGGGCGCCAGGGCCGCAACCCGACCGACGTCGAGCTCACGATGTTCGCCCAGGCGAACTCCGAGCATTGCCGTCACAAGATCTTCAACGCCGACTGGATCGTGGACGGCGAGGCGATGCCCCGGTCGCTCTTCCAGATGATCCGCGAGACGGAGAAGGCGAGCCCGCGGGGTACGGTGAGCGCGTACTCGGACAACGCGGCGGTGATAGAAGGCCGCACCGTCCGTCGCTTCTTCGCGGACCCGGCGACGGGGCGCTACGCATTCCACGAGGACCCCACCCACATCCTGATGAAGGTCGAGACGCACAACCACCCGACCGCGATCTCCCCCTTCCCCGGAGCGGCCACGGGCTCGGGGGGCGAGATCCGCGACGAGGGAGCGACCGGCCGGGGGGCGAAGCCCAAGGCGGGGGTGTGTGGCTTCTCGGTCTCGAACCTGCGTCTGCCGGGGTTCGAGCGGCCCTGGGAGGGACCCGAGTCGCGGCCCGACCGGATCGCCTCCCCTCTGACCATCATGATCGAGGGTCCTGTCGGCGCCGCCTCGTTCAACAACGAGTTCGGCCGGCCCAACCTCGGCGGCTACTTCCGGACGTACGAGCAGAAGGTGGCGGGGGTCGTCCGCGGATACCACAAGCCGATCATGATCGCCGGAGGCGTGGGCAACGTCCGGGCTGAGCACGCGCACAAGGGCGAGATCCCGCCGGGTGCGCTTCTCATCCAGATCGGCGGCCCGGGGATGCTCATCGGCATGGGAGGCGGCTCGGCCTCCTCCATGTCGACCGGTGCCAACACCGCCGACCTCGACTTCGACTCCGTCCAGCGCGGCAACCCGGAGATCCAGCGGCGGGCCCAGGAGGTCATCGACCGGTGCTGGGCTCTCGGGGCCGACAATCCGATCTTGTCGATCCACGACGTGGGGGCGGGCGGGCTCTCGAACGCCCTGCCCGAGCTCGCCCACGGAGCCGGGCGCGGGGCGCGCATCGACCTGCGTGCGGCCCCCAACGAGGAGCCGGGCATGACCCCCCGCGAGGTGTGGAGCAACGAGGCCCAGGAGCGCTACGTCCTCGCCATCGCGAAGGACAGGCTCGACCTCTTCCAGGCGCTGTGCGCGCGCGAGCGGTGCCCCTTCGCCGTCGTCGGCGAGGCGACCGGCGAGCAGCACCTCGAGGTCCGCGATCGCCTCTTCGACAACTCGCCGGTGGACATGGATCTGCCCGCGCTCCTCGGCAAGCCGCCTCGGATGACGCGCGACGTGACGCGGCTCGAGCCGGAGCTGGCGCCGTTCCGTGCGGAGGGGATCGACCTGGCGGAGGCCGTCCGGCGCGTCCTCCTTCACCCCGCGGTCGCCGACAAGACGTTCCTGATCACCATCGGCGACCGGACGGTCGGGGGTCTGTGCTCGCGCGATCCCATGGTGGGTCCGTGGCAGGTGCCCGTGGCCGACTGCGCGACAACCCTCCTCGCTTTCGAGGGCTACGCCGGCGAGGCCTTCGCCATGGGAGAGCGCACGCCGCTCGCGGTGCTCGACGGGCCGGCCTCGGGGCGGATGGCGGTCGGGGAGGCCCTGACCAATCTCGCCGCGGCTCCCGTCGAGCTCTCGCGCGTGAAGCTCTCCGCCAACTGGATGGCCGCCGCCGGCTCCCCCGGGGAGGACGCGGCCCTCTTCGACACGGTGAAGGCGGTGGCCCTGGACCTCTGCCCCCGGCTGGGCGTGGGCATCCCGGTGGGCAAGGACTCGATGTCCATGCGCACGACCTGGGAAGAGCGCGGCCGGGCTCGCGAGGTGGTCGGGCCGCTCTCGCTCATCGTCTC
Organism: Acidobacteriota bacterium; assembly: GCA_022340545.1. Classification (GTDB taxonomy): domain Bacteria; phylum Acidobacteriota; class Vicinamibacteria; order Fen-336; family Fen-336; genus JAJDNS01. The sequence continues at coordinate 153 of JAJDNV010000133.1, read as the reverse complement.
GGCGTTCGCCCCGTGTGACGACGTCCGCCGCACCCTGACCCCGCGGCTGCGCACCGAGCCGCCGACGGACCTCGTCTTCATCGACCTCGCGGGTGCCCGTGAGCGTCTGGGGGGATCCATCCTCGCCCAGGTGTTCGAGCAGACCGGGAACGA
>JAJDNV010000082.1 GCA_022340545.1 Acidobacteriota bacterium | reverse complement strand
CCGGTGAAGACCTTGAGCATCTGCCGGAGCGCGACGAGCTCGGCGACGGTGTGGGGGTTGTTCAGGCGCAGCAGGAACCCCTCGTGCTCGTCCAGGAAGCGCAGGAAGGTCTCGATCGATTCCGCGAACAGGAGGGTCTGGGTGATGGCGACGTTCAGGCTGAAGCCCGCATAGAGCATGTCCCCGACGCGGAGACAACGCTTGTGAAGATCCAGCTGCAGCGCGGCGGTCGCTCGCAACGGCTCGTGCCAGGGGAGGACCATGGCCGCCAGCACGAACTCCGCCCCCCCGGACAGGAAGCGCTCCGAATATCGTTGGGTGAGGCGTTGGGCGATGCGCCCGAACCACTCGCCGCCCCGGAAGTCCCCAAGGCCGTGCTCGAGGATGAAGGCGTGGATTGCGTAGAACGAAGAGGTCTCGGGGGTGTGCCCCCACCGCGCGCTGAGGAGGAGTCCCTTGAGGTTCAGGAGGGCCAGCATCGACTCGTCGCGGCTCATGAAGGCCGGCGCGATCGCCGAGTTCAGGAGGGCGAGGAGCGCCTTCCTCTCGGGGTCCTCGACGTCGGGCCGCCGGCAGAGCTCGTCGGCTGACCGGCGCAGCCGCAGGAGGCGGGCCCTCAGCATCAGGGGCACGACGTGGCGCGTGCCGGGTCGCCGGGGGTAGCGCAGACCCAGCTCGGCGAAACCCTCAAAGGCGGCGTCCAGTGCCTCGGAGAGTCGCCCCATCGCGGCGGCGTTCCTGCACCGCTCGACGGCGAGCTGGACCTTCTCGAGGCGTGTCCGCGCGTGCGCGGCGAGAAGCCGGTAGTGCCTCTCGGCCTCGTCGAAACGCTCGGTGACACACTCCGCTTCGGCCAGGCGCTTCACGGTGTCGGCCATGAGGTCGTGGTCCGTGGTCCACGTCTCCTCGGGTAGCAGGTCGAGGGCGGCGGAGGAGTAGGTGCGGGCGGCATCGAAGGCGGCGGCGGCCCTCGCGGTGGCGGCCGCGGACAGGTTGAGGCGGGCCACCTTCGTGCGCTCCGCCGGCTCGACGATGAGCGGCAGGGCGGCGTTGTAGTGGTCGGCCAGCTCATAGACGTGCTCGTCGATCCGGTGGGCGTAGACTCTCTCGATCGTCGCCGCCAGCCGCCGGTGCAGGGCCGGCAGTTGGCCCGGGTCCAGGTCACTGCGGACCGTCTCGACCATGCGCGCGTGGGCCACGCGATGGAGCGGCTCCGCCCCGCGAAGGGTGTCGACCATTCGATTGCGGATGAGCGCCGACAGCGCCGCGTAGAACGCCCCGGGCGCGAGGCCGCTGGCGTCGGCGAGGACGTCCGTCGAGATCGGCCTCCCCGCCACCGCCAGCAGCTCCATCAGGCCGCGCTGGGCGGGGTCGAGGAGCGCCGCGCGTCGACGAAAGACGGTGGCGACGCTCGAGGGGATGGGAATCTCGCCGACGCTGCTCCGGGCCGACCAGGCGCCGTCCTCCAGCGACACGACACCGACGTCGAGGAGGGTCCGCATGACCTCCTCGACGAAGAAGGGGTTGCCTCGGGTCTCCTCCCACACGCGCTCGACGAAGGCGTCCGGCAAGCGGTCCACGCCGAGCATGGACGCGAGCACGAGACCGACCTGGGACCGGTCGAGAGGCGTCAGACCGATCCGCTCGACGCTGCTCTCGAGGCCGGGGTCCGCCAGCAGCCGGGCCACCGGGCGCCCGTCCACCTCGTCCTCGCGGAAGCTGCCGAGGAGGACGAGACGTACCGGCCGGCCCGCCCGCTCGCGGATCGCGATCGCGTTCGCGAGGTGGGTGAGCGCCTCGGTGAGGCCGCTGCGGGCCCACTGAAGGTCCTCGATCGCGACGGCAAAGGGCACGATGTCGGCGAGGCCGACGAAGAAGCCGGTGAGCTGTTCCCGCAGTCGCCGGCGCTCACCGTCCGGATCGGGGAGTGTCGCCGCCGGGCGGATTCCCTTCTCTCGAGCGAGCGGGGGATAGACCTTCGCCAGGTCGGGGCCGAAGTCCTCGAGCAGTCCCTCGGCCTCGGTCGCCTCGGCCAGGCGGACGAGGTAGGCGACGACCGGAGCGAGGGGAGCGAAGTCGGCGGAGCTGCCCTCGTGGCAGGCGCCTTCGCAGTAGCCGACCCCTGAGAGCTGCGTGTGGTAGCGGACCTCGCGCAGCAGGGTCGATTTCCCCGCGCCGCTCTGGCCGTGGACGAGGACGACCGGCGGGCAGCCTCCACGGCCTCCGGTCCGCTCGGAGACGGCCTCGTCGAGGCGCCCGAGCTGGGCGTCCCGGCCCACGAACCGGCCGGCGAGGACGTAGCTCTCCCGCGTCTCGTGGGTCTCCAGCTCGTAGGAGAGCTTCCCCTGGCGATTGACGTCCGCGATCACGTCGTTGGCGGTCTGGTAGCGATCGGCGGCTTCCTTGGCGCAGAGTCGCTCGACGATCGCGCGCAGCCAGTGAGGAATCCTCTCGCTCGCCGATCCGTCGAAGACGATGGGCTGGAAGGCGTGGAGCCGGAAAAGCTCGAGCAGGTTGGGCGCGTCGAATGGGGGATGCCGGCACAGGAGCGCGTAGGCGGTGATACCGAGGGCATAGAGGTCGACGCGGTGGTCCACCGGGGCGTCCAAGCGTGCCAGCTCGGGGGCCATGAAGTGCGGGGTGCCGCGGTGGCGCAGTTGACCCGTCGCGTGCCGGGCGCTCGAGAGGCCGAAGTCGAGCAGCTTCACTCGTCCGTGACCGTCGACCGCCAGGTTGGAGGGCTTGACGTCGAAGTGGATCAGCTTGCGCGTGTGCAGGTAGGTCAGGGCCCGGCAAACCTGGACCAGGAAGTCGACGACCGTGGTCCAGGGAGCGCCCTCGGAGGCCCTTGAGGCGTCCTGCCCCTCGACGTACTCCATCGTGAAGATGAAGTCCGTCGTGCCCTGGATCGGCTCGAAGTCGTAGGCCGCGGCCACGTTCGGGTGCCGCAGGCTCGTCATCGTATTGAACTCGGCCTTGAACCAGTCCAGGCGGGCCGGGGTCAGGGAGGCGGCACGAAGGGTCTTCAGGGCAACCTTGCGGTCGGGATGAAGCGCATCGGAGACCCGAAATACCTCGCCCATCCCCCCGCGGCCGACGAACTCCTCGACGCAATACCGGCCGTTGAGGACGGCGCCCGGCTCGAGGCGAAGGGATGGCTCGACGGTCCCCAGGGCCAGGGTTTCGCTCTGGCTCAGGTCCCCACCGTACCAGGGACCGAGGAGCGTCTCGGCCTTGCTGAACTCCCCGTCCGGGATCGGCATCGCCTTCCTTATACCCCTGGCGCCGCGGGGGTGCCACGCCAGAAGAGCCGGGCCGCCAATCCCGGGGCGGACGCGGTGGACGCCGCTCCTGGGTTCTTCCCTACGCCACGGTCGGTTCGGCCCGGCCGCGTTGCCCTTCAAAGGTGCTGGAGGTGAGCCGCTTCAGAACCTGCAGGTCTCGCCGATCGCCATCGTGAATGCGCGCTCGCCGAGGCCGCGGCGAGCGGCCTCGGCAAGGAAGCGCCGGGGTGGCTCGTCGAGCGGCTCGTCGGCGAGGTCGAACGTGCCGAAGTGCATGGCGACGACCCGGCGCGCGTCGAGGGCGAGCGCTGCCGCCACCGCCTCCTCGGGGTCGAGGTGGATCGGTCCCATCATCGCCCGCGGCTCGTAGGCCCCGACCGGGAGGGCGGCGAGGTCGATCGGGCCGAGGCGTGACGGGCCGACGAAGGCCAGGGGGCTTGCGCGCTCGGAGAAGACGGGGTCGGTGAGGAAGGATGCCCCGTCCACCCGGAAGAAGAAGGTGGCATGGCCGATCCAGGTGAGAGCCGGGTTCCCGTCGAGGGCGGCGGCGTCGAAGGGGACGAAGGGCGCCGCTCCCGGCCGCGGCCGCCGCGACGCCCGCATCCGTCTCCAGAAGAATGGGAGCGCGATCGCCGCCCTCACGCGGCCGGGGCCGTCCATCGTCATTGCCGGTTGGAGCCCGATCCAAGGCTGCCGGCTTGGAAGGCGGTCAGGCCCACGAGACCGAGCCCAGGGATGCCCAGCGCCATCACTCGCATTCTGCCCGTTCGCGGGGAGCGACGCGAGCTCCCCGGCAAGACCCAGGCTGGCACCTGCAGGGAGACGCGCGGCGCGGCGAAGGAGCCGCGTACCCCGGGCCCCGAGGGAAGTGAGACTCGGTACACGCAGCGCGAGGCGAAACCCGCCGCCCGCCGACAGCCAACCCGCCGACCGTTCGGGATGGGCTTCGTCGAAGGTGGCGCGGCCACGGAAGGAGCTTCGCGGCTTCCAGCGAGTCCACGTCCCCCGGGGACAGAAGAAGACCGTGCAGATCCCGCTGAAGGCTCAGACGCTGGCCTACTGGGACGAGGCGCGGAATCAGTCCGTCGTCGAGGAGGGGCGCCTCCAGCTCGCGCTCGGAGGATCGTCAGCCGATGAGAGGCTGAAGACGATCGTCGAAGTCGTTCGATAGGCCGTCAGGTAGCCACGCTTGTGGCCGGGATCCCAATTCCGGGTACACCCGCCGGATCAGATTGGCCCACCGGCCCTGCACGGAGGCGCTGCCGGGGAAGCGCCGGCGGGAGGGATCACGCTCGGAGCGCGTTGATCAACGCCTGAAGAGCAGGTGGTTGATG
>JAJDNV010000081.1 GCA_022340545.1 Acidobacteriota bacterium | reverse complement strand
CCCGGGGCTCGCCGTCCGGCTCGCCGTCGCTCCGCGGGCGGAGAGTGGATCCGGCCCGTCGCGTTCGGGGGCCTGGCCGCGCTGATCGTGGCGGCGATCGTGGTCGGGGTCGTCGGGTGGCTCGGTGCGAAACCGAAGCTCGAGCAGGTGTCGCCCCAGAGGGTCCGCGTCGGACAGAGAGCCACGCTCACCGGAACCGGCTTCTCGGACGAGGCGACCGGGAACACCGTCGTGTTCGGGGCCGCGACGGCGAAGGTTGTGAGCGCGTCGTCTACCCGGATCGACGTCGAGGTGCCGGAGGCCGTGGTCGAGGCCGGCGCGGAGCGGCGGGTGGCCGTCGTCGTGAAGAGGGGAGAGCGTGAGTCGGAGCCGATCGAGATCTCGGTCTTTGCCGGGCCCAACCTCCACGGGCTGTCACCGGACGTCGCCATGCCCGGCGAGGAGGTCCTGCTGGCCGGGGCGGGCTGGGGGCTCGGCGCCACCGTTCGGTTCGGTGACCTTGCGGCCCAGGTCCTGGAGGTCGATCCGACGCAGATCCGGGTCATCGTGCCGCCGCTGCCCGATGTTTCCGGAACGCCGGCTCCCGTGGTGGTGACCGTCGGAGGCGTCGAGTCGAACCCCGCGCCGTTCTTCGTGGGTCGCCTGCCCCTCGTCACCGGTGTGGCTCCGACCGCGGCGTCGATCGGGGATGTGCTCAAGGTCTCCGGCCGCGGATTCCAGCGAGACGCGGCGCAGAACGACGTCCGGATCGCCGGGGTCGCGGCCCTGGTCGTGTCCGCCTCCGACGACGAGCTACAGGTCGTCGTCCCGCGGCAACCCGCGGGCGAGCCGGCACGTCCACTGGAGGTCCGTGTGCCGGGCTCGGAGGAGATCGGCCGCGCGATCATCCAGGTCACTCCAGCCCCCGACCCGATCCGACTCGACTTCGTGGCCGAGCCCTTCCCGAGCCCGCCCGAGAGCCCGCACGCCGTTGTTTCGACCGGAATCGGTCCGGCCTTCGTGTTCTCCGCGGCGAACGGCCGATCGGCCGCCCAGCGGGCCCTCGCCGCCCAGCAGCGTCTGAACGAAGCGGTGGCTACACTCGTCGCGGCCCCCACGGCTCTGCCTGAGGCGCGCGATCTGGCGACGCGACCCGTTGTGAGCGTCGCCGGCTACCCCGAGGCGATCCTCGAGGTCACGGCGGCGGACGCCGCCGCCTACAATGAGGACTGGACCCGCCTGCGCGGGCGCGGCGGCCCGGTGACGCCGGCTCGACTCGCCCGCTGGTGGGAAGCCGTCTACCGCGACCTCGTCCTGATGCTCCTCAGAGGCGAAAGGCCGAGGTTCGCGGCCGCTCTCGCTCCCGAGGGCCGCGCCCTCCAGCAGGTGTTCGACGCCGGGCAGCGGACGGGCGGGGCCGTCTCTCGGCAGACGGTCGCCGGGATCCAGTCCTCCGTCCGCAACGGGCTGCGCGTGGTGGCCCTGCGGGTCCCCGCCTCGGTGACGTCTGAGGCCGCGCCCCCTCCGGCGGCCGCCCCCAGCGCGCCCGCGGCGGCGCCCACTCCCCAGGCGGAGCCTCTCGAGCTGGAGGGCACGTGGACCGGCAGCGAGACCGAGGGAGGGCGTCGCCGCTATATCACCGTCACGTTCCGACGCAGCGAGGGCACGATCTCCTACGAGGGGGGAATCACGCTCACGGTGCCCTTCCTGAGCTATGACAAGCCGGGGCGTGACCGTGTCCGCTTCGCCGTCCAGATCCGCGGTGGCATGCGGCACTACCACGGGCAGTGGGACGGAGAGACCCTGAGCGGCAACCTCACGAGGGATCAGGCGGGCAGCAACGTCGTCGGGACCTTCGAGCTGCGCAAGCGCTAGCGGTACGTCACCAAAGTCGTGTTCAAGGCCTGGACGTGGTGGCGCGCAGGCGGCCGGGGCCCCCGACGAGGACGCAGCTGTACTTCGAAGCTGATGCGCCGGCAGACGAATTGGCGGTGGCCGCCGAGCGCCGAACGCTCCAGAGAGTGCACACGGCTTCAGTGACAGGACAGTAGCTGCGGAATAACACTGGGCAGTTCACCCGGGGTGTCTCAGAGGATGTCCTGGCAGGTTGCCGACGTCACCCCAGATCGACGATCGCCTTGACGAGTCCGCCTTCACGACGGGCGAAGGCGGGGAAGGCACCGACCAGGTCGTCGAAGGTGGCACGGTGCGTGATCCAGCCGGCGGGGTCGATGAGCCCCTCCTCGAGGGCCGCGATCGCGCGCGTGAACTCGTCGGGTCGTGCGTTGCGCGAGGCGAGGAGCGTCATCTCCCGGGCGTGAAAGAGCGGATCGGAGAAGCTGATCTCGGCGTTGGCGTGCCCCACCAGAACCAGACGCCCGCCGTGCCCGACGTGGCCGAACGCCGCCGCCATCGACGCCGGGCTGCCGGTGGCGTCGAAGACGGCCTCCGCCCGATCGCCCCCGGTCAACTCCTCCACGCGGCGGTCGGCGCCCTCGCCGGCCACCACCGTGAGCTCGACGCCCAGCGCGCGGCGACAGTGCTCGAGACGAGCGGGGTCGACGTCGAGCGCGATCACCCCGGCCCCGGTGAGCTGCGCAAACGCCATCACGCCCAGGCCGATCGGTCCCGCGCCGATCACGAGCGCGCGCGAGCCCGGCTCGAGAGCGGCTCGGCCCACCGCGTGGGCGCCCACGCACAGCATCTCGACCAGGGCCAGGGCGTCGAGCCCCAGCGTCTTCGAGGGATGGAGCTTGCGGGCCGGAATCCGCAGCCGCTCGCACAGCCCCCCGTCCACGTGGACGCCCAGCACCCTCAGCGAGGCGCAGCAGTTCGGGCGCCCGGCTCGACAGGCGACGCATGCGCCGCAATCGAGGTACGGCTCCACCGCGCAGACGTCGCCCGGGGCAACGTTCGAGACCCCCGGTCCCGTCTCCAGTACCTCGACCGCCAGCTCGTGTCCGAGGACGCGCGGGTACGTGAAGAAGGTCTGGTTGCCGAGGAAGGCGTGGAGATCGGTGCCGCAGACTGCCACCCGCCGGACCGCGACGAGAGCCTCCCCCGCCACGGGGCCCCCGGGATCCTCCCGGTCGACGGTCGTCAGCCGCTCGGGCTCTTCGAGGACGATGGTCTTCAACGGGATCCTCCGGGCGTCAGTTGTTCTCCGGGCGACCGGAGATCCAGCCCTCGTTCAGCACCGGGCTCAGGATCGCCTGGACCTCGGCCAGCAGCTCCTGGTCCGGAGGCTCCTCCAGCCACGTCATCCACTGCCGCACGCTGTCGGGGCGGGCGCTGCTGACGACGGTCGTGGCGATGTCCGCCCGCTGGATCGCGAACTGCAGCGCCAGCTTCGCGATGTCGGTACCCCGTTCGGTGCAGCGTGCCGCCGCCCGACGACAGGCCTCGCGGACCGCGGCGGACGCCGGCAGCCAGTCGGGCACCGGGCGACTGGACAGCAGTCGCTGGCCGAGCGGGCCGGCGTTCAGCACTCCCACCCCGGCCTTCTCCAGCCGTGGCAGCAGGTCGGCCAGGCGCTGATTCTGCAGCGTGTAGTGTCCCCAGCTCATGATCGCGTCGACCTCCGTGGCCTCCAGGACGCGCTCCAAGATTCGGAGCGGGTAGCCGGACACCCCGACGAAGCGCACCTTCCCCTGCTCCTGGACCTTCCGGAGAGCGGGCAGTGTCTCCTCGATGATCCGGGTCACGTCCACGAACTCGATGTCGTGACAGAACATCAGGTCGACGTGGTCGACCCCGAGGCGGTGGAGGCTCACGTCGACGCTCTCGACCACGCGCCGGGCCGAGAAGTCGAACTTGTCGACGTCGTAGCGGCCCAGCTTGGTGCTCAGGGTGTACGAGTCGCGCGGGACGTCCCGGAGCGCGATCCCCAGCAGCACCTCGGACATCCCGCGGCCGTAGTAGGGGGAGGTGTCGATGTGGGTGATGCCGAGGTCGAGCGCCACCCGCACCGCGCGCATCGCTTCCGGCACGTCGACCGGACCGAACTCCTGCCCCAGGGGCGAGGCGCCGTAGGCGAGCGCCGAGACCCGGATTCCGGTCTGGCCCAGCTCGCGTGTCTCCATCCCAGGGCCTCCTTGCGTCCCGCCCGCTCCCTTCGTGAAGAGTGCGCGAAGCCTACGTTGCGTCCCGCCCCGGGGTCAAGAAAGCGTCCCCGCAGCGCGAAGAGGGCCGCGGCCAGCTTTCGCCGGACGCGGCCCTGGGGTCGGCCGCGCGCCGACCAACGCGGCGCGCGGGCCTGAATGAAGCTCGATCGAGCAATCAGGCCATTGTCAGGCGACCGTGACCTCCTTGCAGAGGTAGACGTCCTGGATCAGGTTGAGGAGCTTGACGCCGTCGGCCATCGGCCTCTGGAAGGCCTTGCGGCCGGAGATGAGCCCCATGCCGCCGGCGCGCTTGTTGATGACCGCGGTGCGGGCGGCGTCGGCGAAGTCGTTGTCGCCGGAGGCACCCCCGGAGTTGATGAGCCCCGCCCGGCCCATGTAGCAGTTGGCCACCTGGTAGCGGCAGAGATCGATCGGGTTGTCCGTCGTGAGCTCGGAGTAGACCCGCTTGTCGATCTTGCCGTAGGGGTTCTCCTTGCTGCTGATCGCGGTGTAGCCGCCGTTGTTCTCGGGCAGCTTCTGCTTGATGATGTCGGCCTCGATCGTCACCCCGAGGTGGTTGGCCTGACCCGTGAGGTCGGCCGCGACGTGGTAGTCCTTGTCCTTCTTGAAGGCGCTGTTGCGCAGGTAGCACCACAGCACCGTGGCCATGCCCAGCTCGTGCGCCATCTGGAAGGCCTGCGACACCTCGACGATCTGCCGCGTCGACTGGTCGGAGCCGAAGTAGATCGTCGCGCCCACCGCGACCGCGCCCATGTCCGCCGCCTGCTCGATCTGGGCGAAGAAGATCTGGTCGAACTTGTTCGGATAGGTCAGGAACTCGTTGTGGTTGAACTTGAGCAGGAACGGGATCTTGTGCGCGTACCTGCGGGCGACGCCGCCGAGCACGCCCAGGGTCGAGGCGACCGCGTTGCAGCCACCCTCGATCGCGAGCTTCACGATGCTCTCGGGATCGAAGTATGTAGGGTTCTTGGCGAAGGACGCCCCGGCCGAGTGCTCGATGCCCTGGTCCACCGGGAGGATCGAGACGTAGCCGGTGCCGGCGAGGCGGCCGGAGTTCAGGATCGTCTGCAGCGAACGCAGGACCGGGGTGGGCCGGTCTGAACCGAGGTGGATGCGGTCCACCCAGTCGGGGCCGGGCAGGTGCAGGGTCTCCTTGGGGATCCCGTTGGCCTTGTAGTCGAGTATGGCTCGGGCCTGCCCGCCCAGTTGCTCCTCGATCTGATTGATGGTGTTGACCGCACTGCTCATGATTGCCTTCCTCCTCCTATTAGTTGAGACGCGCCGCCTTGTGCCGCAGCTGCGCGACCCGGGCCTTGAGCTCCTTCGCGTCCGGCGCCTTGGGGGCGAGGGCGAGATAGGACTCGAGGTCGCGGGCGGCGAGACCGTAGCAGTCGAGGGCGGCGTAGAGTACTCCCCGGTCGCGGAGGTCCTCCGCGTTGCCGGGCTGGATCTGGACGAGCAGGTCGACCACGCGCAGCGCACGTTGCACGTCCTGATCCCGTATGTAGACGGCCTTGAGGTTCCGCAGCATGCGCTCCAGCATGTCCCGGCGGCGGCAGGGTCGGAGCATGTTCGGCTCGATCTTCACCTTGCCGCCGAAGATCCGGTCCAGGCGATCCTGGCAGTCCTTCTCGGTGAGCATCATGCCGGCGTGGAACGGGTCGACGAGAAGCGGGTGGGCGGGCGTCTGGATCCGCACGACGAAGTGGCCGGGGAGACCCACGCCCTCCACGTCCAGGCCGGCACGGCGCGCCACCTCCATGTAGACGGTGGACAGCGTGATGGGGATCCCGGTCCGACGATCGATCACCTCGTTCAGGTAGCTGTTCCGGGGGTCGTAGTACTCCTCGGTGTTTCCCCGGAAACCCTGCTCACGAAAGAGATAGCGGTTGAGGGCCATGACCGCCCGCTCCGGGCGGGGCTCCTCGTCGAGCCGCTGCCGGAGCGCGCAGCCCATCTCGTCGAGGCGCACGAGATAGCGCCGGACGTCGAGCCCCGGATACTCCTCGGACGCGATCAAGAGCGCCGCCTCGCCCAGGTTCACCTCGCGGTCGGGGCGCGTGAGGAGGGCGTCGAGCTGGCGTCGGGGCGTTTTGGCCGGGGCAGAAGCGGACACCATGTCGAAACCTGACCCGACAGTATAGCGCCTACTCGTGGCCTGAATGGCGGATGGAGCCCGTTCAGGCCACCGCGCGCGATGAGGCCAACGCGCGGCGTTCTCGGCCGTTCATTCAATGATGACTCTGTTCTGACGTAGTGGACTGAGTGCCAGGTCGAGGTGGGTGTCTACTGTGCCTTGACGGCGGCCACGAGGTCCAGGAGCGCCTTCTTCCCGTCGCCGAAGAGCATCAGCGTGTTGTCCGCGGCGAACAGAGGGTTGGGAATCCCTGCGAATCCCGGCGACAGGCTCCGCTTGATGACGACACAGGTCCGGGCCTTGTCCACGTCGAGGATCGGCATCCCTGCGATCGGGTTGCCGGGCTCGCGGGCGACGGGGTTCACCACGTCGTTGGCCCCGATGACGATCGCGACGTCGGTCTGGGGCAGGCTCGGGTTGACCTCGTCCATCTCCTTGACCTGCTCGTAGGGGATGTTGGCCTCGGCCAGCAGCACGTTCATGTGCCCGGGCATGCGCCCGGCCACGGGGTGGATCCCGTACTCCACATCCACGCCCTTGCTCTCGAGGAGGTTGGCGAGGTCGCGGACCGCGTGCTGGGCCTGGGAGACCGCGAGACCGTATCCGGGCACGATGACCACGCGTCGGGCCCCGTCGAGGATCATCGCCACCTCGTCGGGGCTGGTCGACTTGACCTTGCCCCCGTAGACCTCGTCCGCGCTGGCGCCGCCGCCCACCGCCGCCGCGCCGAAGACCACGTCGGTCATCGACTGGTTCATCGCCTTGCACATGATCTGGGTGAGGATGATCCCGGAAGCCCCCACCAGGGATCCGGCGATGATGAGGCCGTTGTTGTTCAGGACGAAGCCGGTCGCGGCCGCGGCGAGGCCCGAATACGAGTTCAAGAGGCAGATCACGATAGGCATGTTCGCCCCGCCGATGGGGATGACGAGGAGGACGCCGAGCACCGCCGCCACCGCCACGAGACCCCAGTACCACTCGAGGGCCGAGGGGTCGCGGACGACCTGGGTCGCGATGAGCAGGGCGAGCAGGAAGAGGACCGAGTTCAGGACCTGTTGGCCCTTGAAGCGCACGTCCTTCGCCCATCTGAAATCGGCGAGCTTCGTGAAGGCCACCAGGCTGCCGAAGAACGTGACCGCGCCGATGAGGCCGCTGGTGACGGTGGCGACGGCCATCTGCAGCGGCGGGGCGTCGCTCACCGCGTGCGGCACCACGAGGGCGCCGCCGGCGACGAGCACCGAGGCGCCGCCCCCGAAGCCGTTCAGGAGCGCCACCATCTCCGGCATCGAGGTCATCTTGACCCGGGTGGCCACCAGGGCCCCGATGGCGCCACCGACCAGCATGCCGGCGAAGATGGCGGTGAAGCTCAGGATGTGCTTGTCGAGAAGCGTCACCACGATCGCCAGGAGCATCCCGAAGGCGCCGGTGAGGTTCCCGCGAACGGCGGTGCGGGGGTGGGCGAGACCCTTGAACGCCAGGATGAAGCAGACGGCGGCGATCAGGTAGGCGAGGTTGACGAGGGCCGGAGGCACGGGCTAGTCCCTGCTCTTGAACATCTTGAGCATGCGGTGGGTGACGGTGAACCCGCCCACCACGTTGAAGGTGGCGAACACCACGGCCAGGAAGCCCAGGATCGTGGCCAGGGTGTCGGCGGTCCCGGCGAGGACGATGGCCCCGAGGATGGTGATGCCCGAGATGGCGTTCGAACCCGACGTCAACGGGGTGTGGAGGGTGGGGGGGACCTTCCGGATGACCTCGAAGCCGACGAAGATCGCGAGCACGAATACGGTGACCGCGGCGATGAAGGATTCCATGGCCTCCTCTGGCCCTCAGGCCGACGGCGAGGCTGCGGCGAGGCCGAGTGCCTCGCGCACCCTCGGGTGAACGACTTCGCCCCCGCGCGTGATCATGCTGTCGCGGACGATCTCGTCGTCCTTGTCGAGCCGGGGCTCGCCGTCCTCGACGAGGTTGACGACGAAGTTGGCCAGGTTCCGGGCATAGAGCTGGCTGGCGTGGTACGGGATGGTCGCGGCCAGGTTGAGGGGGGCCATGACCGTCACCCCGTGGCGAGTCACCGTCTCCCCGGGGGAGCTCGCGGCGCAGTTGCCGCCCTGTTCGGCGGCAAGGTCGACGATCACCGAGCCGGGCTTCATGCCCCCCACCATCTCCTCGGTCACCAGCACCGGGGCCTGCTTTCCGGGCACTGCGGCGGCACTGATGACGATGTCGCTCTCCGCCACGACCTTCTGGAGCAACTCGCGCTGGCGGCGGTAGAAGCTCTCGTCCTGCGCCTTGGCGTAGCCGCCCTTGTCCTCCGCATCACCGGTCTCGAGGGGAAGCTCGACGAACTTGCCTCCGAGGCTCTCGATCTGCTCCTTCACCGCCGGGCGCACGTCGTAGGCCTCGACGATGGCTCCGAGGCGCTTGGCGGTTGCGATGGCCTGGAGGCCCGCTACCCCGGCGCCGATGACGAAGGCGCGGGCGGGGGCCACGGTGCCGGCGGCGGTCATGAGCATGGGCATCATGCGGGGCAGGGCAGCGGCGGCAAGGAGCACCGCCTTGTAGCCCACGACGGTGGCGGTGGAGCTCAGGGCGTCCATGCTCTGGGCCCGGGTGATCCGCGGGAGCATCTCGACCGAGAAGGCGGTGGCCCCGCGCTCGGCGAGGGCCTTGACCCCGTTCGGGCTGCCCAGCGGATCGAGGAACCCGACCACGACGCTATCGGGGCCGAGCCGGCCGATGGCCTCGGCGTCGTGGCCGCCGGCCAGAGACCGGACGCTGAGGAGGAGGGGGCACGAGGACAGGATGTCCTCCCGGCCGACGACCGAGGCGCCCTTCACCGAGAACTCCGCGTCCGTGAAACCCGCGGCCACGCCAGCACCCGACTCGATTGCGACCTCGACCCCGGCTCGCTCCAGAGCCGCGAGCGCGGCTGGTACCACCGCAACCCGCCTCTCCCCCGGCCAGGTTTCCTTGAGAACGCCTGCCTTCATGGATCTGCCTTCCCGGCGGCCGCGGTCGACGACGCCACGGCTTCGTGCGCCAAGGACTCTAGGAATACCCGAAGTGGGCGGCCCGTGTCACGGGGCGGGTGTTCCCCGCCCCTCGGCCCCGGAGTGACGCCTCCGGCGGGGCGGCTTGACAACACATGTGCACATGCGTATATTCGCATGAACGAATGGAGGGTGCCCAGTTGGAACGCGAACTCATCCCGCTGGTGGCCACGCGCTTCAAGGCCTTGTCCGATCCGCAGCGTCTCGCCCTGCTGTCCATCCTGCAGGGGGGAGAGCGGAGCGTGAGCGAGCTCGCGGACGCCACGAAGCGTCCGCAGCCGAACGTGTCGCAGCACCTGGCGAGCCTGGCCGCGGCCGGCCTCGTGGAGGCGCGGCGCGAGGGCAACCGGGCCTTCTATCGAATTGCCGATCCGTTCGTGCTGCGCATCTGCGACGCGGTGTGCGACAGCCTCGTAGTTCAGGCCCGGACTGCGCGGAAGCGGCACACCGCGGTCGTGCGGGCCCGGCGCCGCCGGGCGGGAGGAGACCGATGAGGGTGAGAGCGGGCGTGGTGGCGGCGGTGGTCGCACTGGCGCTCCCGGCGGCCCCGGAGGTGAGGGGCGAGGACGTCCCGGTCACGCTGGCCGAGGCACTGGAGCTCGCGGGGAAGGCGAACCCTGAGCTGCAGGCCTCGGTGGCGAGGGCCGAGGCCCAGGCCGCCCGGGCGGAGTCCGTGGACAGCATGAAGTGGCCGCGCCTCGGTCTCGAGACGGGCTGGTCCGCGTCCAACATGCCGGCGATGGTCTTCGCCAACAAGATGAACGCCGGGCAGTTCGCCCCCGAGGACTTCGACTTCGCGCGGCTCAACGACCCCGACGCCCTGTCGAGCCTGAACACCGCGCTCACCCTCGAGGTCCCCATCGACGTGTTCGGGAAGATTGGGGCCGCGACCGAGGGAATGTCCGCCTACGGCGAGGCCGCTTCCGCCGCGTCCCGCGACCAGCGCCAGGAGATCCGCTTCCAGGTCGTCGAGGCATATCGCCAGGCCGAGCTGGCCGGCCGGGCCCTCGAGGTCAACGAGCGGGCCCTGGACGTGGCCGAAGCTCGGGAGGCGGACATCGAGGCGCGGGTGGACACCGGGGCAGCCCTGCGGGCCGACCTGCTGCGCGCCCGGGCCCGTCGCCGCCAGCGAGAGGCCGAGCTGGCCGCGCGGCGGGGAGACAAGGCCGTCGGCGAGGCCAACCTCGCGCGCCTGCTCGGGGCCCCTCCAGGGCGGACCTACATTCCCACCGAGGGGCCCCCGGCGGTTCCTCCCCTCGTGGGTGACGAGGCGGAGTGGGTGGCCCGTGCGCTGGACCAGCGACCGCTGCTCGAGGCCGCCCGGCAGAAGCTGGCCGGCGCCGGTGCGATGACGAGCAGCGAGGATAAGTCGATCCTGCCGGACATCGGCGCCTTCGGCTCGCTCTACGACAACCGCATCGGGGCCGGGGGAGCCCAGTCCTGGGCGGTCGGGGTCGGGCTGAGGTGGTCGATCTTTGACTCCCCGCGGAGCAAGCGGAAGGCCGCGGCCCTGGCCGAGCAACGCGCGACCGAGCAGGAGGTGCGCGCGGCGGTCGACGGCGTGCGCTTCCAGGTGGCCATGGCCTACCGCAACGCCCTGACCGCGCGCGAGCGGCACGCCGCCGCCGCCGGCGGGGCCGAGGAGGGAAGAGAGGCGTTCCGCGTCGTGCAGGAGCGCCGGAAGGCCGGAATGGCCACCCTCACCGACGAGCTGGAGACGGAGACGGCGGCCCTGGCCGCCATCCTGGAGGAGATCCGGGCCGCCGCCCAGGTGGCCATTGCCGATGCGGCGCTGGAGCGCGCCGCGGGGGAGATCTGAAGATGAGCACGCGAGCGTTCTCCATTCTGACGGCGCTGGCCCTGGGGCTGGCCGCCTGCGGCGGGCACGAGGCGAAGGAGGCGCCTGCCCCGGACCTCGGCCCGACCCGGGACGTCCAGACCGCGGAGGTCCGCCGCGTCGGCGAGACCGGCGAGGTCGCGGTGCCGGGCACCGTCCGGGCGCGGAACCGCGCGGCCCTCGCCGCCCGCATCCCGGCCTCGGTGGCCGAGCTGCCGGTCCAGGTCGGCCGGTGGGTCGAGGCCGGCACGGTGGTCGTCCGCCTCGACGCCACCGCCCTGCGCGCGGCGTTGACGGCGGCCGAAGCCGGCCTCGCGGCCGCGAAGGCCGACCTCGAGCGGACGAAGTCGCTGCTCGAGAAGGGCGCGGCCACCCCACGGGAGCTCGAGCAGATGACGGCCCGAGCCGCAGGGGCGGAGGCCCAGGTGACGGGCGCTCGTGACAACCTCTCGTACGCGGTGCTCCGCGCCCCGTTCGCGGGTCGCGTGGCCGAGCGTCCGATCAGCCTCGGCGACGTCGTCAACCCCGGGATGCCCCTGATCGTGATCGAGGGCCAGGGCGGGCTGGAGGTGCGGGCGAGCGTCGCCCCCGAGATCGCGACCCTGCTCCGCCCGGGGATGAAGATCCAGGCGCTCTGCGACGGCCAGCCCGGTCCCCTCGAGGCGACGATCAGCGCCGTGGCGCCGGACGGGGACCCCACGACCCACCGGGTCGAGGTGAAGGCCACGGTTCCGTCGGCCACCGGCCTTCGGGCCGGTCTCTTCGCTCGGCTGATGGTGCCGGCCCCTGAGGGCGAGGCACGCCTCCGCGTGCCCGCACGGGCAGTCTTCGCCCGGGGGGGCCTGAACGGCCTCTTCGTCGCCGAGGACGGTACCGCCCACCTGCGGTGGGTGGCCCTCGGGGCCCGCACCGGCGACGCCGTCGAGATTCGCGCCGGTCTCGAGGCCGGCGAGCGGGTCGTCCTCGATCCGACCGGCCTCGTGGAGGGAGCGCCCGTTCGCGAGAGGCCGGTGACGGTTGACGCGGGGGCCGCTCCCGCGGAGGAGCGGTGACGATGCGAGTGGGATTCGCCGGCCGGATCGCCCGCGCCTTCCTCGACAGCAAGCTCACCCCCCTCATCATCGTCGCGTCCCTCGGGCTCGGCGCCCTGGCCCTGCTCGTCACTCCCCGCGAGGAGGAGCCCCAGATCCGGGTGCCGATGGTCGACGTGATGGTCGCGTGGCCGGGTGCGGAGCCGGTCGAGGTGGAGAGCCGGATCGTCGCCCCCATCGAGCGCATCCTGTGGGGCGTCCCCGGCGTCGAGCACATCTACTCGATGTCCCAACCCGGGATGGCCATGGTCACGGTCCGGTTCAAGGTCAACGAGTCCAACGAGGAGAGCCTGGTCAAGATCTTCGAGCGGCAGTCGGCCATGAGCTGGATCATGCCCAGGGACACGATGCCGCCCATCATCGAGCTGCACTCGATCGACGACGTTCCCTTCCTGGCCCTCACCCTCTGGGGTGAGGACTGGACCAGTGACCGGCTCCGGCCCATCGCCGCCGAGCTGGCCCAGGAGCTGAGCGAGATCCCGGAGACGAGCCGGGCCCAGCTCATCGGGGGCCATCCGCGGGTGGTGCGCGTCGAGCCCGACCCCGACCGGATGGCCGCGGCCGGAATCAGCTGGATGCAGCTCACCCGTGGCCTGCAGTCGGCCTCGGTGCGCCAGTCCGCGGGCACCGGGGTGCGGGAGAACCGGGAGATCCGGGTCGAGATCGGTCCCCTGTTCCAGAGCGCGGAGGAGGTCGAGCGGGTCGTGATCGGAGTCCATCAGGGACGGCCGGTCTACGTCTCCAGCATCGCCAACGTGATCGACGGGCCGGCCGAGGCCCAAAGCGCCGTCCTCTTCTCGGTGGGCCGGGCGGGCGGCGAGTACGCCGAGCCGGCCGGGAGCGAGTACCAGGCGGTGACCATCTCCCTGGCCAAGCGCACCGGGGCCAACGCCACCGAGCTCGCCGAGCGCGTGCTGGCCAAGGTGGACGAGCTCCGTCCCCACCTCGTCCCGGCCGGGGTCCACGTCGACGTGACCCGGGACTACGGCGAGACCGCCCAGGAGAAGTCGAACGAGCTCGTCGACCACCTGCTCATCGCGACGTTCTCCGTGGTGATCCTGATCTCCCTCGCCATGGGGTGGCGGAGCGGCATCGTCGTGGGCATCGCGGTGCCGGTCACGCTCGCCCTGACCCTCTTCGTCTACCTCCTCGCTGGGTACACGCTGAACCGCGTCACCCTCTTCGCCCTGATCTTCTCCATCGGCATACTCGTCGACGACGCCATCGTCGTCGTGGAGAACATCGAGCGCCATCATCGCGAGAAGAAGGGGCAGTCGCTCCTGCGCACGGCCGTCGACGCGGTGGACGAGGTGGGCAATCCCACGATCCTCGCCACCTTCACGGTCATCGCGGCCATTCTCCCCATGGCGTTCGTCCGGGGGCTGATGGGGCCCTACATGCGGCCGATCCCCACGGGCGCCTCGGCGGCGATGCTGTTCTCGCTCGCTATCGCCTTCATGGTCACGCCGTGGGCGGCCCTCCGTCTCTTCAGGAACGCGGAGGGCGGGCACGAAGAGGAGACGGCCTCCTCCCGTGGCGCCCTCGCGCGGCTCTATCGCGCGGTGATGGGGGCGCTCATCGCGCGGCCGCTGGTCCGGTGGCCCTTCTTTGGCGTCGTGGCGGGGATGCTCCTGCTGTCGATGGCCACGGTGAGCTCCGGCCTGGTCAAGGTCAAGATGCTGCCGTTCGACAACAAGAGCGAGTTCCAGGTGATGATCGACCATGACGCCGGGACGCCCCTCGAGGTCACCCTGGAGACCGCGCGACGGATGAACCGGTACCTCGCCACTGTGCCCGAGGTGAAGGATGTCCAGATCTACGCGGGCACCGCGGCCCCGTTCAACTTCAACGGGCTCGTCCGGCACTACTTTCTCCGCCAGTCGCCCCACATGTCCGACCTGCAGGTGAACCTCACACCCAAGCACGACCGGGACGCCCAGAGCCATGAGATCGCCAAGCGGGTCCGGCCCGCCCTCGTGGAGATCGCCAGGGCGCGCGGGGCCCGGGTGAAGGTCGTCGAGATCCCGCCCGGTCCGCCGGTGCTCGACACCATGGTGGCGGAGATCTACGGCCCCACCGCCGAGACCCGCCAGGCGGTCGCCCACACCGTCCGCGGCCTCTTCGAGGAGACGGACGGGGTGGTGGACGTCCACGACACGATGGAGGCGGAGCGCGACCGCATCCTCGTGACCGTCGACCGCGAGAAGGCCGGGCTCAAGGGTATCCCGGCCATGGCCGCGGTGGAGACGCTCGCCGGGCCCGGCGCCGGGCGAGACGTCGCGCGCCTCGACGTTCCGCGCTCGCGCGAGCCCGTGCCGGTTCGGGTGCGCCTCTCGGCCGCCGACCGGGCGAGCCGGGAGCGCCGCCTCTCGCTGCGCGTGGACTCGCCCATGGGCGGCCAGGTCGCGATCGGCGACCTGGCCCGCATCGAGACCACGCCCGAGCCGCAGCCCCTCGTCCGGAAGGACCTCAAGCCCGTCGTCTACGTCATGGGCGACCTGGCCGGCGAGCGCGAGAGCCCGGTCTACGCGATCATGGCCCTGAACGAGAAGCTCGACGCCCTGAAGCTGCCCGATGGGGCGAGCCTGAAGCGCTACTCGGTCGAGGCGCCCGAGACATCCGACCACCCGTCCCTGAAGTGGGACGGGGAATGGCAGATCACCTACGAGGTCTTCCGCGACCTGGGGATCGCCTTCGCAGTGGTCCTGGCCTTGATCGCGGTTCTCGTGGTCGGCTGGTTCCAGTCCTTCACGGTGCCCCTGGCCATCCTCCTGCCCATCCCCCTCTCCCTGATCGGGATCCTGCCCGGCCACTGGATGTTCGGCGCGTTCTTCACCGCCACGTCCATGATCGGATTCATCGCCGGGGCGGGGATCATCGTCCGCAACTCGATCATCCTGGTAGACTTCATCGAGCTCCGAGTGAAACAGGGTATGCCGCTCGAGGAGGCGGTGATCGAGGCCGGTGAGCTGCGGTTCCGTCCCATCCTCCTGACGGCGGCGGCGGTGGTGGTGGGGTCGCTCGTGATCCTCTTCGATCCGATCTTCCAGGGACTCGCAATCAGCCTCATGATGGGCTCGATCGCCGCGGTGCTCCTCTCGCCGCTGACCGTGCCTGTCCTCTACTACCTCATCGCCCGCCGGAGTCGGGTCGCTGAGTTGCGGGAGGCGTGCCTGGCCCCGGCCGAGGTGACGGAAGGCCCGGTCGGAGGATCGGGCGCCCCGCTCGCCGAGTGAAAGGAGTATTCACAATGACGATAGAGCGTGCCCTCAGGGCCATGGCCGGCCTGCTCGTGATGCTCTCGGTGACCCTTGGCTACTGGGTGCATCCGGCGTTCTTCCTCTTCACCGCGTTCGTCGGGGCGAACCTCTTCCAGTCCGCCTTCACGAACGCCTGCCCGGCGATGGCCGTCTTTCGCAGGCTCGGCCTGCTGCCGTGCGTCCCCGCGCCTCAGTCTGGGCAGAGCCGGTAGGGAGTACAGGGTCCAGAGAGTCCAGTGACCGATTCTGTCTAGCCGACAGGCCTCTTGCCGCCATGTCCTCTTCGTGAGGACATGGCGGGGCCAGGCCTGACACAACCGTTTCCCTCCCCCTACGTGGGGAGGGATAGGGTGGGGGGTCGTTGAATGAAGAAGGCCATCGTCGTCGTCACCGACTCGGAGGCGATGACCGCCTTCGAGCGCGCCCTGTTCGAATCAGGGGTGGGCTTCACGGTCGTCCCCCGGATCATCGGGTCTGGCCGGACCGGCCTCAAGACGGGAGACCGCGTTCACCCCGGAGCGTCCAGCCTCCTGTTCACCTTCGTGCCGGCTGACAAGTGGACGGCGGTGCAGGCCCTGCTGCGCCGCGTGCGTGACGAAGCCGGGGTGGCCGAAGCCACCCGGTTCTTCGTCTTCGACGCCGAGGAGTTCGGCTAGATCACTGGCACTCGCCGCTGGTCTCCGAGATCCGGCAGGAGCCGCAGCGGCTGTCGTTGACCGGAATATCCTCCGCCGCACAGGCCTGTACGCTGCCGTCTCCCTTGGCGATCACCAGGAACTGGTTGGACGGATGGTGATAGCAGCCCGGCTCCGATCCGTCGTCGGTGCACGGCACGTCGTCGAAGGTCCAGGTCGGGCCGTAGCGGCCGGTGTCGGCAATCCCCATCGCCATGCGGTCGCAGTCCGCCTGCTGCGGGTCGCCCTCGAGGCGCGTGAAGCAGAAATAGCCGTCCTGCCCGGTTCTCTGGCAGTAGTTGTCGATGTCGACCACCAGGGGCCGCGAGTCCATCGTCTTTCGGAAGCCCGAGTCGGAGTGGACCTTGACCTTGACCCCGTGAAGGGGTGGCGGGGTCGGGTCGCAGGTGAGCGGGGCGAGGGGCGTGGGGGTCGGCTGCGGTGTCGGGGCAACCGTGGGAGCCGGCGTCGGGGACGTCGGGGGTGACGGGCTCGACCCGCCACAGGAGATGATGGCGATGAGTGCGGGTACGGCAACAGAAGGTACGGCCTGGCGTCTTGTCTTCATTCGACTCCTGAAGTCAGCTGTGAGTCTCCAGTATAGTCCGGCGGCGTTCAGCCCGAAAAAAGGGCGATCGTGGACACACCGTGTGCTAGCGTCAGCCTGAAGGAGGCGCGGGAGTCATGCTCAAGGCGCGGTTGGGCAAGGAGGTCGTGCTCCGGGTCGAAAACGAGGTCGGGGTGCTCGACCAGATCGCGCGGACGGTGGCCGAGAAGGGCGTCGACGTCGTCGCCGCCTGCGCGTGGGTGGAAGGACCGCTGGCCGTCGTCCACCTGGTCACCGACGACAACCGGAGGGTGGTCGACGCGCTGCGGTCGAAGAACTACGACCCGAAGGAGGCCAACGTCGTGCTGACGGAGGTGCCCCACAAGCCGGGCATGCTTCGCCACGTCACCGAGAGGCTGGCTCGGGAGGGCGTCGACATCCACCACCTCTATGCGAGCACCACCTCGGAGCAGGGCGAGTCGCTCATCGTGCTCGCCACGGCCAAGAACGACCACGCGGTGGTCCAGCTCAACACCTAGGACCGGCGCGACCCATCGCCACGGGGCGACGCCGCTCGGACCGGGCCCGGTCCGCGGGCGCGGCCTGCCCGACCGGGGTCGCGCGCACGACGCGACGGTATAGAATCCTCCCGCCCCAGGGAAGGAGCCGCGCATGGCCACGACGAGCACCCCCGCCCCACCGGTCTCCGTCACCGACGCCGCCCGCGAGGCCATCGAGCACACGCGGCGGACCCTCTTCCCCATACGAATCGAGAAATGGCTGATCCTCGGGTTCCTGGCCTTCCTGGATCAGTGCGGCCGCACCCTGAACGGCGGTGGTCCCGGCGGCAGAGGGGGTGGCCCCGGCCCCAGCTGGCCTGGCCGCGGGGGACGGGGCGCCGCGGAGGACGTCGCCGAGGCGCTGCGGACGGCGTCGGCCTGGCTCTCGGAGCACGCCGTCGAGGTCACGATCGGTGGGATCGTGGGCCTCGTCCTGCTCACGGCCCTCATCGCTGTCGTCCTCTGGCTCAACGCGCGCGGCACCTTCATGTACCTCGACAACGTGGCGAGTGGCCGGGCCGAGATCAGCCGGCCGTGGCGAGAGCACGCGCACTCCGCCCAGTCCTACTTCGGCTGGCGCTTCGGCTTGGCCCTCGCGACCTTCGGCGTTCTCCTCTTCGCGGCCTCTCTGGTCCTGGTGGCCGGAGTGGCGTTCGTCCGGGGCCGTCTGGAGGACGCCGCGGGCGGGGTCACCGCACTGGCCCTCGTCCCGGTGCTGCTGCTTCTCCTGCTCGCCCTTCCGCTGCTGGCCCTCGCCGGGCTCGCGCTTCGCGATTTCGTGGCGCCTCTTCAGATCGCGACGGGGCTGAGCTGTGGCCAGGCCGCGCGGGTTCTCGAGGGACTGATCGTGGATCACCCGGGGGCCTTCCTGGTCTACCTCCTCCTCAAGCTCGTTCTGTATGCGGTGACCGGAGTGGTCGTGGTCGTGGGGGGCTGCCTGACCTGCTGTCTCGGCTTTCTGCCCGTCGTTCTGCAGACGGTCTTCCAGCCCCTCTTCTTCTTCGAGCGGGCGTGGCCCGTCTTCCTCTTGCGTCGCATGGGCCACGACGTCCCCGAGCGGCTCGGCGGCGGCAGCGGCCAAACCGTCGGTCGAGGCGATACGTCGCAAGGCTCCTGACCTCCGCAGGCGTCGAGCGCCAGGAAGCTGGCGCACTGAAGCGTCGTCGACGCGGGTGTCACGCTCCTCGACACCGGCGACTTCTACGGGATGGGTCACAACGAGTTGCTGCTGCGCGAGGCGCTCGGAGGACGCTCCCGTGAAGGGGTGGTGCTGAGCGTGAAGTTCGGGGCCCTCCGAGGCGGCGTGAGCAGCTCGCCGAGTCGCTCGGGGCGGTCTCTCTACACCTCTCGCCGCAGGACCTGGCCCGGATCGAGACCGCCCTTCCGAAGGGGACGGCCGCGGGGGACCGGTACCCGGCACCACTGATGGCGCACCTCGACAGCGAGCGGCGCTCGGGCTAGCCGGGTAGGAGGAGTCCGGGCTGCGGCGCAGCCCATGGCAACCGCCGGGTGACTGGGCAACCCGTCCTCTTGACTCCTCGCGCCGGATCGAGGCCGGCCTCCAGACAGCATCAAGAGATTGAACGTCCTCCACGGGCGACACCCTGACCACCCCGCGGGATTCCCGACACACGGGTCGTCTTTCATTCTGAGCACTTGGGATGTTCTCGACCTGGCAGCGTCTGTGCATTCGACCGCGCTCGAATGACACGGCCACCGGCCGCCACGGCACGGTGGTCGAGACGAAGAGGTCGAGCCTGCACCGGAGGTGGGTCATGAGATCAAGCATTGTGCGAGGCATGGTCGTGATCGGAGTTGTCGTTGCGGTGGCTCTCCTCGCCGCCTGCAACACCGGCGACTGCATCACGTGCGCGAGCGGTGACGTCGGGTCGGGTCGACTTGCCACCGAGGCCCGGTCCGTGGAGGGTTTCAGCGCGATAGGCGTCCACGGCGCGGTTGCGGTGACCGTGGAGCACACCGGGTACGAGTCGCTCGAGATCACCGCGGAGGACAACATCCTGCCGCTCCTGGAGTCGGAGGTCAGGGGTGGACGGCTCTTCCTCGGTCCGGTCTCCGGAGCGCCCATCTCGACAACCCTCCCGATCGAGTACCACCTCACCGTCCGGACGCTCGACGACATCGAGGTGTCGGGCGCCTCGGCCGTCGTCGTTCCCGACCTGGACAACGAGCACCTGCGCGTCGTGATCAGCGGTGCTTCGGCGATGACGCTGGCCGGACGCGCCGACCTCGAGGAGGTCGCGGTCTCCGGTGCCAGCAGCTACGCCGCGCCGGACCTGAGCAGCCGGATCACGACCGTCGACGTCTCGGGCGCAAGCGCGGCGGCGGTGCGGACCAGCGAGGAGCTCGGGGGGAGCGTCAGCGGAAGCTCCGTTCTCGAGTATCTGGGCGAGCCGGCGTTGTCGCTGACGGTGACCGGCAACTCCATCCTCCGCCACCTGGACGGTCGGTGAACGGCCGTCGTCTCAGCCCAGCGGGCGGGGACGGGGATCAAGGAGTAGCCGCGCGTCGCTCACCGCGGCGCGCCGGCGACAAGAGCACACGCGAGTCGGGTGCCACAGGCGCGCTGAAGGTGGCCTGAATGAACTCGATGCGGCATTCAGGCCCACCTGCTAGATGTATCCGAGCGCCTTCAGGTCCTCGAGGACCTGCGGGTCGATCTCGTCGGACGGCGACTCGGCCCGGTGGTCGCGACGGAGGGAGTCGTACTTCGCGTCCAGCCACCGCCGCAAGCGGTCCTTCTCCGTTGACTCGGCGTGGATCAGATTTCGGAGCTCGTTCGGGTCGCGCCGCAGGTCGTAGAACTCGTGGGGGGGCTCGGGATTCCGGATGTACTTGAACGCCCCGTTCTGGGCCGCGAGCTTGATCCCCGGCTCCCATCCGATGCGCAGCCGGCGCTCGTCGGGGGGGCGACGCTGGGAGAAGGCGGGCTCGATCCCGAGGTCCGCAGAAGGATTCTCCAGCAGGGGTAGGAGCGAGACCCCCTCGATGTGCAACCCGGCGCGGCTGAGCGGCACGCCGAGCAGCTCGCTCAGCGTGGGCAGCACGTCGACGTGGCGCACGGGTGTTGTCACGACCCCGTGGCGCAGACGGCTCGTGTCGCCGTGCAGGATCAGTGGAGCCCGCACCTGCTCCTGATAGAGGTTCCGACCATGCCCCTCGAGGTTGTGGTGGCCGAGGCCCTCGCCGTGATCCGCGGTGACCACGCGCAGCGTCCGCGCCGGAGAGGCGGCCTCGGCCGCCGCCTCGAACAGGCGGCGGATCTGAGCGTCCACGAAGGCGATCTGGGCGTCGTAGCGGTCGATGGCGCCGCTGAGATAGTCCCGGGGATAGCCCTGCTCCTGCTGCAGGAAGTAGAGGAGCTCGTCTCCGCGCCGGTCCGAGTCCTCCAGCATGTGGCGGTAGTAGGGCTCCGGCATCCGGGTGGTGACGACGTGCTGATGGGGGTCGTAGACGTGAACCCAGAGGGCGAAACGGCGCCCAGGCTCGCGGTCCTCCAGCCACTCGATCGCCCGGTCCACCGTCGCGTTCGCGGTGCGAAACACCTCGCCGTCGGCCACCTCGGCGTCGAAGGTCTCGAAGCCGGGTCGCAGGCCCTCCAGGAATCGTACGGAGACGAAGCCCGCGGTCTCGAGCCCGTGGTTGCCCAGGACCCCGGCCAGGCCAGGGATGCCTGGGTCGAGGGCCTGCCCGTTGACCAGGACGCGGTGCTGCTCCGGATAAAGCGACGTGAGGATCGTGGCGTGGGAGGGGGCGGTGTGAGAGCTGGCCGTCACCGCGTGCCAGAAGACCACGCCCTCGCGCCCGAGCTCGTCGAGGTAGGGCGAGGTGGGCCGCGGGTAGCCGTAAAGGCCGAGATGGTCCGCACGAAGGGTGTCGACGGTGACCAGGACGAGGTTGTCGTAGGCGGGTCCGTCGCGCCGGCACCCGGGCAGGCAGGCCAGCAGGGCCACGAGCCCCAGCAGGGAGCGGGCGATCACCCGGGAGCGGAGAACGGGTCGTCCTGACATCGTGATCATTATAGAAGTCGCGGTCCGGACGACCGATCAGGCCGGCGGGCCGACGGACCGAGCGGCGGGGAAGGGTTGTGCCCGTCGCCAGGCCTCGGCAAAGCGGCGCACGATGTCGCCCGCGGGCTCGACGCTGCAGACACCGGCCACGCTCTTGCCGGCCTGCCAGTAGTCGCGCTCGGGAGCGTCCCGTCGCAGCCCCCGCCTCAGCTGCCAGAGCGACCGCAGGGCGTACAGCGTGCGCATCCAGTGCTTCGTGCGGCGGTGGCGGAGCATCCATCTGGCGAGGGGTCCCGCCTTCGTTCCCAGCCGGCGCACCGAGGGGGTGTCGAGCACGGCCACGGGCACGCCGGTGATCCGCTCGGTCAGCACGACGTCGGAGTCGTCCGCGGCGACGATCGCCCCCTTGTAGGCGGCGCTCGCCCGGCACTCCTCGGTGGCGATGAAGCGGGTGCCGAGCTGCGCCCCGGCGTAGCCCATCTTGAGGACCCGCACGAAGTCGTCCTCGTCCCCGATGCCCCCCGCACACACGAGCGGGAGGCCCATGTCGCCCAGCTCCTCGAGCAGGGCCTCCGCGGTCCGGCTGCCGGCGTGGCCCCCGGCGCGATCGTTGACCGCGATGAGGCCGTCGACGCCGCCGTCCGCTCCCTTCTCCGCCCACCGCCGCTCGGTGACGTCGTGGTAGACGACCCCGCCCAACGGACGGACCCGATTCACCACCCAGCGGGGGTTCCCGAGAGAGGTGACGAAGAACCGCACCCCTTCCTCCAGGGCGATGTCGATCCAGCTCTCCATCCGCCGGCGATACGTGCGCGAGGACTGCTCGATCAGCGCGTTGAGGCCGAACGGTTTCGAGGTCAGGCCGCTGATGTACCGGAGTCCCTCGCGGAAGTCGTGGCCGTGCACCCAGGTGAGCGAGATCGGCTGGACGATCCCCAGACCGCCCGCCTCCGACACCGCCGCCACCAGCTCCGGGTTGCTGCACGGGTACATGGCGCCGCACAGGAGGGGCACCTCGATCTCGGCGGCCTCGGTGAGAGGAGTCGACGGGAGCGGGGACGAGGCGCTCAATCGTCGGGCGAGAGGTACGTGTACCCTTCCAGGGCTTCCAGATACCTCTTCATGAAGCGGCCCGACTCGGCCATGGTCAGGCGCCGCTCGCGCAGCGCCACCTCCACCGCGCGCCGGACCCGGGCCACGAGCCGGTCCTTGCTGTACCCGACGTAGGAGAGTGCCTGGGTGACGGTGTCGCCCTCAACCACGTGCTCGACCCGGTAGTCGTCCCCGTCATGCCGTACGTGCACCGCGTCGGTGTCGCCGAACAGGTTGTGGAGGTCACCGAGGATCTCCTGGTAGGCCCCGATCAGGAACGTCGCGAGGAGGTACCCGCTCTTCGGGTCGTGGAGCTCGAGGACGTCCTTGACGTCGCGGAGGTCGATGAACTGGTCGATCTTGCCGTCGCTGTCACAGGTCAGATCAGCGACGATGGCCCGCCTCTTCGGTCGACGGTTCAGGCGGTGGATGGGCATGGTGGGGAAGAGCTGCTTCACCGCCCAGTGGTCGGGGATCGACTGGAAGATGGAGAAGTTGCAGTAATACGTGTCGCTGAGCTGCCGCTCGAGCCCCTCGAGCTCGTCGGGGACGTACGAGAGCTCGCGGACGATCTTCAGGAGCTTCTCGCACGTGGCCCAGAACAGCTCCTCGACCCGGGCCCGGGCCCTGAGGTCCAGCACCCCCAGGTTGAAGGCGGTGATCGCCTCCTCCTTGATCTGGAGGGCGTCGTGGTAGGCCTCCTGGAAGTTCTTCCGCGAGACCCCGCGGTAGGTCTCCCCGAGCTGCTGGATGAGGGAGTGCTCGTCCTCGTTCACCGTCTCCGGGATCCGGCCCCGGAGCATCGCGTTGGTGGCGAGGACGTTGTAGACGAGGACCGAGTGGTGGGCCACCAGGGCCCGGCCGGACTCGGTGATGATGTCGGGGTGGGGCACGTCGGCGGCATTGCAGGCCTCGGCGATCTGGCTCACGACGTCCGCCGCGTACTCCTGCAGCGTGTAGTTGATCGAGGAGTGGAAGCTCGTCTGGCTCCCGTCGTAGTCGACTCCCAGGCCGCCGCCGCAGTCCAGGTAGCGCATCTTGGCCCCGAGGGCGTGCAGCTCGACGAAGATCCGGCTCGCCTCGCGCAGCGCGTCCTTCACCGCCCGGATGTTGGTGATCTGAGAGCCGATGTGGAAGTGCAGGAGCTGGAGGCAGTCGAGCATGCCCGCAGCCCCCAGCTGCTCGACCACCAACACGATCTCCTCGGTCGTGAGCCCGAACTTGGACCGGTCACCGGTGGACTCGACCCACTTGCCCGCGCCCTTGGTGGTGAGACGGGCCCGCACGCCGATTACCGGCCGGACGTCGAGCTCGGCGGCGGTGGTGAGGATCGTGTCGAGCTCGCCGAGGCGGTCGATGGTGATGATGACCTGGCGGCCCAGCTTCTCGGCGAGGAGGGCGGTCTCGATGAAGGCGCGGTCCTTGTAGCCGTTGCAGAGGACGAGGGCCTCGGGGTTCTCCTGGAGCGCGAGGGCGACGAGCAGCTCCGGCTTGGAGCCGGCCTCGAGTCCGAGGTTGTGCGGCCGGCCGTACTCCAGGAGCTCCTGGACGACGTGGCGCTGCTGGTTGACCTTGATCGGGTAGACGGCGCGGTAGGCGCCCTCGAACTCGCTCTCGACGATCGCGTCACGGAACGCGCCCACGAGCTGCTCGATCCGGGTGCGGAGGATGTCGGAGAACCGGATCAGGAGCGGGAGGTTGAGACCCCGACTGCGAAGGTCGTCCACCAGGGCCTTGAGGTCGATGGGCTGGGAGTCGGGGCCGGCCGGCGTGACCTGGACGTTGCCGGAGTCGTTGATGGAGAAGAAACCGCGACCCCAGCCGTTGACGTTGTACAGCTCGGTCGCGTCCTTGACCGTCCAGCCCCGAAGCTCCGTGTGCAACTCGCCCTGCCACCTCCTGCGCAGCTCAGAGCGCGCAGACTGGAGTGTAGCGTTCCGCTGGCGGAAGTCCAGCCGAAAGTGCGACGTGCAGGCGACGGTCCCGTCACACGCCCGTCACGACGCGCCGGCGCCGAGCGACCGTCGCCGCCCTAATCCCCGCCGAGCTCCTCGTCGATGATCTCGGCGAAGTCGGGAAAGGGCCGGGCTCCGGAGACGAGCCGGCCATTGATGAAGTAGGCCGGCGTCCCCGTGACCCCGGCGCTGCTCCCGAGATCGACCTCGGCGGCAATCGCCTCGTGGTAGCGATCCGAAGCCAGGCACTGGGCGAACGTGCGTGCGTCGAGCTTCAGCGACGCCGCCCGCGCGGCGAGATCATCATCGTCCAGGGCTCCATTCTCCGTCATCAGGTTGCGGTGGTAGTCCCAGAACCGGCCCTGCTCCCCGGCGCAGCGGGCGGCCTGAGCCGCGGGGACGGCTCCGCTGTGGTTTCCGAGGGGGTAATCGAGGTGCACCAGGCGCACCCGTCCCTTGTACTCTTCGAGGATCTGCTCGACGGTGTCCTGGGCCCGGTGGCAGTACGGGCACTGGTAGTCCGTGAACTCGACCATCGTCACCGGGGCGTCCGTGGGGCCGGTGGCCGGGGCCCCGGCCGGGATGTCGAGCGCGACCCTCGGAGGGGCCAGGTGAACCGTCACCGCCGCCGCCTCGCGCAGCTCCTCCGTGAAACGGATCCGGCTCTCCTGCTTGGCCCGCTCGAGCAGGAGCTCCTCGATGCGGGCCAGGGCCTTGGCGCGGCTCTGGCCCTTGAAGCGGTCGCGGGCCCGCGCGTAGATCGATTCCACGTAGTCCTGGGACGGCTTCTCCGTCCGTTGCTCCACCTCGCGTTGCAGGAGCTCCTCCGAAGAGATCCCCTCCTCCCGGGCCGTGGCCTCGACCAGGCGCTGGGCGATGAGCTCGTCGAGGGCCGAGCTCCTGATGTCGTACTCCTCCTGCCGCACCCGGGTGAGGGCGGCCGTCGCCTTCTCCTCGAGCTCGGCCCAGGTGATCGTCTCTCCGTTCACCTCGGCCACGACAGTGGCGCCGTCCGCCGTGGCCGGGGCGGAGACCGATCGGACCGCGGCTCGAGCCCGGGTCTCCGGGCGGGAGCAGGCGCTGATGACGGTGAGCAACGTCGCGGCAAGCAGGGCGGTGGCGCGCAAAGAGCACATTCTAGAAGGCTAAACGGGGGGGAGGGGGCCGTCAACCGGCCTCCGGCGCTGGCTCACCGTCGCGAGCTCAGCCTGTACACGGGGAGACGGCTGGGGCACACTCTGCCGACGTGGCCTGGACTCGCCGTCTGCTCGTCGTTGCCGCCCTGCTCGCGGCCTTCGCTGTCGCCCGGGGTCCCCTTCACCGGGTGACCTGGCCGCTGCCGGTCTCCAACGACGACGCCATCCTGCTTCTCATGGCCCGGCACATCCTCCACGGGGAGCTGGCGACCACGCTGTGGAACCAGCCGTACAACGGGGCCCTCGACGCCTACCTGCTCGCCCCGGGCCTCGCCCTGGGCCCGCACCACCCGGTGTTCCGGCTCTACGAGCTCGCCTGCGCGCTCCTCCTCATCGTGCTCGCCGGTCTCCTCGGACGAGAGGTGGGCGGCGTGCGCGCGGGTTGGGCCGCCGCCCTCCTGGCCGCCTGGGGCACGCCCTACATGGCCCTCATGACCACGACCGGTCCTCCCCCCAACTTCCTCATGCCGCTGGTCACCGGTTTCCCTCTTCTCATTGGCCTTCGGGCACTGCCGCGAGATGCGCCGCCGGTGGGACGGGGGGCGCTCTTCGGACTGGGGCTCGTCTGCGGGCTGGCGGTGTGGAACTCCTCGCTCGCCATCCCCGCCTTCGTCGGGATGGGGGCAGGTCTGCTCGTGGCCGGACTGCGGCCCCGACCGTCCGCCGCCCTCGCCTTCGGGGCGGGTGTGGCGTTCGGGGCGAGCCCGCTGGCCGTGGCCCGTCTCGTCGGCGCCTCAGGCGCTCGCGTGGCGACCGCGGCGAGCGCGGTGACTGCCCTGCGCCCGCGGTGGCTCTGGGGTGAGGGGGTGGCCGACCTCGCCCACGCCCTGCGCGGGCTGAGTGGCCTTCAGGTGCCCCTCGTCGTCGACGGCGCGGAGAGGGCCGAGCTCCCGGCGCTGCTGTTGGGCCTCCTGGCCGTGGGGCTTCTGGCCGCACTCGTCATCGGCGCCTGGTCGCGGCGTGCCCTGCCTCTGCTCGGCTGGGCCGGGGCGCTGGCCGGTGCGTTCTGGCTGTCACGGCGGACCGGCCCCGACGAGCTGCGCTATCTGTACGGCCTGAACGCACCCGCGCTCGCGCTGGCCGGGGTCGGCCTGGCGCGGATCTGGGCCTGGCGGCGGCCGGCCGCTGTCGTCCTGTGCCTTGCGATCCTCGTTCCCTGGGGCTGGGGCACCCGGATCCTCGCGGCCCGCTGGAGCGACCCCTCCCACGCCGCCCTGGTCTGGCAGGTGCCCCCGCTCGACGCCAGCCTCGCGGCCCTGCGCGCGGCCGGGGTCCGCAGTGTTTACGCGAGCCTGCAGTTCGCGGGCCGGATCACGCTGGAGTCCGAGGGCGAGATCGTGGCGAGCCAGGCCTGGAACGAGCGCATCCCGGGCGATCCGTTGCGCTTCCGCGACGAAGTGGATCTCGATCCCGCCCCCGCCTGGACGTTGTCACCCGTCTTCTCCCGGGGCATGCCCCGCGCCGGCGGCTTCCGTGCCCTCGTCGAATCCACGGGAGGGACGTCGAGAGAGAACGAGGCCGGTCCGCTCGTCATCTTCGACCGCTTCCGCCCCCCGTACGACGAATCCCGCGCCGTCCCGGTCGGGGCGGTGACGCTGGAGACCACGAGCGGCGGCGCGGTCGGGGCCGAGGCGCTCGACCGCGATCCCGCCACCTCCTGGACCGCCGCCGAGGGCCTGGGCCGTGGTGCGGGCCTCGTCGTTCGGCTGGACGTGGCCCGGCGACTCTCGGCCCTCGTCCTCCTCGTCGACCTCGACGAGTCCCCTCTGGCCGTGCCGTGGGCCGTGAGTCTCGAGGACGGGACCATCCTCGCCGAGGGGCCGATCCGTTTCGGCCTCCAGTGGCTGAACGGGACGCCCCGAGCGGGGAAGCAGGCCCTGCTGGTCGTTCCCCTCGGCGGTCGCGA
>JAJDNV010000073.1 GCA_022340545.1 Acidobacteriota bacterium | reverse complement strand
CGGGACGTCCGACGGGGCCCCTTCTCCACATCATGCGGGAGCAGGTGCAGCGCCTGCACAGGCTCATGAGAGACCTGCTCGACTACGGCCGGCCGGTGATCTCCACCGAGCTCGCGTCGCGCGAGTTCACGGAGGT
The DNA here is from genome assembly GCA_022340545.1 of Acidobacteriota bacterium. Lineage (GTDB taxonomy): Bacteria > Acidobacteriota > Vicinamibacteria > Fen-336 > Fen-336 > JAJDNS01. Next base: position 3,183 of record JAJDNV010000073.1, on the reverse strand, counting down.
GGTGACGCGGGCGATCCAGGCCTGCAGCACCGCGTCGGAGCAGGCTGGCGTCCACGTCGAGCTCGTCGGCGAGCCGGCCCGCGGCGTCGTCCTCGTCCAAGAGGCCCGTGTCCAGCAAGCTCTCGCCAACGTCGTCCAGAACGCCGTCGAGCACACGCCGCAGGGTGGAACCGTGCGCGTGAGCGTGGAGGCCAGGACGTGCCGTGGGAAGCCAGGTTTCGCCTGCGCGGTGCGGGACGGGGGCCCGGGCTTCCAGGCGGACCACCTCCCTCACGTCTTCGAGCCATTCTTCACACATCGACGGGGCGGCACCGGGCTCGGCCTTTCGATCGTCTACCGCATCGTCGAGCAGCATTCGGGCCTGGCCGATGCCGCGAACGACCCGGAGGGTGGCGGCGTCGTGAGCGTCTGGTTCCCCGCGGGGCCTCCCAGCTCCTGAGCCGTCACGCAGGCGCCGCCGGCTCAGTTGGCAAATCGAGTGGAATCTACAACCGGCAGACTCTGTGGCCCTCAGCAGAGCCTCAGATTTCCACTAGACGGTCTTCTGGAAGCATGATACCTTCCGGCCCATGCCCCCGCGACCTCGATCGGAGCGACGGGGCGACATGCTCCAGGGCACGCTCGACGTCCTGATCCTCAGGACGCTGGCGCCGGGCCCGGCGCACGGTCACACTATCGCCCACGTCATCGAGAAGAGGTCGGAGGAGGTGCTCCAGGTCGAGCACGGCTCGCTCTATCCAGCGCTGCACCGGCTCGAGGACCAGGGGTTGATCGCATCGTTCTGGGGCACGTCCGAGAACAACCGCAAGGCGAAGTACTACCGACTGACGCCGGCGGGCCGGAAGCACCTGAACCGGGAACACGTGCGCTGGGAGACCCTGGTTCGAGCCGTCGCACGCGTGCTCGGGCCCGCGACCGAGTGATTGCGATGCGCTGGCTGCGCTTCTTGAGGCGGGGGCGACTCGACGCCGATTTCGCCCGCGAGCTGGAGGCCCACATCGCCCACGAGGTCGACGACCTCGTGGAAGGGGGGATGGCACCCGAGGAGGCGCGGCTCGCCGCGCGTCGCAAGCTCGGCAACCTGACGAGGCTCAGGGAGGACATCCACGAGCGAAACAGCCTGGTGTGGCTCGAGGGCCTGGGGAAGGACGTCTCCTTTGGCGCCCGGCAGCTCCGCCGGAGCCCGGGATTCGCGCTGGTGGCGGTGCTGTCGCTGGCGCTGGGCATCGGGGCCAACACCGCGATCTTCTCGCTGCTCCACCAGGTCTTTCTCGGCGCCCTGCCCGTCCCGGACCCCGACGAGCTCGTCTACCTCTACCATCCGGGGCCGGTGAGCGGGCGCAGCTCGACGAGCGAGTCGGGCGGGCCCTCGTTCAGCTACCCGGTGTTCCGCGAGCTGCAGGCGCGACAGACCTCCTTCACCGGCCTCGCCGGCGCGCGCGACATGCCGGCCAATCTGGTGTACGGCGATTCGACATGGCCGGGCCGCGCCCATCGCGTCTCCGGCAACTACTTCGCGGTCCTGGGCCTCGGGGCGGCGCTGGGACGGGTGCTGGTGGAGGAGGACGACCGCCCGTCCGGCGCTCGTCCGGTGGTGGTCCTGAGCCACCGCACGTGGCGCACGCGCTTCGGCGGAGACGTCGCCGTGCTCAACCGGACGCTTCGGGTGAACGGCCATCCGATGACGATCGTCGGCGTGGCCCAGGAGGGATTCGAGAGCGAGTATCGCCGCGGAAACGTCGACGTCTTCGTTCCGATCGGCATGACCCGCGAGCTGGGCGCGGAGGAGGACAGCCTCGACAGCCGCGAGAACCACTGGGTGACGCTTCTCGCCCGGCTGCGTCCGGGGGTGTCACGCGCCCAGGCGGAAGCGGCGCTGAACGGGATCTACCGGGGCCAGCTCGAGGCCGACATCGAGATCTCCGGACGGCGCGATCCGGACTTCCTCGAGCGCTACCGAGCCAAGCGGATCCGGCTCGAGCAGAGCCCCGCGGGGCGCGGCGGACTCGGGGATCAGACACGAACCGGGCTCCCCCTGCTCCTGGGGATCACCCTGCTGGTCCTGCTCATCTGCTGCGTCAACGTGGCCAATTTGCTGCTCGCCCGGGGCGCGAGCCGTGCCCGTGAGCTGTCGGCACGCCTGGCGCTGGGGGCCCCGCGGCGGCGCCTGATCCGGCAGCTCCTGGTGGAGGCCGCCCTCCTCGCGCTCGCCGGCGCGGTGCTCGGGCTCGCGGTCGCGCGAGGGACGCTGAGCATCCTGCTCTCGGCGGAGCCGACGGCGCGGCTCAGTGCGGAGCTTGATGGCCGCGTGCTCCTGTATTGCCTCGCGATCGCCGCCGCGAGCGTCGTGCTCTTCGGCCTCGCGCCGGCCCTGCGGCTGTCAGGGCTGGACCTCGCCACCTCCCTCAAGAGCCAGTCGCCACAGATCGGCAGCGCTCGCGCGGGGCGCGTGATCGGCCGGTCGCTCGTGACGGGCCAGCTCGCCGTCTCGTTGTCGTTGCTCGTCTGTGCGGGACTGCTGTCCAAGACGTTCGTCAAGCTCGCTCGTGCCGATCTGGGCCTTCGGGTGGAGAACCTGCTGACGTTCGCCCTCGGCCCAAAGCTCAGCCGCTACAGCGACGAGCAGGCGGCAAGGCTGTACGACCGCCTGCGCGAGCGTCTGACCGGGCTACCGGGGGTCAGCTCGGTGTCGTTTGCCCGGTTGCCTTCGGTGGCTCACTGGGCGGCAAGCTCGGACATCACGGTCACGGGCTACACGGCGCCGGACGACGAGGCGACGTACTCCTCCTACAACGAGGTGGGCCCGGACTACTTTCGGACGCTCGGCATCCCCCTGCTGATGGGACGGGGGCTGACCGAGGCCGACACCGCCGGGACGGCGAAGGTCGCCGTCGTGAACGAGACCTTCGCACGGCACTTCCTGGCCGGACGCGACCCGCTGGGGCAGAAGATCGCCTGGGGGGTGGGCCAAGACGTGGTTCCCGACATCGAGGTCGTGGGCGTAGCGAGAGACGCGAAGTACAGCTCCATCAGGGAGCCGCCTCCCCGGGTCTTCTACACTGCGGCCCGACAGCGCCCTGGTCCCCTCGGCGTCTACTTCTACGTGCGCACCGCCATGACCCCGGAAGCCCTCGTCCGCCCCGTCGAGAAGGAGGTGGCCCGGGCGGCCCCGGACGTGCCGAT
>JAJDNV010000072.1 GCA_022340545.1 Acidobacteriota bacterium | reverse complement strand
AGTCGGTGCGCGCGGAGGCCGAGCGCGCCGCAGAGAGGCACCGGGACCGCGTGGAGGCGCGCCCACTGGAGGAGGCCCTGGCTCGGCTCATGCGGCAGCGCGCCCGCGAGCGGCTGCAGCTGCCGCGGGTTGCCGTCTTCTAGGGGAGACCCTGTAGGAGGCCGTGGCGGTCGAGGTCGACGCCCTTCCCAAGAAACCGGACCCCCTCGGCGCGGAGGCGACGCCGCTGGGCGGCGGGACCGCCGCCGGCGCGGGGCGAGATTCGTCCCCCGGCCCCGACCACCCGGTGCCAGGGCACGGTGGGCGCCCGTCGCTCGGGCAGGGCCCGCAGCGCCCACCCCACGGCCCGGGCACCCCGGGGGACGCCGAGAAGCGCCGCGATCTGGCCGTAGGTGGCGACGCGTCCGGGCGGCACCTGTTCGACGAGGCGGTAGACCCGCTCGAAGAAGCCGGCTTCCGCCCTCATTCCGGGGGGGTGCCCGCCGACGACGCGTCGGGGGGAGGGACACGCTCGGGGTGGGGCTGCGGAGTGGTGCGGATCTCATCGTCGGGCTCGGTCCCCGGGACGACACGCTCCGGCCGCGCCTGCGGAGTCGTCACGAACTCGTCGTCCTGGCCCGGCGGGGCGAAGGGGTTCCGGTCCGCGGAGGGGCTGGCGGGTCCCCCGGGCGCGGCGCCGGTCCCCGCCGCGCCCGGCGAGGGGGGGCCGGTCCCGGGGAGAGACGTCGGGCCCAGCGAGAACGGATCGACGCCCTCGAAGAGCGTGTCCTCGGGTACGGGCCCGGAGAGCTGCAGCGGCACCTCCCGCACGCGCAGCTCCACGGTGGCGTCCTCGCGTACCTCGGCGATGTAGGTCTTGTAGGCGTCCCCGTAGCGCCTCTGCATCAGCGCATTCCGGACCCCCTCCTTCGCCGCGCTGTAGGGAACCACGCTCCCGGAGGTCTTCGCCACGACCTTGAGGATGCGATAGCCGTCTTCGGTCGCGATCGGATCGGACACCGACCCGACGGAGAGGCCAAAGGCCTCCTTCTCGAGCTCGGGGTTCAGGTCTCCCTGGGCGATCTCCCCGATGTCCCCACCGGTGGCCGCGCTCGGCGCGGCGGAGTGGGTGCGGGCGAGGCTCGCGAAGTCCTCGCCGCCCCGGGCCCTCTGCACGAGCTCGCGGGCGAGGTAGATGCCGCCCCGCTCGTTGGGGACGAGGATCTCCTGCAGGGTGACGGTCGCCGGCTTGGTGAAGTGTGCGTCCTTGGCCTTCTCGTACTCCTCGCGGATCTCGGCCTCAGTGACGTTGAGCCGGGGCTCGACCTCCCGGCGGATGATCATCTGGCGCGTGTAGGACTTCCGAATGTTCTCGCGAAGCTCGTCGAGGGTCATCCCCTCGTGGGCGAGTGCCGCCTGGAACTGCTCCTCGGAGGTGATGTTGTTCTCTTCCTTGATCGATTCGATGATGTCATCGAGGAACTCCGGCGGCAGCTGGAGACCGGAGCTCTCGGCCTTCTGGAGAATGAGGATCTCGTCGATGGCCTCCTGGAGAAGCCGAGCGTTGTTCTCGCGAAGGAAGGACCCGACCTGCTCCGGGGTGACGCGCGCCGCCTGGGCGGCGGCGATCTGGCGTTCCTGGAACTCGCTCAGGGTGATGATGTCGCCGTTCACCTTGGCGATGATGCGCTCGACGATCTCCGCCCGGACGGGACCCGCGGTGCCGACCAGGCTAGAGAGAAGGAGAAGTACGGAAAGCCGCCTCATGGTTCACCTTGGCCCGGGAGAGGAGTCCTGCCACGAAGGCCCGCGCGGCCGCGTCCGCCTTCTCCCGGGACAGACTTTCGCGGATCCACCCGCGGGCCTCCTCAAGGGAGAGCTCGCGGGCGGGCTGGCGGGAATCGACTCTTAGAACATGATACCCGAGCGAGGTCTGCACCGGCTGACTGGTCCGGCCCGGGGCCAGAGAGAACGCAACCTCCTCAAGCTCCTCGGGGAGCTGGCCCCGCTCGAAGGTCCCCATGTAGCCCCCGACCGCAGCCTCCGGTCCCTTCGAGCGGGTACCGGCCAGGGTCTCGAACGATCGTGCGTCCCGGTAGAGCCGTCGCTTGAGGTCACGGGCCTCGTTCAGGGTGCCGACGAGGATCTGCCGCACGGTGACCGTCTCCGGGACCTGAAACTCGTCAGCGTGCGCCTCGTAGTAGGCGACGATCTCCCCTTCCGGCACCACCGGCGCGGGGATGGCCTCGGCGAGGAGCCGGGCCACGGCGAGCGGGGCGTCCTCCGCCGGGGCGTCCGGTCCCAGGAGACCCCGGTGGCGCGCCTCCATCAAGAGCACCTGCTCCTCGAGAAAGGAGTCGAGCAGGCCACGGCGGGCCTCCGGCGCCAGGGGCCCGAGCCCGCGAGCCTCAACCGCGGCCAGGTGGCGCTCGAAGTCGGAGCGGCGGATCTGCTCGCCGTCCAGGGCCAGGATGATCGGGTCGGGCTCCTCGCATGAGCCGATGAGCCAACCGGCGGCGAGGACGAGGGCGAGGAGGCGGGTCTTCATGGGAGCGCGGCGGATTATAGGCTGCCCTGGAGGGTTTCGAGGAGTGCCCCGAGGCCGTCGAGGGCGCCTTGGCCTGGCGCGAGCGACCACACGAGGCCTTCCGGCCGGAGCGCCGCCCCGGGGCGCCTGGCGGCGAGCCGAGCGAGGGTCTCGGGGACGAGGGGCGTGGTCTCGTCGATCCGCACACGGAGGTTCCCCGAGGAGAGGTCGACCTGGGTGATCCCCAGCGCCTGCGCCTGAAGACGCAGCGTGGCGTAGCGCAGCAGGCCCTCCACCTCCGGGGGTTGAGCCCCGTAGCGGTCGCGGAGCTCGGCGCTCAGCGAGGAGAGCTCCTCCACGTGGCGGGCCTGGCTCACCCGCTTGTACAGAGTCAGGCGTTGGTGAACCTCGGGGACGTAGGAGGCGGGAACCCTCATCTCGAGGCCGAGCTGAAGCGTGGCGCGGGGGGCCTCGCGGGTCGATTCGCCCTTCAGCTCGAGGACGGTCTGCTCGAGCAGCTTCACGTAGAGGTCCAGGCCGACGGCCTGGATGTGGCCGCTCTGCTGACCTCCGAGCAGATTGCCCGCCCCGCGGAGCTCGAGATCCAGGGCGGCGATCCGGAACCCGGCCCCGAGGTCGGAGAACTCGCGGATCGCCGCCAGGCGCTTGCGCGCGATCTCGGAGAGCACGGTCCCCGGAGGAACGAGGAGGTAGGCATAGGCCCGGCGGTCCGCCCGCCCGACCCTCCCCCGGAGCTGGTAGAGCTGGGCGAGCCCGTAGCGGTCGGCGCGGTTGACGAGCATGGTGTTCGCGCGCGGGATATCAAGCCCGTTCTCGACGATCGTGGTCGCGACCAACACGTCGGCCCGCCCTTCGACGAAGCCGAGCATGACACGCTCCAGACGGGCTTCCGGCATCTGGCCGTGGGCCACCACCACCCGCGCCTCGGGGACGAGGCGCTGAATGAGGTTCGCGACCGAGTAGATCGACTCCACCCGGTTGTGCACGAAGAACACCTGTCCGTCACGGGCGAGCTCCTGACGAATCGCCGCGGTGATCACGTCAGTCGAGAACTTGACGATCGACGTCTGGATGGCCAGACGGTCTTTGGGCGGTGTCTCGATGACGGACATGTCCCGGATGCCGGAAAGCCCCATCTGCAACGTGCGCGGGATGGGGGTGGCGGAGAGGGTCAGGGAGTCGACCGAGGTCTTGAGGTGTTTGAGCCGCTCCTTCGCCGCCACCCCGAAACGCTGCTCTTCGTCGACCACGAGGAGACCAAGATCACGAAAGGCGACGTCCTTCGAGAGAAGCCGGTGGGTCCCGATCAGGACGTCGACACCCCCCTCCTGGACCCGGCCGAGAATCGTCTTGATCTCGCTCGGCTTGCGGAAGCGCGAGACCATCTCGACCATCACCGGGAAGGGGGCGAAGCGCTTTCGGAACGTCTTCCAGTGCTGGAAGGCGAGGATCGTGGTGGGGGCGAGGAGGGCGACCTGCTTTCCGTCGAGCACGCACCGCATGGCCGCCCGCATCGCGACCTCGGTCTTGCCGTAGCCGACATCGCCGCAGATGAGCCGGTCCATTGGACGGGGCTCGGCCATGTCGGCCGCGACCTCCCCGATCGCCTGGGCCTGGTCGGGGGTTTCCTCGTACTCGAAGGCCTCCTCGAACTCGCTCTGCCAGGGGCTCTCCCCGGCAAAGGCGTGACCGGGGCGGGCCTGGCGCTCCGCGTAGAGCCTCAGGAGCTCCCGGGCCATGTCTCGCATGGCCTTCTTGACGCGCCTCTTGACCCGCTCCCAGCTCCCGCTGCCGAGGCGGTCGATCTGGGGACGTGGGCCCTCGGTGCTCGTGTGCTTCTGGATGCGGTCGAAGGCTTCGATGGGGACCTTCAGCTTGTCGCCACCCTTGTAGCCAAGCACCATGAACTCGCGGGTGGCGCCCCCGAGCTCGATCGTCTCCAGGCCGAGAAAGCGGCCGATTCCGTGCTCCTCGTGCACAACGAGGTCCCCCACCTGCAGGTCACGGAAGTCCGAGAGGAAGCTCCGAAGCCCCCGGCGGCGGCCGCGGGCGTGAAGATGGACCTCTTCGGGAAAGACGTCGCCGTCAGCCAGCACGGCCAGCCCGGCCTCCGGAATCTCGAACCCTCGCGATAGGACGCCGACCCGGGTTTGGACGGCGTGCTCGGGACCCACCGCGAGGCCCTCCTCCCGCAGGACATCCGTGAGGCGATCGGCTCGGCCGGGGTTGCCGAGCAGGATCACCGTCCGGCCGGTCGCGGCGCGGAGATCCTTGGCGAGCCGACGCACGTCGCCGGCGTAGGTCGGCGCGGGCCGGGCGGCCACGTGGAGCCCGGCCCCGCCGGTGTCGACCTCACGCACCTCCACGAGGGGACCGGAGCGGATGCGATCGGAGAGCGCGGCGGGGTCCACGAGGATCTCTTCCGGCGGCGGGGGCGTGCCGTCGACGCGTCGCTCCCAGTCCTCGTGGGCCCGGCTCCAGAAGTCCCCGGCTTCCCGCGCGACCTCCTCGGGCTCGATCACCGCAACCGAGCCCGGGGGCAGGTGCTGCCACGGGGGCACCGTGGCGCCATCGACGAGAGGAACCATGTCGACCAGGGCGTCCGGGACGATCCCGCGGTCGAGCGATTCGAGAACGCTCTGCGCCCCGCGGTGCCCCGAGAAGCGCTCTTGCAGGACGCGACGGAGTGAGCCGAGGACGGAACGGGGCGCGAACACGTCAGAGAGCGGGAGGGTGACGATTTCTTCGAGCGGACCCACCGTGCGCTGGGTGTCGGGATCGAACCGCCGGAGGCTCTCGACGGTGTCGGAGAAGAACTCGATCCGGACCGGCTCCTCACGGTCGGAGGGGAAGATGTCGAGGATGCCTCCCCGGCGCGCCACCTGGCCGGCGGCCGTCACCGGGTCTTCCCGGATGTAGCCCCCCTCGTCCAGGGCCTCGAGCAGGATCTCCGGGGTCATTTCGTCACCGGTCCTGAGTTGGACGACCCGGGTCTCGAGCAGGTGGGGGGTCAGGCTGGGCCGGAGCAGCCCGGCGGGCGAGGCCACCATCGCCCGGATATCACCCCGCCGGGCCGCGAGCAGCGTCGAGGCCCGACGGGCGGAGGCGTCGATGTGCCGGGGCAGACCGCGAAAGGGCGGGGGCCCGGGGGCCGGAAAAGCCCCCACCCCGCCCCCGAGACCCACTCCCTCGGCCAGCGTTCGGAGGTCCTGGGCCACCTCTTCCACGTCGCGCTCGCGGGGCACGATTACGAGGAGGGGCGGCTCCACGATCAGCAGGGGCAACAGGGCCCGGGAGGCCCCGGCCAGCCCCGACAGGGCCACGCGACCTCGCCGTCCGAGCGCCTCGCGCGCCTGATCCAGGGCGTCGAGCGCAAGGACCGGCGCCAGCCACCCGAGCCCGGGAGTCACCACGGGCGGCGGATGCGCTCGACGAGCGCGCTGGTGGACAGACCGGGCTGCAGGGCGACGCGAACGACACGTCCTCCCGCCGCTTCGACCTCCTCCCGGCCCACGACCTGGTCCGCGGCCCAGTCCTTGCCCTTGACGAGGATATCGGGGAGGAGGGCCCGGATCGTCTCGAGCGGGGTCGGCTCGTCGTAGACGACCACGCGATCGACGGGCTCGAGGGCGAGCAGCACCTCGGCGCGCTCGTCCTGCGGGATATGGGGGCGACCCGGTCCCTTGAGTCGTCCCACGGAGGCGTCGGAGTTGAGGGCAACGATCAGAATGTCACCCTCGAGCCGAGCGGCTTCGAGGAGGGCGACGTGTCCCCGGTGCAGCAGATCGAAGCAGCCGTTGGCGAGGACGACCCGGCGGCCCTGCTCCCGCCAGCGCCGGCGCTCCTCGATGAGCCGGCTCAATCCGGACGCGCGTCCGCCCATCTCACCAAGCATAGCCGTTCCGGACCGTCCGTTGGCGGGCGACGGTTGTCAGTCTGTGGGCTCCTCGCCCAGCTGGAGCTCGCTCCGCGGCGCGGGTGCGTCGACTTCGATGCCCCCCTCGAAGGTCCACTGGTGGGCGGGCCGGTAGAG
>JAJDNV010000070.1 GCA_022340545.1 Acidobacteriota bacterium | reverse complement strand
GACCCCCATGTCCTGGTGGATTACCGCACCGGGGACGATGCCGGGGTCTTCCGTCTCGACGAAACGAACGCCCTCGTGCAGACCGTGGACTTCTTCACCCCGGTCGTCGACGACCCCGCGGCGTTTGGTGCCATCGCCGCGGCCAACGCCCTCTCCGACGTCTACGCGATGGGGGGTCGTCCACTCACCGCCCTTGCGATTGCCGGCTTTCCGGACCGGGATCTGCCGGAGGAGTGGGCGGCGGCGATCATGCAGGGGGGGGCGAAGGTGCTTGCCGAGGCAGGGTGTGCGCTGCTCGGCGGACACTCGATTCGCGACCCCGAGTTGAAGTTCGGCTACGCGGTGACGGGACTCGTCGACCCGCGGCGGATGTTGACGAACGCCGGGGGATCGCCGGGACAGGTCCTGATGTTGACCAAGCCCCTCGGCACCGGTGTCGTGGCCACCGCCCTGAAGGCCGGGCACGCGCCGGCCGAGGCGGTCGAGGCCGCCACGCGCACCATGGCCACGCTGAACCGCACGGCCGCCGAGGCGGCCCTGCGTCACGGAGCCACGGGTGCCACCGACGTGACCGGATTCGGGCTCCTCGGTCACGCCGAGGCCCTGGCCCGCGAGAGCGGCATCACCCTCGAGATCTACGCCTACGAAGTGCCGGTCTTGCCGGGTGCGATCGGGCTCGCGGTCTCCGACCAGGCCGGTGGGCTGAAGGCCAACCGCCTCGCGTTCGAGCTGCTCGTCGAATACCAGGGGGATCTCGACGAGGCACACCGGGCACTGCTCTATGATCCCCAGACGTCCGGCGGCCTGCTCCTGCTCGTGCCCGAGCCGGACGTCGCGGCGTTCGCGCGAGAGGTGCCCGCGGCCCGGGCCATTGGCAAGGCCGTTTCCAGGGCACCGAAGCCGTTGATAGTAAGAGGCTAGGCGGGTTTTGACCCTCTTCGCCACCCCGTGGTATCCTGCGCCGCTTTTCGTTTGATGCCCTCCGGGCCCCCGGGGGCGCGACCCGCGTTCTGGTACGAATGCTGCGAGCCCAACACCGCCCGACGTCTGCCGCCATCGCCGCGAGGGGCCCCCGTTGAGAGACCGGTCCCAGGCCGCCGCTCGGCAGTACGCTCGGGCCCTTGTCGGGCTGGCCGAGCAGCGCGGAGGGGACGAGCCACTGCGGCTGCGCGGCGAGCTGCGCCAGCTGGGGACGCTGGTCGAGCGGCATCCCGAGCTCCGCGCTGCGCTCGAGCACCCGGGAGTCGATCCCGAGTCCCGCCGCCGCGTCCTCGTCGCCATCGCCGAGAGCGGCGGCGCGTCGGAGCTGCTGACGCGCCTGGTGGGCCTCCTCGGGACGCGTGACCACGTGCATCTGCTGCCGGCGATCGCCGAGATCTACGCCGCCCTCGTGAACGCAAGCCGGGGAATCGTCCCCGCCGAGGTCATGGGCGCCGTCCCCCTCACCCAGAAGCAGGAGCGCGCTCTGGCCGAGGCCCTCAAAGGGACCACCGGCGGCGAGCTCGAGCTCACGGCGAAGGTGGATCCACGTGTCCTCGGCGGCCTTCGGGTGACGATGGGGGGCAAGACCTACGACGGGACCGTGCGCGGGCGCCTCGCGGCGCTGCGCCGGACCCTCGCCAGCGGGAGCTGATCGAACAGGAAGGGACCGCGAATGGAGATTCGGGCCGAAGAGATCACCAGGATCCTGCGCGAGCAGCTCGGGGACTTCGAAGCGGGCATAGACGTCGCCGAGGTGGGTGCGGTGCTCTCCGTAGGCGACGGCATCGCTCGCATCAGCGGCCTCGAGCGCTGTATGGCGGGCGAGCTCCTCGAGCTGCCCCGCGGGGTCATGGGGCTTGCCTTGAACCTCGAGGAGGACTCTGTGGGCTGCGTCCTCTTCGGGGAGACGGACAAGATCAAGGACGGCGACGAGGTCCGCCGCACCGGGCGGATCATGTCGGTCCCGGCGGGGGAGGCCATGCGTGGCCGCGTCGTCAACCCGCTCGGGCAGCCCCTGGACGGCCGCGGTCCGATCGAGACCAGCGAGATCATGCCCCTCGAGCGCCTGGCCCCCGGCGTCGTGCACCGCCAGCCAGTCAAGGAGCCGCTTCAGACCGGCCTCAAGGCCATCGACGCGATGGTGCCCATCGGCCGCGGCCAGCGGGAGCTGATCATCGGAGATCGCCAGACGGGCAAGACCGCGATCGCCCTCGACACCATCATCAACCAGAAGGGGAAGGGCGTCGTCTGCATCTACGTCGCCATCGGCCAGAAGCAGTCGACGGTCGCCCAGGTCGTGGCCATACTCGAGGAGTTCGGGGCGATGGAGCACACCATCGTCGTCGCCGCCGCGGCCTCCGAGCCCGCCCCGTTTCTCTATATTGCCCCCTACGCGGGCTGCGCGATCGGCGAGTTCTTCCGGGACCGCAAGCAGCACGCCCTCTGCATCTACGACGATCTCTCGAAGCACGCCGCGGCCTACCGCGAGATCTCGCTGCTGCTACGCCGCCCGCCGGGACGGGAGGCATACCCCGGCGACGTCTTCTACCTTCACAGCCGGCTCCTGGAGCGGGCGGCCAAGCTCAACGACGAGCGCGGCGGTGGCAGCCTCACCGCCCTGCCCGTCATCGAGACCCAGGCCGGGGACATCTCGGCCTACATCCCGACGAACGTCATCTCGATCACCGACGGCCAGATCTTTCTCGAGTCGGATCTCTTCCACTCCGGAATCCGGCCCGCCATCAACGTCGGCAACTCCGTGTCCCGGGTGGGCGGGAATGCCCAGGTGAAGGGGATGAAGACCGTGGCCGGGCGGCTGCGCCTCGATCTCGCCCAGTACCGCGAGATGGCCGCCTTCTCGATGTTCGCGTCCGACCTCGACAAGTCCACCCAGGCGCTGCTCGCGCGCGGGCAGCGGACGACCGAGATCCTGAAGCAGGACCAATACCGCCCCCTGCCGGTGGAGAAGCAGATCGTCGCCATATTTGCCGCCAACAACGGGTTCCTGGACGCGCTCCCGATCTCCGACTGCCGCCGCTACGAGAAGGAGCTCTACACCTACCTCGACACCCACAAGCCGGAGCTCCTGGCCGAGATCCTGGAGAAGAAGGACATCAAGGGCGAGCTGACCGAGAAGATCAAGGCCGCCCTCACCGAGTTCGGCGGCACCTTCCAGCCGAGCGAAGGCGACTAGGGAGGCGACGGCCCGAGCGCAGCCATGCCCGCCCTCATCGACATCCGGCGTCGGATCCGCACCGTCAAGAACACACAGCAGGTCACCAAGGCCATGAAGATGGTCTCGGCCGCGAAGCTGAGGCGGGCTCAGCAGGCCATCTTCGCCGCGCGACCCTTCGCCCGGAAGATGCTCGAGGTTCTCAACCGGATGGCGTCCCGGGCCGACCCGCACTCCCATCCCCTGCTCGAGGACCGGGGCGAGGGGAAGGTCCTCGCGGTCGTGATCACCGCGGACAAGGGCCTGTGCGGTGCATTCAACGCGAACATCATCCGCACCGTGACCCGTTTCCTCGCCGAGCGTCCCGAGCGCGACGTCGCCTTCTCCTTCGTGGGACGGAAGGGCCGCGACTTCTTCCGCCGCCGCCAGGTCAAGGTGCGCTCGGAGCACGTCGGGGTCTACCAGGCCCTGCGTTTCGACCACGCCCGCGAGATCGCGGCCGATCTTGTCCAGGCCTTCACCTCCGGCGAGGTCGACCGGGTGTTTCTCGTTCACAACGAGTTCAAGAGCGTGATCCAGCAGCCCCTGGTGGTCGATCGCCTGCTGCCCATCGAGCGGCACATGATCCGCCCGGAGGAGTCCGGTTCGGAGCTCGAGTACCTCTACGAGCCGGACCCTGCTGCAATCTTCGGGGAGATCCTTCCGAAGCACGTCGAGGTGCAGGTGTGGCGAGCGCTCCTGGAGTCGGTCGCGGCCGAGCACGCGGCACGCATGACGGCGATGGACGCCGCCACCAACAACGCCACGGAGCTCATCGACAAGCTGACCCTCCACATGAACAAGGTCCGGCAGGCCGCCATCACCAAGGAGATCATCGAAGTCGTCTCGGGCGCCGGGAGCCCAGGCTAGTGCACCAGGGAGCCAGCGAGGACTTGGACTCAGGGACGCAGCCACCGATGCGGTCTGGCCAACAGGCCACCAGCGCGCGCGTGTCCCCTGCCTCGGGACACGCGCGCGTCCGTGGCCTATCTCCAGCCTTTCCCTCCCCCTCCGTGGGGAGGGTTAGGGTGGGGGGTCAATGAATGATCAGAGAGAACGAGCAATATGACATCTGAGAACGTCGGTCGGGTGGTCCAGATCATGGGTCCGGTCGTGGACGTCGAGTTCCAGGCGACGATCCCCCCCATCTACCAGGCCCTCCACATCAAGGAGGACGCCGGGGAGGGGGGCGTCGCGGTCGACGTCATCGCGGAGGTGCAGCAGCACCTCGGGGACAATCGGGTCCGCTGCGTCTGCATGCACCCCACCGACGGGATGGTGCGCGGAATGGCGGCCACGGACACCGGCGGCCCCATCACCATGCCGGTGGGTGCCCCCACCCTCGGCCGCGTTCTCAATGTCGTGGGCGAGCCGGTGGACGAGCTCGGACCGGTTGTGGCCGAGAGGCGCAACCCCATCCACCGCCCCGCCCCGGAGCTGATTGACCAGTCCACGGAGCTCGAGATGTTCGAGACCGGGATCAAGGTCGTCGACCTCCTCGAGCCCTACCTGCGGGGGGGGAAGATCGGCCTCTTCGGCGGGGCCGGTGTCGGCAAGACCGTCATCATCATGGAGCTCATCAACAACATCGCCAAGCACCACGGCGGGGTGTCGGTCTTCGCCGGTGTCGGGGAGCGCACGCGCGAGGGCAACGACCTGTGGCTCGAGATGCAGGAGTCGGGGGTCGTGAACATCGAGCAGTTCGAGAAATCCAAGGCCGCCCTGGTCTACGGACAGATGACCGAGCCCCCGGGCGCGCGGGCCCGCGTGGCCCTGAGCGGCCTCACCGTGGCCGAGCACTTCCGCGACGAGGAGGGCAAGGACGTTCTCCTCTTCATCGACAACATCTTCCGTTTCACCCAGGCGGGATCGGAGGTCTCGGCGCTGCTCGGGCGCATGCCGTCCGCGGTCGGCTACCAGCCCACCCTCCAGACGGAGATGGGGGAACTCCAGGAGAGGATCACCTCTACCCGGAAGGGATCGATCACCTCCGTCCAGGCCATCTACGTCCCGGCCGACGATTACACCGACCCCGCCCCGGCCACCACGTTCGCCCACCTCGATGCCACCACGAACCTCTCGCGACAGATCGTCGAGCTCGGCATCTACCCGGCCGTCGACCCGCTGGCCTCGAGCTCCCGCATCCTCGACCCCCGCGTCATTGGCGAGGAGCACTACGCGGTGGCCCGCAAGATCAAGGAGATTCTCCAGACCTACAAGGACCTCCAGGACATCATCGCGATCCTCGGCATCGACGAGCTCAGCGAGGACGATAAGTTGACCGTGGCCCGGGCGCGAAAGATTCAGAAATTCCTCTCGCAGCCGTTCCACGTGGCCGAGCAGTTCACCGGCATCCCCGGGAAGTACATTCCTCTCGAGGACACCGTGCGCAGCTTCAAGATGATCGCGGACGGCGAGCTCGACGATCTCCCGGAGCAGGCGTTCTACATGGCCGGCCCGATCGAGGACGTCCTGGAGCAGGCCAAGGCGATGAAGGACTGACAGCCGTGCCGCTGCCCGAAAAGCTCGACCTCGAGGTCGTCACCCCCGAGGGGCTCCTGCTCCACGAGGACGTCGACGAGCTCATCGCCCCCGGCAAGGAGGGCTACTTCGGAGTCCGTCCAGGCCACACCCCGCTGTTCGCCACCCTCGGGGTCGGGGCCCTGTCCTACCGGAAGGGCGACGAGTGGCAGGATCTCACCTGCTTCTGGGGCTGGTGCGAGGTTCTCCCCGATCGCGTGAGCGTGCTCGCCGCCCTGGGTGAGCGGGCGGAGGAGATCGACATCGCTCGTGCAGAGACCGCCCTGAAGCGGGCGGAGGACCGGATGAAGCAGATCAAGGACGAAGACGACTACGAGGAGACCCGGGAGGCCTGGGCCCGCGCGGTGACCCGCCTCGGGGTGGCGCGCAAGCAGAGGGAGCACCCCTGATCAGGAGGCGCCCCGCCCGGGGGCGCCGCCCCCCCAGCCCATGATCGGCGAGATCAAGACTCTCTTCCGCTACCGGGCCCTGATCCAGAGCCTCGTCTCGCGCGAGCTGAAGGCCCGCTACCGGGGCAGCGTCCTGGGCTTCCTCTGGAGCTTCATCAACCCGCTGCTGCTCCTCCTCACCTACACCCTCGTCTTCACGATCATCCTTCGCGTGCCGCAGACCGAGCGGATGTCCCCGTACTACCTCTTCTTCTTCTGCGGCCTCCTGCCCTGGACCTGGTTCAGCGCCTCACTGGCCGAGTCGGCGGGTGTGCTCATTGCGGGCGGAAACCTGATCAAGAAGGTGCTGTTTCCGGCGGAGGTGCTCCCGAC
>JAJDNV010000059.1 GCA_022340545.1 Acidobacteriota bacterium | reverse complement strand
AGGGGCCGCGGCTCAGCGCGCGGCGGCGCGGGCCGCCGACGCGGGAGAGGGGCCGGCCCCCGACGCCTGGAGCCGGGCGGCCTGGTGGTGGGCGATCAGGCCGGCGACGATCTCGTCCAGGTCCCCGTCGAGGATGGCGGGGAGGCGGTGAAGGGTGAGCCCGATGCGGTGGTCGGTCACGCGGGTTTGCTGGAAGTTGTAGGTGCGGATTTTCTCGGAGCGGTCCCCGCTGCCGACCTGGCTCTTGCGGTCGCTGGCGATGGCCTTCTGCTGCTCGGCCAGCGCCACCTCGTAAAGCCGCGAGCGGAGGACCTTCATGGCCTTCTCGCGATTCTTGATCTGGCTCTTCTCGTCCTGGCACGAGACCACGGTGTTCGTGGGGACATGGGTGATGCGCACCGCGGAATAGGTGGTGTTGACGCTCTGCCCGCCTGGCCCCGAGGAGCAGAACGTGTCGATCCGCAGCTCCTTGGGGTCGATCTTGATGTCGACCTCTTCCGCCTCCGGGAGGACGGCGACCGTCACCGCCGAGGTGTGGATCCGGCCGGAGGCCTCGGTCTCGGGGACGCGCTGGACCCGGTGCACCCCGCTTTCGTAGCGGAGCTTCGAGTAGACGCGGTCCCCTTCGATCATCGCTATGAGCTCTTTGATCCCCCCCGGTCCCGTCTGGTTCACGGACACGACGTCGACCTTCCAGCCGTTGCGCTCGGCGAAGCGCTGGTACATCCGGAAGATGTCGGCCGCGAAGAGAGCCGCCTCTTCACCCCCGGTTCCCGCCCGGATCTCGAGCAGCACGTTCCTCTCGTCGTTGGGGTCGTGGGGGAGGAGGAGGATGGGGATCTCGGCGTCGAGGCCGTCCCGCTTCTGCTGGAGGGCGTGGATCTCCTCCTGCGCCATCTCCCGAAGCTCGGGATCGGTCTCGACTCGGGCCATCTCCTCGACCTTCGTCAGCTCCTGCAGCACCGCCTTGTACGCCCGGTAGCGGTCGACGATGGGGCCGATCTCCTTGGCCTCACGGGCGAGCTTCTGGTAGGCCGCGGGGTCCTGGGCCACGGCAGGGTCGGACATCCCCGCCTCGACCTCGACGAGGCGAGCCTCGATCTCCTTCAGCTTCTCGAAGCTGATCGCGTCCATGGGTCCTGGTGGGGTGCGGGGCCGGGCTCAGGCCTTGGCGGTCTCGCCCTTCCGCCAATCCTTGTACTTGCGGGTGAACCGCTCCACGCGGCCGGCGGAGTCGATGAGCTTCTGCTTGCCGGTGAAGAACGGATGGCAGCTGGAGCAGATCTCGAGCTTCAGCTCCTTCTTGGTCGACCGGGTCGTCCAGGTGGCGCCGCAGGCGCAGTGGACCGTGACGGTCTGGTAGTCGGGATGGATTCCTGCCTTCATTGTGCTCCCCTGGCGGCCCAATCCGGGGCGGCCGAAGTCCCCATTATACGGGATTCGGGCCCGGCGGCCAGGGGGCCTCAGTTGGCGGGGGTGGCCTCGTCCGGAAGGGGGACGGGGGTTCCTTGAGCCATGGGCAAGGTGGGGCTCGAGGACACTTGGAACGGAGATTCCTCGAGCGACGGGCCTGCAGCGCTCGAGGAATGAGCGTGAACGGACTATTTCGAGAGCGTTGCGAAGACGGCGCTCTCGGAATGATTACGCCACCGACATCCCGTCCAGGAATTCGCGGTTGGCCTTCGTCTTGGCCAGCTTGTCCAGGATCAGCTCCATGGCCTCCACCGGGGGAAGGGGGGAGAGGACCTTGCGCAGGATCCAGACCCGGTGGAGCTCGTCGCGGTCGAGGAGAAGCTCCTCCTTCCGGGTGCCCGATCGGTTGATGTCGACGGCGGGGTAGATGCGGCGGTCGGCCATCTTGCGATCGAGGACGATCTCGGAGTTCCCGGTTCCCTTGAACTCCTCGAAGATGACGTCGTCCATCCGGGATCCAGTCTCGACGAGGGCGGTTGCGATGATGGACAGCGAACCTCCGTCTTCGATGTTCCGGGCGGCTCCGAAGAAGCGCTTGGGTTTCTGAAGCGCGTTGGAGTCCACGCCGCCCGAGAGGATCTTGCCCGAGGGAGGCACCACCGAGTTGTAGGCCCGTGCGAGCCGGGTGATCGAGTCGAGCAGGATCACGACGTCCCGCTTGTGCTCCACCAGCCGCTTGGCCTTCTCGATGACCATCTCCGCCACCTGGACGTGGCGGGTGGCCGGCTCGTCGAAGGTGGAGGAGACGACCTCGCCCTTCACCGTACGCACCATGTCCGTCACCTCCTCCGGCCGCTCGTCGACGAGGAGCACGATGAGGATCACGTCGGGGTGGTTGGCGGCGATGGAGTTGGCGATGTTCTGGAGGATGAGCGTCTTTCCCGTCCGGGGGGCGGCGACGATCAACGCTCGCTGGCCCTTTCCCTGGGGGGTGAGCATGTCGAGGACCCGGGCGGTCATGTTGTCCGGCTCGGTCTCGAGGCTCAGCCGGCCGTTCGGGTAGAGAGGAGTGAGGTTGTCGAAGATGACCTTGTCCTTGGCCATCTCCGGCGGATCGAAGTTGACCGCCTCGACCTTGATCAGGGCAAAGTACCTCTCGCCGTTCCTGGGGGAGCGCACCTGCCCGCTGACCGTGTCCCCGGTGCGCAGGCCGAAGCGGCGGATCTGGGAGGGCGAGACGTAGATGTCGTCCGGACCAGGAAGGTAGTTCGACTCCGGGGCGCGGAGGAACCCGTAGCCGTCGGGCATGATCTCGAGAACGCCTTCCGCGAACAGGAGGCCCCGCCTCTTCGCCTGGGCATGCAGCAGCTGGAAGATGAGGTCGTGCTTCTTGAGGCCGGCGAGGTCGGCCAGCCCCATCCCCCGCGCCGCCTCGTTGAGCTCCAGGATGGTCATCTCCTTGAAGCGGGACAGCTCGATGGGCTCTGGGGCCTCGCCCTCATTCTCCTCGGTGGGGGCCCCGCCCGGGTCGTCGTCCGACGGGGCGTCGGAGTGAGCGTCCTGCTCCGCCGAGCCCTCGGCCGAGTCGGCAGCGGGCTCATCGGTCGAAGGCTGCGGGTCTTGGTCGGGAGCCGCTCCGGCCGCCGATGCGGCGGCGGCCGGCGTCACCTCGAGCTCCGCGCCATCGCCGTCGTCCCGGCCCTTGGTCTTCGTGGCCCCCTTCGGCTTGGAGCCCCGGCGTCGCGGTCTCTTCGGTGTCGTCGGTTCGTCCTGCTGGTCGCGGGGCTGCTCGTCTGCGTCCATCACTCTCTCGCCTCGAACTGGCGGTCGAACGCCGCCGCCCGGATGATGTTCCACAACTCGTCTACGCCGGTGCGACGCGTCGCGCTCACCGGCACCACGGCCCGCGCCCCCGACCCGATGGCCTCGGCGATGGCGCGCTCGCGGCGGCGGGCCTCGCCCCGGCCCATCTTGTCGACCTTGTTCGCGGCCACGACGTAGGGATGGCCATGGTGATCGAGCCAGGTCCGGAGCAGATGGTCCCCCTCGCTCGGCTCGTGCCGCGCATCCACGATGAAGACACACAGCTGGAGCGGATCCCTTCCGTCCATGTAGGAGGTGACGAGGCGCTCCCAGCCCTCGCGGACCTGGCGCGGCGCCTTGGCGTAGCCATACCCGGGAAGATCCACGAGATACATGTCACCGTGACCGCCGCCGCCCGGGCGCGCCGCCCCCAACACGCGGAAGAAGTTGATGAGCCGGGTGCGGCCGGGGTCCGAAGAGACGCGGGCCAGCCCCTTCACCCCGGCGAGGGCGTTGAGAAGGCTGCTCTTGCCGACGTTCGATCGGCCGAGGAAGGCCACCTCGGGCAGCCCGTCGCGGGGAAACTGAGCGGAGGAGGACGCACTCCCGGAGAAAGTCACTATTCGTTGCTTCACGCTCTGGCTGGCGGCAGTGCCGGAGCCGGGCCCTTGCGGCCCGAACCGGCCGGCCGCCTCAGTGGGTCATACCGTCCGGCAACCGGCCCAGCTCTCCCTCCGCGCCCTTGGGAGCGACCTGCTCCGGAGACGGCTCTGGCGGGAGGAGAGCGATCTTCAACACCTCGTCGATATGATCGACGAGATCGACGCGCAATGCCTCGAGCACGTTCTTGGGCACGTCCGCGAGATCCTTCTCGCTCTCGCGGGGGAGGATGACGTCCGTGACCCCGATTCGGTGGGCCGCGAGCAGCTTCTCCTTGATGCCACCAACGGGCAGCACCTTGCCGCGCAGCGTGATCTCGCCGGTCATGGCCACGTCCCGCCGGACCCGCCTCCCGGTGAGGGCGGAGACGAGGGCGGTGCACATGGTGATACCGGCGGAGGGGCCGTCCTTGGGGATCGCCCCCTCCGGCACGTGAATGTGGACGTCGAGGCGGCGGTTGAAATCGCGCTTGATGTCGTACTCCTCGGCCCGCGAGCGGACGAACGACATCGCGGCGTGGGCCGACTCCTGCATCACGTCCCCGAGCTTTCCGGTGAGGCGCAGGGCGCCCTTGCCCGGCATGAGCGTCACCTCGATGGGGAGGATCTCGCCCCCGACCTCGGTCCAGGCGAGCCCGGTAGCGAGCCCCACCTCGTGCCGCTCCTCTCTCTGCGTCGCCCGGTAGCGGGGGATCCCGAGGTAGTCGTTCAGGTTCTTGGCGTTGATCTCGACCGTGTAGTCCTTGCCCTCGACGACGACCTTGCGGGCGACCTTGCGGAGGATGGAGGACATCTCCCGCTCCATGTTCCGGACCCCCGCCTCGCGGGTGTAGCGGCGGATGATCTGCTCGAGCGCGTCGTCGGCGAAGGTCACGTTCTTCGGCTTGAGCCCGTGCGACTTGATCTGCTTCGGGAGGAGGTGCCGCTTGGCGATCTCGGTCTTCTCGTGCTCGGTATAGCCCGGGAGCCGGAGCACCTCCAGGCGATCCTGGAGGGCCTGGGGCACGGTGTGGAGGACGTTGGCGGTCGCGATGAAGAAGACGCGGGACAGGTCGAACTCGGTGTCGATGTAGTGGTCGGAGAAGGAGTGGTTCTGCTCGGGGTCGAGGACCTCCAGCAGGGCGGCCGAGGGGTCGCCCCGGAAGTCCATGGACATCTTGTCCACCTCGTCGAGCAGGAAGACGGGGTTCCGGGTGCCCGCCTTCTTCATCATCTGGATGATCTGGCCGGGGAAGGCGCCGATGTAGGTGCGCCGATGGCCTCGCACCTCGGCCTCGTCGCGAACCCCTCCGAGGGAGAGGCGCACGAACTTGCGGTTGGTGCAGCGGGCGATCGATCGGGCGAGCGACGTCTTGCCCACGCCGGGAGGGCCCACGAAGCAGAGGATCGGACCCTTGGGGTTGTTGACGAGCTGGCGAACGGCCAGGAACTCGACAATCCGCTCCTTGACCTTCTCGAGGCCGTAGTGGTCCTCGTTGAGGATCCTCTCCGCGGCCTTCAGGTCCTTGCGCTCGCGCGACTTCTTGGTCCAGGGGAGGGCGATCAGCCAGTCGAGGTAGTTGCGAGAGACCGTCGCCTCCGCCGACATGGGGGGCATGGCCTCGAGGCGCTTGAGCTCCTGGAGGGCCTTCTCCTCGGCCTCCTTCGGCATCCGGCAATCCTCGACCCGCTTGCGGAGATCGTCGACCTCGTTGCCCTTCTCGTCCTTGCGCCCCAGCTCCTTCTGGATCGCCTTCATCTTCTCGTTGAGGTAGTACTCCTTCTGGGCCTTCTCCATCTGCTTCTTGACGCGGCCCTGGATGCGACGATCCACGTTGAGCTTGTCGACCTCGGCCTCGAGGATGGAGGCGATGCGGGTGAGGCGGTCCTGGGCGGAGAAGATCTCCAGGAGGTTCTGCTTCTCCTCCACCGGCACGACGAGGTGGGAGGCGATGGTGTCGGCCAGCTTGCCGGGATCCTCGACCCGGACCGCGGCGAGCATGGCGTCATAGTGGAGGTTGTTGGACAGCTTGACGTACTGCTCGAACAGCCCGATCGTCTTCGACATCAGGCCTTCGAGGCCGGAGTCCGCCTCGTCCTGGGCCTGCACCACCTTGACGACGACCTTCATGTGGCCGCCCTCGTTGCGGAACTCGAGGGCCCGGGCCCGCTCGAGGCCCTCCACCAGCACCTTCACGTTGT
>JAJDNV010000053.1 GCA_022340545.1 Acidobacteriota bacterium | reverse complement strand
GCCCGAGGGATAGTCGAAGACCGCGGTCCCGAGCTCCCCGCCGTCGGTGACGTCGACGACGACGGTGCGGACGGAGTTCGTTCCGAAATCGATGCCGATGGTGAAGGCCCGCTTCATGATTGCACTCCCGAGACCCGATAGCCGGGCAGACGACGGGCAAGCTACCTCCCGCTCGGCAGGACGTCAAGACACGAGCGGACCACGGCCGGGGAGTGGAGTCCATGGGCCCGTGGGGTCTCACCCACCCCAGAGTTGTGACTGCGCGACTACCCCTCGTAGCCGCGAGGGTGGGCGTTCTGCCACTCCCAGGCCGAACGGATGATGTCCTCGAGGGCGGGTCGTTTCGGCTCCCAACCGAGGATCTCCCGTGCGCGGCGGGCGTCCCCCACGAGCCGGGCGGGATCTCCTTCACGGCGCGGGGCGTTCTCGAACGGGACATCGAGCCCCGTCACCTTCCGGGTCGCCTCGATCACCTCGAGGACCGAGTAGCCGGTGCCGTTGCCGAGGTTGAGATACTCCGAGTCGCCGCCCTCGCGGAGGTGGCGCAAGGCCAGGAGGTGCGCCTCACCCAGGTCCTCGATGTGGATGTAGTCGCGAATGGCGGTGCCGTCGGGCGTGGGATAGTCAGTCCCAAAGACCGCGAGGCGGGGGCGGCGCCCCGCCGCGGCCGCGAGGGCCAGGGGGATCAGGTGGGTCTCCGGGTCGTGATCCTCCCCCCGCCGTGCTGTGGCTCCGGCGGCGTTGAAGTAGCGCAGCGCGACGAAGCCCAGCCCGTACGCGCGATCGAAGTCCTCCAGCATCCGCTCCACGAACAACTTCGACCAGCCGTAGGGGTTGATCGGTTGCTGGGGGTGGGTCTCGGGGATCGGGATCTCCTGCGGCACGCCGTAGGTCGCGCAGGTCGAGGAGAAGACGATCCGCTTCACCCCGGCCTCGAGGAGGGCCTCGCAGAGGACCTGCGCCTGGGTGAAGTTGTTGTCGTAGTAGCGGGCCGGTTCGGTCACCGACTCACCCACGTAGGCGAGCGCGGCAAAGTGGACGCAGGCGTCGACTCCATGCTCGCGGGCGATCCGGGCCACCAGCGCGCGGTCGCCGGTACGTCCCTCGTAGAAGGTGGCGTCGGGGTCGACGGCTCCCCGGTGGCCGCGAGAGAGATCGTCGAGGACCACCACGTCCCCGCCCGCGGCGAGCAGCTGCTCCACGAACGCGCTGCCGATGTAGCCTGCGCCCCCGGTGACGAGGACGGCCATCAGGCCGCCGCCCCGGGCTCGGTGCCCCGTGCCCGGTCGCGGTTTTCGAGGAACCAGCGGTAGGAGCTCTCGATCCCCTCGCGGAGCCCGATCTTGTGGCGCCACCCCAGGTCGTGGAGGCGGCCCACGTCGAGGAGCTTGCGTGGCGTCCCGTCGGGTTTGGACGTGTCGAAGGTGAGACCGGCGTCGGGGTGGACGATATCCCGGACCATCTCTGCCAGCTCCCGGATCGTCAGGTCCTCTCCGGTGCCGATGTTGATGTGCTCGGCGTCGTCGTAGTGGCGCGCCACGAACACGCAGGCATCGGCGAGATCATCCACGTGGAGGAACTCCCGCCGCGGGGAGCCCGTGCCCCAGACCACCACCTCGTCCCGCCCCTCGGCCTTCGCGTCGTGGAAGCGACGGATGAGGGCGGGCAGCACGTGCGAGCTCTTCAGGCTGAAGTTGTCGTTGGGGCCGTACAGGTTGGTGGGCATGGCCGAGATGAAATCGCACCCGTACTGCCGGCGGTAGGCCTGGCACAGCTTGATCCCCGCGATCTTGGCGATGGCGTAGGACTCGTTTGTCTGCTCGAGCGGTCCCGAGAGCAGGTCCTCTTCCTTCATCGGCTGCGGGCATTCCCGGGGATAGATGCAGGAGCTGCCGAGGTAGAGCAGCCGCCTCACCGGGAACAGGTGCGCGGCATGGACCACGGTCGCGTGGATCATCATGTTGTCGTAGATGAACTCCGCGGGGCGCGTGGAGTTGGCGAGGATTCCTCCGACCGTTCCCGCCACCAGGAAGACGAACTCGGGCCGGTTCGCCCGGAACCAGTAGTTGACGGCGGCCTGGTCGCGAAGGTCCAGCTGCTCACGGGTGGCGGTAAGGACCTGCGAGAACCCCTCGGCGTCGAGCTTGCGCAGGATCGCCGAGCCCACGAGCCCCCGGTGCCCGGCCACGAACACACGCGCGTCCCGATTCAACTCGATCATGACCGGGTCATCTTAGCGCACCCGTCTTCCTCCCGTCGGCGCCCGGCGACGCCTCCCTCGCGTCAGCGGAGGTGCGGTCGCCTCGCCAGAGCCTCGCGAATGACGGTGAGCGCTTCCTCCCTCTCCGAGCCGACCAGCGGCAGGCGTGGTGGGCGCACCGGCTCCGAGCCGAGGCCGGTCTCGGTCTGGACCAGCTTGATGAGTTGAACGAACTTGGGGACGGTGTCGAGCCTCAGGAGGGGGAGAAACCAGTCGTAGAGGGCCCGGGCCTCGTCGACACGGCCGTCGCGGGCGAGATCGAAGAGGCGTACGGACTCCTCGGGCAGGGCGTCGGCCAGCCCGGCGATCCACCCCTCGGCCCCGGCCTCGACCCCCTCGACGATCAGGTCATCAACCCCGACGAGGAGCGCGAGGCGATCTCCGAGGAGCGACCGGATCGCGGTGATGCGCCGCACGTCGGTGCTGGACTCCTTGACCGCGGCGAGGTTGGGGAGCGCGGCGGCGAGGTCGCGGATCTGCCCGGGCACCACGTCGGTGCCGTACGCGACCGGGTTGTTGTACAGCATGCAGGGCAGGTCGGTCGCGCCGATGACGGCCTCGAAATGGGAGCGCGTCTCGCGCCAGTCGCCCCGGTAGACATAGGGGGGCAGGACCATGAGCCCGTCGCAGCCCGCCTCTGCCCCCAGCTCGGCCAGGCGCACCGCCTCGGCGGTGGTCAGCGCGGCCACGCCGGCCACCAGCGACCCTCGGTCCGCCACCTCCTCGCGGCAGAGGCGCAGGACGGCCTTCTTCTCGTCGAAGGACAGCGAGCCGCCTTCGCCCAGCGAGCCGAGGGCGACGATCCCGGTGCAGCCCGCCTTCAGGAGCGTGTCCACCTCGTGCCGAAGGAGGTTGGCGTCCACCGAGAGATCATCGCCGAAGGGGGTCATGATCGCGGGGATGACGCCTTGCCACTTCATCTCTGGTCCTCCAGGACCGAAAGAGGAGTTGGCTCGAGGGGGGAGCGAACGGAGTCGGCCGCCCAGCCGCGGAGGAAGCCGAGGGCGGGGCCGCAGACTCGAGCCTGGCAGGCCCCCATGCCGGCGCGGGTCAGGAGCTTGGCCTCGCGACTGGAGCGACACGACTCGAGCCGCCCGAGGGGCACGTCCTCGCAGCGACAGACGACCGTCTCGGGCCCGGCGAGGTGCCGAAGCTCGTCCCGCAGCGCGAATGTCCTTTTGTAGGCGACGGCGAAGGCGCGTTCGCGATCCCGTGCCTGGAGCAGGGCCGCCGGGACGGATCGACCCGCTGCGCCGGTGCCGGCGACACCACCCGTGGCGAGGGCGAGGGCGTCGCCGCCAATGCCATCGAGCTCGCCGGCGGCGAAAACGCCGGGAACGCTGGTCCGCTGGACCTCGTCGAGGGCGAGGGCCTCGCCCGCGGTCTCGCATCCCAGAAGGCGGGGCAGCTCGAGGTTGGGCACGAGGCCGTAGGCACAGGCGAGGATCTCGCAGTCCCACGTCCACTCGCGCCGGCCGTTGGTCAGCCGGGCCCGCTCCACGCCGCCGCGGCCGTCGGCGGACCGGATCCAGCTGCCCGTCCGATAGGGGATGCCAAGAAGCCGGGTGCCGTACCCGAGACCCTGGGCGGCCTTCCGGGGATGACGCGTCAAGGTACGCCCGAAACCCACCAGCCGGCCGAGGGGCGCCTGCTCGGCGATCCCGACCACCCGGGCGCCGTTCTCGGCGAGGGCGGCGGCGACGGTGAGAAGGAGCGGTCCCGTCCCGGCCACGACCACGCGCCGTCCTGCGAATCGAGCGCCCTGCCTCAGGAGCGCCTGGGCCGCGCCGACCCCGACCACACCTGGCTGCGTCCAGCCCGGAAACGGGAGGAACCGCTCGCGGGCGCCGGTGGCGATGACGAGGCGTTCGTAGCGGACCCGTCGGCCGAGGCCCTCGTGCTCGACGAGGAGACAGCCCGGCGCCGGGACATCGATGACGGTGGCTCCGAAGAGGGGCGTCGCGCCCGAGCGCTCGACGCGATCGATCCAGGCCCGAGCTGCGCGCGGGGGTGTGGCCCGATGCCGCCAGATCTGACCCCCGGGCCGGGGGGCTCGGTCCAGAAGGAGCACGCTCGCCCCCCCCTCGGCGGCGTGGGCGGCGGCGGCGAGGCCGGCGGGACCGGCCCCCACGACCACGACCGCGGCATCGAAGGGCTCAGCCATCGGTCCGCACCTCCATACCCTCGCGGACGGTCTCGAGACACGAGCGCCGGTGGGGAACGCCGTCCACCCTCACCTGGCACTCGTGGCAGGTCCCCATGCCACACATCGCCCCGCGGCCTTCGCCGGTCACCGACGACCGAATGGTCCGCTGGCCCGCGTTCCAGAGCGCGGCCAGGACGCTCGTCCCGGGCTCGGCCTCGACCACGCGACCGTCAATCATCAGTCGCACCCGTTCAGCCACGCATGACCTCCCGCCGTCGGGGGTCGAACGGCGTCGGGTCCAAGTCCGGCGTCCGCCCCCTCGCGAGGTCGGCCACCAGCCGGGCGGTGCCGAGGGAGGTGGTGACTCCCAGGCCCTCGTGCCCGACGGCTACGAGAAGACCCGGCTCCCATTCCCCGATGAGGGGAAGGCCGTCCGGGGTGGCCGGGCGAAAGCCCACCCACGTGCGCACGGCACGGAGTGCCGCGATCGCGGGGACGTATTCGCGGGCCCGCCGCAGCATCCGGGCGCGGAGCGAGCTGTTGATGGAAGGGTCCCAGCCCACGAGCTCGCGCGTGGAGCCGACCAGAAGTTGTCCGGTCGGCCGGGGCTGTACGTTGAAGGCCACGGACTCGCCGCCGCAGGCGTGCGCGTGGTAGCCGAGCTCGATCACCTGATGGCGCAGGAAGCCCGGGTAGCGTTCGGTGACGACGAGGTGGCCCCGGCGCGGCACGATGGGCAGCGCGGGGACGAGCTGTGGAGAGGCGCCGGCCGTCGCCACCAAAACCAGGTCCGCCTCGCTCCATGCTCCGCGGGTTCGAACCCGCGCCGGAGCAACGGCCTCGACAGCGGTGTGCTCGCGAACAGTGGCACCGAACGCGCAGGCTCGCTTCAGGAAGTATCGGGTGGCGGCCGGGGGATAGACCGCACGGTCCCCCGGGACGCGGAGAGCCCCGGCGAGGCCGGAGCGCAGCCGGGGCTCGATCTCGTGCAGGGCAGCGGCGTCGAGCACCTCGGCCGTCTCCCCTCGCGCTGCGAGCCGCTCGGCTTTCCCCCGAGCGTGGGCCATCTCCTCCTCGTCGGCGGCCACCCAGAGTGTGCCGCAGGGAGAGTCCTCGCACTCCTCGGGCAGGGACGCTGCCCGTTCGGTCCACAGCCGCCGGGAGTAGGCACTCAGGGCAAGCTGGGCCTCGGAGTCGTCC
>JAJDNV010000049.1 GCA_022340545.1 Acidobacteriota bacterium | reverse complement strand
GCGATCTTCCGTGAGATCTCCTGCAGGCGGGCCTTGTTGGCGAGGTTGCCTTCCGACGAGATCACCGCCATGAACAGCTCTTCGCCGAGGGTGGTCTCGCCGAGGACCTCGACGTCGACGCGGGGCGAGGCCTCGTCGAGCACGTCGAAGTACCCGCGGATCTGCCGGTAGTCGGCGACGGTGCGGTCCGCCCCGACCGTGAAGCCGAGAAACTCGGAGGGTGTCGGGATCTCGGCACCAGGGGCCGACCCCGCCCCGAGAGCGGTGGCGACCAGGAGTGCGGCGGAGCGGGCGAACCCGGCCAGCCTGGAAGAGGATGAACGTCGGAATCGAGTCGTGTGTGTGGGCAAGGCTGACCTCCGGCGGCCTTATACCACCCTTCGGCGGTGGACTCAGGCAGTCGGGCGGTGAAGCTGGCGCGTGAGCGTCACGTCGGAGTCGTCGATGGCCTCCGGCTCGGTCGCCAGGGCCCCGCCGTTCTCCTCCCACCACCTTCGGGCGTCCTCGGTGGTCCAGGCGCCGAAGGCCGCGCAGGCCTGCAGTCGCCGACACATCTCGTGCGCCCCGGCCGGCCGCCGAGCCGGGTCCTTCTCGAGGCAGTCGAGGATCAGCGACTCGAGGTCCGCGGGCACGGGCTGCCCCAGCCGGCCCGAGGGCGGCTCGGGGGCGGTGTGAAGGTGGTGGGAGCAGACCTCGACGAGCGTGCGCCCCTCGAAGACCGGTCTCCCGGTCAGGGCGAAGTAGCCGACCGCCCCGAGCGAGTAGAGATCGGACCGGTCGTTGACCTTGTCCGGGGCGGTGATCGCCTCCGGGGCGAGGTACAGCGGCGTCCCCGCTACGACGTCCGCCCGGGTCAGGCCCACCGCGCCCCCGTGCTCCAGGTCCTTGACCAGGCCGAAGTCCACCACCTTGGGGAAATCGTGCATCCCGCCCTGCCGGCAGAGCATGATGTTTGCGGGCTTGATGTCGCGATGAATGAGGCCCGCGTCATGGGCCTCGGTCAGGGCTGCGGCCACGTGGTAGAGCACGTGCACAACGCGGGAGGGCGGGAGTGGGCCAGCGACGGCAACGACCCGGTCGAGCGGGGCGCCGGAGAGGAGCTCCATCGCGTAGTAGAAGACCCCATCCGGCGTGCGACCGTAGTCGAAGATCGTGATCGTGTGGGGGTGGGTGAGCCGCGCGGTGAGCTGCACCTCCCGCTCGAAGCGCTTCAGGCTGTCTTCGGTGTGCTCGGGCTTCAGCAGCTTGACCGCGGTGGGCCGTCGCATCATGGCGTGTCGCGCCCGGTAGACGACGCCCATCCCTCCCTCGCCCAGCTTGCTCTCCAGCGTGTACTGACCCAGCCGACGGGCGGCCCGGATCTCGGCCCGGAGGCCGAAGACGACGTGCGACACGACGGTGGTGCCGACCGAGATGATGCCCCACCAGATGGCGTAGGTGGCGACGCCGATGATCGGGAAATGGTCGGTGCGGAACGCTGGCGCGCCCGTGCCAGCGGGCAGGACGAACCAGGGGACCAGGATGTAGGGGCTGCCGAGCAGGATGGTCAGGGCGAACGTGCGCCAGGGGGGCGACGGCACGAGTGCCGCCCGCAGGAAGAACAGCAGGCCGCCGCCGGTGAGGCACATCATCGAGATGTAGGCGTCGGCCGCCTTCTCGAGGGCGAGCCCCGGGACCGTTCCCGGGACCTGTTTGATGAAGACGGCCAGGGCTTCCGTCACGAGGTACCGCCCCGTCAGCGAGACCGCGAGAGAGACGACCGCCAGCCCCACCCATTCGATCGCCAGCACCAGCCAGGCCGGCCGTCGGCCGCCCCGGCACACCAGCCACAGCAAGCCGAAGAACAATGTCGAGAGCCGGTCCATGAGGGCACCGGTCTGGAACATGCTGCCCGCGGGATCCAGCAGGAAGACAATCACGTCAGGGATGAGGGCGATCAGGAAGATGACCTTCCAGAAGAGCGCCACCCGCTGCTGCAGGAAGGCCCGCTCCTCCTCGGTATAGCTCAAGCCCCTCAGCGTCATGCCACCTCTCAGGGAACGGCGAGCGCGAAGCGGTAGCGTCCGGACTCGACTTCTATGACGGTGAACCCGTCGACGACGCGGATCCGGTGAACTCCCGGGGCCTCACTCGCCTTCACACCGGATTCCGTGACGGCATCGGGTTGGGTGGTGGGCAGAAAGACCCGTCCGGTGGCGTTGGCCGGAATGAGGATCCGGAGCCTGAGCGCATGATCCGAACGCTCCCACTCGCTGCCGACCCGCCCCCGGATGGAGTCGTATTCGGCTCGGACGTGATCGAGCTCGCGGATCAACGGAGGCCTGACCTGGACCACCCGGAAGCCCGGAGCATCCTCATCGGGGCGTATTCCCGCGAGCCCTTCGAAGAACCAGCTGCCGATCGACAGATAGGAGCTGTGAATCCGGGAGTTGGCCCCGTCCCACTGCTCCCAGAATGTGCTGGCCCCCTCTTCCAGCATGTAGCCCCAGCCCGGAAAGGTCGTACGCGTCGCCGCCCGATAGATCAGGTCGCTGCGATCGATCTGAGTCAGATACTTCAGCCAGAAGTAGGTCCCCAGCACCCCGGAATCCAGGTGGCCTCCACGCCCCCGGATCAGGTTCTCCTCGAGCCTCCCGAGGACGACCGGACGCAGCTCCTCGGGGACCACTCCGACCAGCAGCGGAAAGGCCAGATAGACCTGCTCGCCATTGCCATAGAGCAGCTCTTCTCCGCGGAAGAACCGCTGATGAATGGCCTCTTGCAGCTCTCGGGCTCTCCTTGCCAGGCTCGCGGAGTCCGCGGCCTGGCCCAGTGTGCCGGCGATCTTCGCCGCGAGCTGGACGTTGTACAGGTAGTAGCAGTTGTTGAAGAAGAGCGTGGAGGCCTCATCGACCCGGTCTCCCGGGCTCATGCCCCGGCCCGGCGGATTCCAGTCACCGAGGAAGTGCCACTCGCGATTGGTGCCGTAGAACTGCAGGAGACCGCCTCGCGTCTGACCTTCCAGAAAGGAGAGCCACCGGGTGATCGCCGGATAGCTCTCTTCGAGGATCCGCAGATCGCCGTACTGGAGGTAGAGCTGCCAGGGAAGGGTCACGATGATCCCTCCCCATCCCGGCCCCCCGCCCGTACCGCCGCCAAGGGGAGCAGGTGCGGTGTGGGGAAGCTCTCCGGTTTCGGGATTCTGCACATCGCGCCAATCCGTCAGCCACTTCGTATAGAAGGCGCCGAGATCGAAGTTGTAGAGCGCCTCCTCCATGGTCGCCTGTCCTTCGGCGCCATAGCCGAGTCGCTCCCGATGAGGGCAATCCACGGAATAGCCGCCCAGGCTCAGGGACTTCTGTGTCCAACGCGCGACCCGGTAGATCCGGTCGAGGAGGGGGTTGGAGGATTCGAAGGAGCTGGCCGGCTCGAAATCGGTGTGGACGAGATAGCCCCTGACATCCGCCCGTCTGGGAGCGCTCTCGAGACCGCGCACCACGACCCAACGGAACCCGTGGTAGTTGAAGTGATTCGAGAAGGTCTCCTTCCCTCCTCCCTTCAGGACATACTCGTCGAGCTGACGGTAGTTCGAGTAGCGTCCCTTCGGATCGAGTTGCTCCAGGTACTCCAGGGTCAGCTTCCGGCCCGACTCTCCCTCGAGGTCCAGCTCCAGCCATCCGGAGAAGTTCCGGCCCATGTCGATCCGGTAGACATCTTCGGAGAGTGGCTCGATCTGAACGGCTTCGAGCGTATGGATCGCCTCCTGGCGACGATTCGGTTCCACCAGCTGAGCCGTCAAGCGAACGGGCGGGGGATCGAAGACCTGTGCCGGGGTCCAGGCCGAGTCGTCGAGGCCAACGTCGTTCCAGCCCGGGATCTCGAGCCGGGCGTCATGGCTCTCTCCCACGTTCTTATAGGACGTGTTCCCGACGATGGGCGTGATCGGGCTCGCATGGACCTTCCAGGTCTCATCCGTTCCCACGATCGTCCTTCGTCCATCGGAGAAATGGAGCCGAGCCTGAGCCCGGACGATCGGCCCGTCATCGACGACTCCGGGAAAGCCCGGGATGTTCCAACCCTGCCCCAGCCACAGCGCAATGCAGTTCTGCCCCGGGACGAGGTATTCCCCCACATCGTGAGTCACATAGAGAACGCGCGAGGGATAGTGGCTGACCGCCGGCATGAGGACATGGTCGTCGACCTTCCTGCCGTTGATGTACAGCTCGTAGTAGCCCATGGCCGCGACGAAGGCGAAGGCCTCCCGAGGGACGTCGTCCAGATCGAAGGTCTTGCGCAGCCACGGAAGTGGGGCGGGGGAGTGCCCCGGCCAGTCGCCACTCCACGAGTCCCCTATCCATTTCGCCTGCCAGTCCGATGGCTGCAGAAGCCCGCTCACCCAGTACGAGGCCGTGCTCCAGGCCGAGGCCTGGTTCTGCTCGTCCCAGACTCGCACCTTCCAGTGGTAGCGGGTTGAAGGTCGGAGAGTCGGCCCGTCATAGGCAACGTGCGTCGACAGATCCGAGTGGACCTTGCCGCTGTCCCAGAGGTTTCCTTGATTCCTGTCGAGGAGCCGCCGGCTGCTCGCGACCAGGATCTGATACGCGGTCTGATGCGTGCCCCGACTCTCAGACTCCAGGATCCAGGAGAAACGAGGCTTCGCAACATCAACCCCGAGCGGATTCGCCCGGTACTCGACACGCAGCCTGCTCACCCGGACAGTCGTTTCGGCCGCCAGTGAGGCGGCAAGAAGGAGGCAGCATGTCGCCATCCACGCGCGGCGACGGTGGACAGAGGTCGAAGTGAGACCGCAACCGCCTGACGAATCGGTCATGTCTGAACCCCCCTGGTGAAGCTTGGGGCGCGGAACGTGATGCCCACCTCCGCCGGCGTTATACCATCAACAGTGGAGCTGTCCCCGAATGACACGGCGAACGGTCGGTTTGCCGTTGACGTCGGGCCCCCCCGGGAAGTAGCTTGGCCGATGGAGGTGCTCAGTGACGGGAGCTCGCACTGACATGCTGAAGACGTGTCTCGCCGGCGTTTGTCTTGTGCTCGCGCTCTTCACGGCATGCGGCGACGACGCGAACGTCACCACGCCCCCGACGCCCGTGCCGCCGACTCCCGTGCCCCCGACGCCGACGCCCCCCACGCTGATCATCGCGGGCGAGAGGGCGGTCGGGGCCCCCCACCCCGGGAGGGCAACGCTGGTGAGCTGGGACTTCACGACGCCGGAGGCCGGCACCGTGGACGTCACGATCAGCTACCTCCACGACGACAGCCAGATCCTGGTCTGGGTGACGAATCGCGTGTGTAGCAGGTGGCAGTTCGAGAGGGACGAGTGCTTCTACCTCACGAAGTCCCTCGAGGGCCCGCGGCCGCGCACGCTGACGGTGAGCGGGGTCGAGGCGGGAGGATACTCTCTGTTCGTGGCCAACGACGGCCCGCACGACGAGCAGATCGGCTACGAGGTCTTCCTGACGCCCGGCGCGAGCGGGTCGGGACGCTGACGGTCGGGCCCCGGCCTCGTTTCCCGGCCGGTCGCCGCGCCCTGCCGACAACGGGGCGGGTATAGTTCGTTTTTAGTGTCCCATCTGGTGCGATCGGTGTAATCTCGCTAAGTCACACCCATTCAATAAGTTGGAGATACGGCCAGTTGGATCATGACGCATTGTAATGGATTGCATCCAAGAAATTGGTCGTGTCGATTTCTCGCAATGCACCAGTGACTTGACACACCCGTTCTGAGCCCGGGTCAGCGTTTTCGGGGAGAGAGGGCCTCGGACCGATCCACACCGCCGGAATGACGGAGTCGAGCTTCGCCCCGGGGAGCGCCGGGGACCTGCCGCGGAATCTGCTGAAGCAGAACCGGTTATGGAATCCCTCGGCCATCGCTGAGCGACCATTCACCTCTGGCCCGCTTCTTGCCGAGCCCCCAGGCAACTGGCGCTTGGCATGTGCCACCGCCGAGAACCCCACCGGGGGAGTGCCACCGGACGGCGAGCGCCATCAATATCAGGACGGGACACTGGGGGTAAACGCATCCAGGATGGTCCTGGGCATCGCTTCACGGGCTTTGCAGTTGAGTGCTCGAGCTCAGCTGTGCGCGTTGCACCCGGCAAACCCCATGCCGGCTCCTTTTGGGGGCAAGACAATGAAATATAGATGGTTTGCACGCCTGATCCCTGTGTTGGGGCTGGTCGTGCCTCTACTTCTCATCACCTCACCCGTCGCGGCGCAGGATCCACCCGCAGAGCAGACCGATGAAGAGACGGCGGCAATCGCCCAGGCGGAGGAAGAGGGCGTGGTGCGGCTGGCCGACGAGGTCACCGTGACCGGCTCGCTGATTCCCCGCCACGACCTCTCCTCTCTGAGTCCGGTCGCGGTCGTGGACGTGGAAGAGGTCACCTACCAGGGGACGGGCCGCATCGAGGACCTGATCCAGAACCTGCCGCAGGCCTTCGTGGCGCAGAACGCCAGCCAGTCCAACACCGCAAGCGGGACGGCGACGGTTCAGCTGCGCAACCTGGGCGCGCAGCGCACGCTGGCCCTGCTCAACGGGCGCCGGATGGCGTCCGGCGACGCCCAAGGTGCGACCACGGCGGCCGCCGACCTGAACTTCATCCCGACGGCGCTCGTGAAGCGGGTTGATGTTCTCACCGGGGGTGCCGGCTCGGTCTACGGCGCCGACGCCGTCGCCGGGGTGGTCAACTTCGTCCTGGACACGGAGTTCGAGGGCGTCCGGGGCGAGGTCCACTGGAACGGCTTCCAGCACAACAACAACAACTCATTCGCACAGCAGCTCAACACGGACGCGGGCTTCACCCCCCCCACCGGCAACACCTTCGACAACGGGGGCTACAACTTCAACCTGGCGGTCGGCGGCAAGATCGGCGGCGGCAAGGGCCACGCCTCCGCCTTTGTCGACTACCGCGACTTGAAGGCGATCTGGAAGGACCGGCGCGACTACACCAACTGCTCCGTCGAGAATCTCTCCGACACCGGTGCCCAGTGCAGCGGCTCAAGCACCTGGCCGTACGGTCGCTTCTTCACGGACATCGGCGTCGGCGACTACGTCGTGGACCCGGCCACGGGCAACACGTTCCGTGAGTACCAGGGCGGCGACATCTTCAACTACGGGCCCTTCAACTACATGCAGCGCAACGACAAGAAGTGGAGCGGCGGCGGTTTCGCCCGCTACACCGTGAACGAGCACTTCGAGCCCTACGCCGAGGTGATGGTAATGGACGACATCTCGGATGCCCAGATCGCGCCGACGGGCACCTTCTACGAGACGAACACGATCAATTGCGACAACCCGATGATGAGCGAGCAGCAACGCGCCCTGATCTGTGGGGACGCGACGGCCGGCGACGCTTATCTTCAAGTTGGAAAGCGAAACGTCGAGGGCGGCAACCGGTACGACCACCTGCAGCACACCAACTGGCGCCTGCTGGGCGGCATCCGCGGCGACATCAACTCGTCCTGGAGCTACGATGTCTATGGCCTGAAGGCCGCGGTCAACGCCCCGGAAGCGTACCGCAACGATTTCTCGATCACTCGCCTCCAGGACGCCCTGCTCGTCGTGGGCGACCGGAACGACCCGAACACGTGGCAGTGCCAGTCCGGCAACGTGGGCTGCGTCCCCTACAACCTCTTCACCAACAATGGCAGCATGGCGCCCGTTGGCAGCGTGGCGGATGGCATCACCCAGGATGCGCTCGACTACATCGGCCTGGTGTACCTCTACAACTCCGGAACAGCCACGAACATGATCAACGGGACACTGAGGGGCGACCTCGAGAGCGCCGGCATCATGTTCCCCTGGGCGACCGAGGCGGTCCAGCTCGCGGTCGGTGGCGAGTATCGGAAGGAGTCCCTCTTCTTCACCCCCGACGAGGTGAACCAGGTCGGTGGGGCCACCGGTCAGGGCGGCGCGCGGCCCGGGGTCGACGGGGACTACACCATCAAGGAGGGCTTCGCGGAGCTGCTCGTCCCCGTGGTCCAGGACACCGAGGGGTTCCAGGATCTGTCCCTGGAGCTGGGCTACCGCTACTCCAGCTACCAGGCCTCGGGACAGGACACCAAGAACAACAGCAGCTACAAGGCGTTGCTGTCCTGGGCGCCGGTCCAGGACATCCGGATCCGCGGGGGCTTCAATCGCGCCGTCCGCGCGCCGAACGTGCAGGAGCTGTTCGTCCCCGCCTCAATCGGCCTCAACGGCAGCGAAGACATCTGTTCGGGCTCCAGCCCCGCATTCAGCTTTGAGCAGTGCGCGAGGACCGGCGTGACCGCGGAGCAGTACGGCACCATCGTGCCGAACCCGGCCGGCCAGTACAACAGCTACGACGGTGGGAACCCGGATCTGGACGTCGAGAGGGCGAATACGCTCACCGCCGGCTTCGTGTGGACGCCACGCTCGATCACCGGTCTCTCGGTCACGGTCGACTACTACGACATCAAGATCGAGGACACGATCTCCGCCTTCGCACCGGACGATGTCGTGCGGGCCTGCGCCGAAAGGGGTGACCCCTCGCTCTGCAGCCTTATCCACCGAGACAACCGCGGGACTCTGTGGCTCGTCAGCAGCTACCCCAACGGGGCCTACACCATCAGCACCAACCAGAACATCGGCGACTTCCGCTCGCGCGGCTTCGACGTCAGCGCCGCCTACCCCTGGAACCTCGGCGACGCCGGGTACATCAACTTCGCGTTCGTCGGCTCCAGCACGCTTGAGAATTCGATCGACAACCCGCTCGTCAGCTACGACTGTGCCGGCTACATGGGCAATCAGTGCGGCCTGGGACAGGGCCGGGGCCCCCAGCCGAAGTGGCGCCATCGCATGCGGGCCTCGTGGAACACCAACTTCAAGACGACGTTCACCCTGGGCTGGCGCATGCTCGGCTCGGTCACGAACGATGACTTCAGCGACGATCCAGATCTCAGGAACGAGGGCACACACGAGGCTCTGATCAACGCCGGCTCCGACAAGTTCCCGGCCTACAACTGGTTCGACCTCCATGTGACCTACGCGTTCCGGGACGGCCTCCGTCTGACCGCCGGCGTCAACAACATCCTCGACAAGGAGCCTCCGCTCGGAGCGGGGCTGTCTGACATCGATTACGGACCGGGCTACTACGGGACGTACGACTATCTCGGCCGCGCGCTCTACGCAAACCTACAGTTCGCGTTCTAGCGTCCGAGCTCTAGTCCAGACGGAGACGGGTGAAGAGGCGGTCCCCCCGGGGGCCGCCTCCTTCTCTGTTGCCCGCTCTCGTCTCTGGCCGCAGTGGCGCGTGGACAGATCTCGTCGCGCCTGATACCCATGAGGCATGCCCGAGGAGACCCGGCGAGACGGTGAGGGCGAGGCCGCCGAGCGATTGAAGGCGTACCGGGACAAGCGCTCGGCCGACCGCACCCCCGAGCCATTCGGGGGAGAAGGTGTCGCGCCCACGGGGGCGGAAGCCGCTCCCGAGCCCACGGCACCGGGGTGGGCCCGGCCGCGCCTCTTCTGCGTCCAGAAGCACGCCGCCCGACGCCTGCACTACGACTTCCGCCTCGAGCTCGGGGGCGTCCTGCTTTCCTGGGCCGTCCCGATGGGCCCCTCGCTCAATCCAGCGGACAAGCGCCTGGCCGTCGAGGTCGAGGACCACCCGATCGAGTACGCGGACTTCGAGGGGGTGATCCCGGCTGGCAACTACGGGGCGGGCGAGGTGATCGTGTGGGACAAGGGGCTCTGGGTGCCGATCGAGGATCCCGAAGAGACGCTCCCCCGGGGCAAGCTCACCTTCGAGCTCCGAGGCTACAAGCTGCGCGGGGCCTGGCACCTCTTCCGCACGCGGAAGAAGGGGAAGGAGACCACGAAGGAGTGGATGCTGGTCAAGCGGAACGACGGATGGGCCAGCGACTCGCGCTCCCTGCCCCCGGAGTCGATCTACTCCGGCCTCACCCTCGAAGAGATCCGGACCGGGAGCGAGCGCGCGGCCGGGCTCCGTCGCGAGCTGGAGCGCCTCGACGCACCGAAGCGGGAGGTGCACGCCGCCGATGTGAAGCTGATGCTCGCCGAGACGGGGAAGGGGCCGTTCAACGACCCGGGGTGGATCTTCGAGCTCAAGTACGACGGCTACCGGGTCCTGGCCGAGCGGGAGGGGGACGAGGCCCGCATCCGCTATCGCCGAGGGACCGACGCCACCTCGGTCTACCCGGACGTGGCCCGCGCCCTCCGCGCCCTGCCCTTCGGCGACCTCGTCCTCGATGGGGAGCTCGTGGTCCTGGACGAGGAGTCGCGCCCCAGCTTCCAGCGCCTCCAGCGGCGGGCTCAGCAGAGGCGGTCGATCGACATCCAGCGGGCCGCACTCGAGCTGCCGGCCACGTGCTACGTGTTCGACCTCCTTGCCTTCGAGGGCTTCGACGTGCGTCCCCTCCCTCTCATCGAGCGCAAGCGTCTCGTGAAGATGCTGTTGCCCGGGGCCGGGCCGGTCCGCTTCCTCGACCATATCCCCGAGCAGGGCGAGGCGTTCTACGCCGAGGTGAGCCGCCTCCGCCTCGAGGGCCTCCTGGCCAAGCGCGTCGACTCCCCCTACCGGGCAGGCCGCTCGCCGCTCTGGCTCAAGCTCCGCGCCGAGCGCAGCGACGACTTCGTGATCGTCGGCTTCAGCGAGCCCCAGGGCTCGCGCACCGGCTTCGGGGCCCTGCACCTGGCCGCCTACGACGGGGAGGACCTCACCTACTGCGGGCGCGCGGGCAGCGGCTTCGGCCAGGCCCAGCTCACGGAGCTGCGGGCCCTTCTCGAGGCCGACCGGCGGGACTCGCCTCCCTGCTCGGGGCCCGTCCCCAGCGACCGGGCCCACGTCTGGGTGGAGCCGCGGCACGTGGCCGAGGTGCGGTACCTGACTTGGACCGCCGACGGGCTGCTCCGCCAGCCCGTCTTCCTGAGGCTGCGCGACGACAAGAGTCCCGAGGAGTGCCCGATGCCGCTTCGCGGGGTGGGTGGTGACGCCGGACCTCCAGACGGAGCCGGGGCTTCGACCAGCGACGAGCCGAGCGGTCCCGGGCTCACGTCGTTGATGGCCGAGCCCCCGGTCGAGAAGAAGGTGCCCTTTTCGAACCTCACGAAGGTGTTCTGGCCCGAGGAGGGGCACACCAAGGGCGACCTCATCGAGTACTACCGCGCCATCTCACCCTGGCTCCTGCCGTACCTGCGTGATCGCCCGCTGGTCCTGACGCGCTACCCGGACGGCATTGCGGGGAAGAGCTTCTTCCAGAAAGACGCGCCCAGCTTCGCCCCCGGCTGGGTGCGCCTGGAGCGGGTCTGGAGCGAGAGCGCGGAGCGGGAGATCGACTACTTCGTGGCCGACGACGTCGAGACTCTTCTCTACGTCATCAACCTCGGGACGATCCCCCTCCACGTCTGGGCCAGCCGGATCCAGAGTCTGGCTCGACCGGACTGGTGCATCCTCGACCTGGATCCCAAGACCGCCCCCTTCGAGCACGTGGTGCAGGTGGCCCGGGCCGTCCACGAGCTGGCCGAGGAGATCGCCCTGCCCGCGTTCGTGAAGACCTCGGGCTCGACCGGCCTCCACGTCCTGATCCCGCTCGGAGGTCTGTGCACCTTCGATCAGTGCCGCCAGCTCGGCGAGCTCCTCGCCCGTGTCGTGGCCGGTCGGCTTCCCGACATCGCCACCACCGTGCGCCTCCCCGGCGACCGTGGCGGACGCGTCTATCTGGACTACCTCCAGAACGGGCACGGGAAGCTGCTGGCCGCGCCGTTCACCGCGCGCCCGGTGCCCGGGGCGCTGGTCTCGGCGCCGCTCCTCTGGGACGAGGTCGACGAGGCCCTGGACCTGCGGCAGTTCACGATCAGGAGCCTGCCGGAGAGGATGGGCGTCTTCGACCACGATCCCCTGGCCCCGGTTCTGGTCGAGAAGCCGGACCTGGTGACGGCCCTCGAGCGTCTCGCCGCCCGGCTGGAGGACTGAGAGGTCAGCTCGCCGGGGGGGGACGATGCCCGGCCTTCCGCGCTGCGCGGGCTCGCCGCGCCACCTCCGCGTTCTCGATCCACGGCTTCCGCGCGAAGTAGCTGTCGGTCAGGTCCTTCACCCGGCCCGAGAGCAGGAGAATGGCCAGCAGGTTCGGGAGGATCACGATCCCGAGGAAGACGTCCCCGAGGGTCCAGGCCACCGAGAGCGAGACGACGGCGCCCAGGAAATGGGCGGTCACGAACGCCGCCTTGTAGGGCAGGATCGCCCGTGGCCCGAAGAGGTAGTTGGCACATCGGTCGCCGTAGTAGCTCCAGGCGATGGCGGTCGAGATCGCGAAGAGGAGGACCGACAGCAGCACGATGTGCGGACCGATGGGGCCGAGGCCTTTCCGGAAGGCGATCATCGTCAAGGGCGCGCCGTTCTCGACCGCGTCACCGAAGAGGACGGCGTGGATCGCTCCGTCGTCGGCCCGGGCCTGGTTCTCGATCGGAAGAATCACGCCGGTGAAGGGCTCGGTCTGCGCGGCGTTCGTGAAGAGGCGCTCCACCGGCACCTCGTGCCAGGCCAGGCGAGCCCCGTCCGCGGAGGACCGAACGTCTCCGTCCTCCACGCGGATCTCTGCCGGGATCTCCGCCACCGCGTACCCACCGCCCTCCCGGACCTCGACGTAGGAGGAGTCGCCCCCCTGGAACGTGATCTCGGTGGGTACCCGATCCTTCCAGGCCCCGGTGGAGACGATGACGAGGCCCGTCATCGTGCAGATCACGAGGGTGTCGATGAAGGGCTCGACGAGGGCCACGACTCCCTCGGAGACCGGCTCGTCGGTCTTGGCTGCGGCGTGGGCGATCGGGGCCGAGCCCTGGCCGGCCTCGTTGGAGAAGAGCCCCCGCTTGACCCCCCAGAGCATGGTGGTCAGGAAGACCCCGGCGCCGGTGCCGGCGACGCCCGCGGTGGGCTGGAACGCCTCCTTGACGATCAGCTGCAGGCTGGGGAGCACCTGACCTGCGTTCAGGAGGAGAATCACGATGGACCCCAGCAGGTAGATGGCGGCCATCAAGGGAGCCAGGATCCCCGTTACCCGGCCGATACGGGTGATGCCGCCGAGGATCACGGAAGCGACAACCGAGGCGGCCACGAGGCCGGTGATCCAGGGTGGCACCCCGAAGCTCGTCCGCAGGGTGTCGGCCACGGTGTTGGCCTGGATCCCGTTGCCGGTCAGGAAGGCGGTGAGGCCGAGGGCCCCCGCGAAGAAGACGGCCAGGGGCTTGAAGAACGGTCCCAGGCCCCGCTCGATGTAGTACATCGGCCCGCCCGAGACCGAGCCCTCCCACTTGCGGGGATCGTGATCGGTCATCACGTCGCGGTACCGCTGCGCGAGCGTGACCTCGGAGTACTTGACCGCCATCCCGAGCGCCGCCGTCACCCACATCCAGAAGAGCGCTCCGGGGCCGCCGTAGTGGATGGCGAGGGCCACGCCGGCGATGTTCCCGATTCCGACCGTGGCGGAGAGTGCCGTGGTCAGCGCCTGAAAGTGCGACACGTCACCCGGCTCGGCCGGGTCGTCATACATACCCGACGTGACGGCGAAGCCATGGCCCAGGCGGCGGACCTGGATGAAGCCCAGCCGGAGGGTCATGAAGAGGCCGGTCCCCAGGAGGGCGATGACCACCAACGGGACGGTCTCGCCCCCGATCGGGAGGCCGAAGCTCCAGATGTAGTAGCTGAGCGCGCTGACGACTCGTTCGACAATCTGCATGGGGGTCTCGGTCTCCTCGCGCCGGCGCCCTCGTCCGGGGGCCGCGCGGGCGTTCCGGTCATCCTACCGGAAGATCGCGCCGGGGGGAGCGCCCGCCGGCCCCGGGTCCCACCCGCGGGGCCGGTCCTCGGTGGCGTGACGCGTCGCACCGCGTGCCGCAGGGGCTTCAAGTATCATCTGGGGCATGTCGACCGGAACGACTTCTCCTCCCGAAGCCCCCCCTGCACGCCGCTTCACGGACACCGCCCGGGGCCACGTGACCGTGCTCGGCCCGAGCCTGAAGATCACCGGCGAGCTGACGGGCGCGGAGGCGCTCGAGCTGGTGGGCCGCTTCCATGGCCCGCTCTCGGTCGAGGGCCTCTGCCACCTCCACCCCACCGCCCGGGTGGAAGGTCCCGTCTCCGCCGGGAACGCGGTGATCGAAGGAGAGCTGAAGGGACCGCTCACCGTCCGGGGCGTGGTCGAGCTCCGCGCCACCGCCCGGGTGTGGGGCGACATCGACGCCAGCTCGGTCGCCATGGCCGAGGGCTGCTACTTCGAGGGGCACGTTCACATGAAGACCGCCGCCGGGACCGGCCCCACGTCCTTCCAGGAGAAACGGCGCCGAGAAAGGGCCTGACCCCCCGAACCAGGCGGCGAGGGGCTCGGCGGGCGGGGCCCCGGGCAGTCAGCCGACTACTTCAGAGCGTAGACGGCGATGTCGAGCCGTCGGGCCTGCCCCTCCGCCGGACGCCACTGCACCAGGATCGGGCTCTGGTAGGTCCCCCGGACCATGTGAGCGGCGTTCTCGTCCTTCTCGCCCGAGGCCAGGAACGTGACCCTCCTCGAGCGCAGGAGGCGGCGGGCGGGGACGGCCATGACCTTCGCCATGAGGCGCTCGAGGACCGACTGGTCCCAGTGCAGCGCCTCCATGAGCGAGTTCAGGAGGCGGGGCACGTCGTACTTGGCGTAGTTGATGGTCTTGCTGGGGATGGCGAAGGGGTCGTCGATCATGTGGCGGCCCCGCTGGGCGGCGAACTTGAGCGGGTCCTGGAGAACCTCGACGAGATCGTGCCGCATCAGCATGGTCTCGTA
The DNA here is from genome assembly GCA_022340545.1 of Acidobacteriota bacterium. Lineage (GTDB taxonomy): Bacteria > Acidobacteriota > Vicinamibacteria > Fen-336 > Fen-336 > JAJDNS01. The sequence continues at coordinate 3,644 of JAJDNV010000049.1, read as the reverse complement.
CTCGTTCACGGTGAGCCCGGCGTCACGCTCGGTCGCGGGAAGCGCAATGTCGATGCGGCCCTTCTCGAGCCCGGCGCGGGCGAGCAGCCCGTTGATCTGCTCGATCAGGCCGTGCCTCGGGTCGCCCAGGTTCACGGAGTCGAGAGGGTGCTGTGACACGGAGACCGTGAACGAGTCGCGGGCGACCAGGGTCTCCTCGTCGTAGGCCACGATCGTCGTCTTCCGCTTTCGGCAGGTGCCCCCGTTCGTCCCATCGAGGTCGATGAAGTACACCGGGGCCGGTGGGCGGTTCCGGTACGTCACGCAGTTGCGCATCCCCGAGCCGATGAAGGTGAGGTGCGAGTCGCCGTTGCGCGGCTCGACCTCCTTCTGCTCCTCCGTGAGCTCGCTCCGCAGCTCCATCTGGTCGTGGCGATACGCGGCGTCGGGGGGGAAGACGGAGTGGAAGGCGTCGAAGAACTGGGCGAGGCGGCCGTGGTGGTGGTGCATCCGCGCGGAGAGGCTCTGGTCGAGGTAGCCCGCGGTCGTGTGCAGTGAGCAGTACAGCGTCTTGCGGTACCGCTGCAGCACGTCCCCGTCTTCCGCCGCGATCTTCTCGTTGACGTCGATCGCCTCGAAGCGACGGCTGGGGCGAAGGGCGAGGCGGATCTCGGTGGGTGCGGAGGCCATCTTGCCGAAGCCCATTTGTATCATCTATTTGCCGGCAACGCCAAGGCGTATCCTCCCTCCCGAGCGAGGACCGCAGGCCCCCGCTCGGTGCCGACTACTCGCCGATTGCGGCCTTGAGACGGAGAATCCGCTCGCTGATCTCCGGCGGGTTGAGCGAGCGGAACCGCTTCGGGAGGAAGCGGAGGTCGGTGCACTCCTTGACCGCGAGCAGGTCCATCAGCTGCAGGCGCTCCACGTGCGCGGACGGCCGGAAGTCCGCGATCGCGTCCTCGATGCACGTGCGGAGTGACGGCGCCTCCGCCGTGGCCGAGGCGGCCTCCGGGCTCGCCGGAGCGTTCTTGCCGGCGGTCTCCCCCCGCTCCTCGACGTCCCGGGCGGTCTCGAATGTTCGCAGCGCGCGTACCAGGATCCCCTCCATCTCGTTGCCGCCGATCTGGTCGTTGTCGGGCAGGCGGGGCAGGTCTTCCGGGGCGATCGGCATGCGAAGCTTGCGGGCCATGGCCGCGAAGAGCGCGGCGCGCGCCTCGGGGTCGCCCGGCGGGAAGAGCGGGATGTGCACGTCGAGCCGCCCCTGGCGCTTGAGGTCCACCTCGAGGAGGTCGGGCCGGGAGGTGGCGAAGATCCAGATGATCTTCCCGCGGTTGGCGGTGTCCGACATCTCCTTGGCCAGCATCGCGTACACGCGTCCCGAGAGCCCGGAGTCGCCGTCGCCGCCGCCACGTTTCCCCGTCATCTGGTCGGCTTCGTCCACGAAGACGATCACCTGCCCGAGGGCGTGGAGGATGGAGAAGATCTTCTCGAGGTTCCCTTCAGTGGCCCCCACCCACTTCTCCCGGAAGTTCCGGAGCTCCACGCAGGGGATGCCGATCTCCCCGGCCAGGCACTCGACCAGATAGGTCTTTCCGGTACCGATGCGGCCCGCGAGGAGATACCCCATGGGGAGGGCCCGGGTGCGGGCGCGTCGCAGGAGCACCGCGTCCTGGCGCAGCCAGGCCTTGGCCTCGTCGTGGCCGGCGACGTCGTCGAGGGTGCGCGAGGACTCGATGAACTCGAGGCGCCCTGCCGCTTCCTTCTCGATCAGCTCCTTCTTCGTGCGCGTGAGGTAGGCGGTGGTGATCTTCTCGCCTCCCTTGAGGGCGCGCCGGAGGAGGGCGCGGATCGACGCCCGCGACAGGCCGACCAGCTTGTCGGCCAGCGCCTCCCGGCTCACCTCGCAGGCGGCGTCGAACTCACCCTCGTCGCGCACCTCGTCGTCCACGAAGGCCCGGATCTCCGCGCTCTCGGGAAGGGTGACGCGAATCTTCGCGCTGTAGGGGCTCTCGATCAGGGCGCGGTTGAGGTCGTTGAGATTCTCGGTGATGAGCACGGTGACGGTCGAGGAGGCCCTCATCCCGGGGTCGGAGCCCCAGTGGAGGACCTGGATCAGGGTCTGGCTGAGATCGGAGATGTAGAGGGGGTCGCCCTGGGGGGCGATGAACTGCGCGTAGTCGAGGATGACGCCGACCTTCAGGGGCGCCGCCACGCGCTTCCCGTTGACCATCCTCGTCCGCCCCCGGGCGCCGATCAGGAAGCGGTCGATGAGCTCCAGGGCCCGCTTCGGCTCGCGGGGCAGCTGGTTGCGCGAGTCGAGGGCGGCCAGCCTGTCCTTACCCCGGGGCAGCGTGCTGGCCAGCGAGGTGCCCAGGAAGGCGTCCATGCCCTTGAGGAAGCGGAAGAAATGGTCGCTTCCCGTGGGCACACGGATGCCCTTGCTGCGGTCGTAGTGCAGCACGACGTCGAAGCCCGCCAGCATGCTCCCGGCCAGGAAGCCTGGCAGGGAGACCCAGTCGACGTCGCCGTCGCCGGTCTCCGGAACCAGGTCGAACACGTTGCCATGCAGGACGAACTGGCTGGTGGCACCCGCGCGGAGGATCTCGTCCATCTCCCGGGCCCAGGCCGGTAGATCAGAAGCCTTTGAGTTATCCATGCCGTTCTGATTATGCATCGACAAGCGACCCTTGCCGGCCCGCATCATTCACGGTGCTGCCAGCAAGCCTCAAACAAGAGCGGGCCCTCAGACTATGCCCGGGCAGAGTTCCCGCGCCCCTAATCCGTTGCACCAGCAAGGCGGAACCCCTTATCTTGCCCATCGTTGTCCGTTATCCTGGTCGCTCAACAACTGTTGTGCGGACATGGCAAGGTCAGGCAAAGGTTCCGAGGAACTCAGACTGTGACTCTCGTTCAGGGTGCTGCGCTGGCCGGCGCAACAATCCTCGGCCTCCTGGGCGTGTTTCAGTCTCTCTTGGCCCTGGGTGTGCCAGTTGGTCGGGCGGCCTGGGGAGGGAGTCACAGGGTGCTGCCTGCAAGGCTCCGCTGGGCAAGCGTGGCGGCAGTTCCCGTTCTTGGGCTGGCTGCGTGGGCGGTTCTCGCCAGAGCCAGCCTCCTGGCCCCGGGACCGGAGCCCGCGATTGTCCGTCTCGCGGTGTGGGTCTTCGCATGCTACTTCATGCTCAACACAGTCGGGAACCTTGCGTCCAAGAGTTCGCTGGAGCGGAACACGATGACCCCGGTGTCCACGCTGCTAGTCCTGTGCTTCGTGGTCGTGGCGTTGGCGTGAGGGAGTTGGGGATGGCAGCCCGAGGCGTGCCGCACAACAAGGGAATGAAGCTGTCGAAGCCCTGGAGTTGAAGATGCTCCACGACGCCCCTGGCTTCATCAATGTGCGCCCTGCAGGTGATCCCGTCTGTTCGGCGGACTGGGAACGCCAAGACACGAATGAAGGCGAGTACCGTTGGGCCCGGATGCCACAGGTTAGAAAGCGACGGAACTTGTGCTCGATGTGGCGCGGGTAGGGCGGGGCCCCGTGGGCGACGGGCTCAGCCAGCAGCGTCTCGAGGTGGTCGGACACGACCCGGTACAGGGACTGCGTCTGGCGCCGACGGGGCCGGTAGCCGGGGGCAGAGCCCTGGACGCGGCTCCCGGGCTGCGCTCGTACA
>JAJDNV010000045.1 GCA_022340545.1 Acidobacteriota bacterium | reverse complement strand
AAAGCCGTCACCGGCTCCAGGGGGAGGGCCTTCTGTTCTGCCGCACCGACGATGGCCCCGGCCAACGGGTGCTCGCTCGCTCGCTCGAGGCTCGCGGCGAGGCGAAGGGCCTCGTCTCCGTCCTTCTCCTCGAGATCGACCACGGTCTCGAATCGGGGCCGGCCCTCGGTGAGGGTGCCCGTCTTGTCGACCACGAGCGTGTCGACGCGAGCCAGGGTCTCGAGGGCCTCGGCGTCCCGGATGAGGACGCCGGCGGAGGCGCCTCGCCCCACGCCCACCATGATCGACATCGGCGTGGCGAGGCCGAGGGCACAGGGACAGGCGATGATGAGGACCGAGATCGCGGCCACGAGGGCATGGGCGAAGCGCGGCTCGGGGCCGAATGCCCCCCAGACGACGAAGGCCACCGCGGCGATCGCCACCACCGCGGGCACGAACCAGGCCGCCACCGCGTCGGCCAGCCGCTGCATGGGGGCACGGCTGCGCTGGGCCTCGGCCACGAGCTGCACGATGCGGGCGAGCAGGGTCTCACGACCCACCTTCTCCGCCCTCATCACGAGGCTTCCGGTCCCGTTCAACGTCGCGCCGGTGACTGACGCTCCCGGGCCCTTCTCCGCGGGGATCGGCTCGCCCGTGACCATCGACTCGTCGACCGCGCTCGCCCCCTCGAGGACGACGCCGTCGACCGGGACCTTCTCCCCGGGCCGCACGCGGAGGCGGTCGCCGGGCCGCACGTCCTCGAGGGGCACGTCGGTCTCGCTCCCATCCTCGTTCAGACGCCGCGCGGTCTTCGGGGCGAGGCCGAGGAGCGCCCGGATCGCCCCGCTCGTCCGGTGCCGGGCCCGCAGCTCCAGCACCTGGCCCAGGAGCACGAGGGTCACGATCACCGCCGCGGACTCGAAGTAGCGGCCGACCTCGCCATCGTGACCGCGGAAGGACGCGGGAAAGATGCCGGGCACGAGAACCGCGGCGAGGCTGTACAGCCAGGCGATCCCGGTGCCGATGCCGATGAGGGTGAACATGTTGAGCCGGCCAGTCCGGAAGCTGGCCCACATCCTCTGAAGAAACGGCCACCCCGCCCACACGACCACCGGCGTCGCCAGCGCCAGCTCCAGCCAGGCGAGCAGACGCGGGGGAATGAGGCGGTGCATTCCGAAGGAAGGGACCATCGCGCCCATGGCCAGGACGAGGAGCGGAGCGGTCAGTGCGACGGCGAGGCGAAAGCGCCGGCTCATGTCGTCGAGCTCGGGGTTCGCCTCCTCGGCCGCGGTGACGACCCGCGGCTCCAGGGCCATGCCGCAGATGGGGCACGGGCCCGGCTTCGTCTCCAGGACCTCAGGGTCCATGGGACAAACCCACTCGACGCTCTCCCCTTCGGCGACCTCCGGCCCCGCGTGAGACCGCTCCCGGTCCGGGGAGTCACCCATGTGAGCCGTCGAGGGACCCGCGCTCAGATATCTCTCCGGATCCGCCACGAACTTCTCTCGGCACCGCGGGTTGCAGAAGTAGTAGGTCGTCCCCCGGTGTTCCTGCATGCCCGCCGCGGTCGCAGTGTTGACCGACATCCCGCACACGGGGTCGGTCTCGACGGTGGGGGCAGGTCTCTCCAGGTAACGCTGCGGCTCGGCCGCGAACCTCTCCCGACACCGTGGGTTGCAGAAGTAGTAGGTCGTGCCCGCGTGCTCGTGCTGGCCCCCCGCGGCCTTCGCCGGATCCACCAGCATCCCGCACACCGGATCCTTCACGGGCCTCCCCCGACCCGGTCTGCCAAGACTGATCTTCTGGTCGCCCGCGTGACTCATGATCTGCTTCTCCGTTGGGATGTGCTCCCGAACGCCAACAGAATACCCGGCCTGCACCCTCGCGAGAGAGCGGGGGCCCGGGGGACGAGGAACAGGTGCGATTGGCCACCAGGCCTAGAATCGCCCGCGTGTCCCGTCCCTGGGGACACGCGGGCGCCCCAGGCCTATCCCAGACATTTCCCTCCCCCTACGTGGGGAGGGTTAGGGTGGGGGGTCGATGAAAGACTGTGCACGCCGTGCCCGCCCGGGCCGTGCGCGCTGGCGTCACATTGCTACTACGGCCCTACAACTCTAGCGCAGATCGATGACCTTGCGCTCCAGGAGGCGCTGGAAGATGACCAGCGCGTCGTCCTCCGGTATCGGGCAGAGCTTGAGGATCGACCGGACATCCCACTGTCCGTTGACGCGGGAGAGGACGAATCCTTCCTGGGGATCGAACTGCTGCTGGGCGAGGGCCATCGCCCCCAGACGCAGGACGGGGATCTTCTCGAGGGGGATCGTCTTCGCGACCTTGGCCTTGCGTTTCGCCTCCGTGAGCGCGAGGAGTCCCTTCTTGGCCGCCTGGTTGACGCCGTCGAGGGAGAGGACGCGCTCGTAGGCGTCCAGCGCGGCGTCGAAGCGTCCCTCCTTGAGCCGCATCTCGGCGCCAGCCAGGAGGGTCTTGATCAGCCCGACGGGATCGGTCTCCGCCACGCCCATCTCGATGTTCTCGACGACGAGGAGCCCCTCGTCGCACAGACCGGCGAGGAGAAGGGCGGTGTCGTACTGCGGCCGCCGGGCCTGGAGGCTGATTGCGGCCAGTGTCTTGCCCTCGCCGGCGAGGTTGAGAAGCTGCTTGCGGGCCGGGTTGGTGACCTGCTCGGGGTCGCCCAGGACCTTGAAGGTCATCTCTCCCGTCGGGAATCGCTTGCGCAGCTCCTGCCAGCGCTGGCGGCGGTGACGTCCCTCTTCGAGCAGCGGCTTCAGGTTCACCTTGAGGTCGGACGGCGTCTCCGCCGGCACCTGGGAGTCGTCGAAGTCGAAGCGCCCGTCGGGCCACAGGAACAGGTCGTGGAGATGGGCCTCGGCGTTGGCGCTCAACGTCTTCATGAGCTGCACCTCGGTGAGCTGCCCTTCGGCGATGAGGAGTTCGCCGAGCCGTCGGCGGTCCGTCTCCTGCTTGAGCAGGGCGGTGAAGAGCGCCTCCTCGGTGATGAGC
>JAJDNV010000032.1 GCA_022340545.1 Acidobacteriota bacterium | reverse complement strand
CGCAGAGAAGCCCATGTCCCCGGTGGCGAGCACGACGACGCGGTAGGCCAGCTCCAGGCGCTTCAGGACCTCCTCGGCGTCGGCGACCATCGCTTCGAGCTCGTCGGCGGAGGTCTCGGGGGTCGTGAGCTTGACGAGCTCCACCTTGTGGAACTGGTGCTGCCGGATGAGCCCGCGCACGTCCTTGCCGTACGAGCCGGCCTCCGAGCGGAAGCACGGCGTGAAGGCCACGTACTTGCGCGGGAGGGAGTCCGCGTCGAGGATCTCGTCCCGGTGAAGGCAGGTGACGGGCACTTCTGCGGTGGGGATGAGGTAGAGGGCGCGCTCGCCAGCCGCGGTTTTGAAGAGGTCGCCCTCGAACTTCGGGAGCTGACCGGTCCCGGTGAGCGTCTCGGCGGTGACGAGGTAGGGGGGGATGACCTCCCGGTACCCCCGCGAAACCTGGAGATCCATCATGAACTGGGTGAGGGCCCGCTCGAGCCGCGCACCGAGCTCCCAGTACACCGCGAAGCGGGCTCCGGAGATCTTCGCCGCCCTCTCGAAGTCGAGGATCCCCAGCTCGGGGCCCAGGTCCCAGTGCGCCTTCGGCTCGAATGCGAAGCGCGGCACCTCTCCCACCCGCCGGATCTCGACGTTGGCCGAGGCGTCGGGGCCCACGGGGACGCCCTCGTCGGGCACGTTGGGCACGACGAGGAGGAATCGCCGGATCTGCTCCTCGACGTCCTGGCGCCGGGCGTCTCCAGTCTTGATGCGCTCGGCCACGCCCTTCATCTCGGCCTTGAGCTCGGAGGCGTCCTCCTTCGCCTTCGCCCGGCGGGCGATCTCCTCGCCCACCTTCCGCTGCTGGTGCCGGAGCTGCTCCACCTCCTGGATGAGCGCGCGTCGCTCGACGTCGAGGGCCCAGGGATCGGTGCCGGCGAGACCGGGCCAGGCCTGGATCTGCTCGAGGGTCTGGCCGCGCGCGGCCAACATGGACAGAACAAGATCGCGGTTCTCGACGACGAACCTCAGGTCGAGCATGGCGGCGGGGAGCATAGCACGGCGACCGGGGGCGGCCGGGGCCGTGTGGTAGCATCCCGGCGATGTCCGGCAAGAAGATCCGCAAGGCGATCTTCCCGGCGGCCGGCCTCGGGACGCGCTTCCTGCCCGCCACGAAGGCCCAGCCCAAGGAGATGCTGCCCGTCGTCGACAAGCCGATCATCCAGTACGTGGTCGAGGAGGCGGTTGCCTCCGGCCTCACCAGCATCGTCATCGTCACGGGCAAGGGAAAGAACACGATCGAGGACCACTTCGACGTCTCCCACGAGCTCGAGCGCCTGCTCGAGCAACGGGGAAAGACAGAGCTGCTCGAGCAGGTCCGCTCGATCTCCAGCATGATCAACGTCTCATACGTGCGGCAGGGCGAGCAGCTGGGGCTCGGGCACGCGGTGCTGATGGCCCGCGACCTCGTCGGGGACGAGCCCTTCGCGGTCATGCTCGGCGACGACATCATCGACAGCCCCGTCCCCTGCATGCGGCAGATGATGAACGCGTTCGAGAGCTACGGCGGTCCGGTCGTCGCCGTCCAGAAGGTGCCCCGGGCGGAGATCTCGGCCTACGGCGTGATCGACGGTGAGCCCGAGGGCGAGACGGGGCGGCTGTTCCGGATCCGCGACATGATCGAGAAGCCCTCTGCGGAAGAGGCCCCGAGCGACCTCGCCATCATCGGGCGCTACATCCTGACCCCGGACATCTTCGACGCCCTCGAGGAGACCCCGCACGACAAGGGCGGGGAGATCCAGCTCACGAATGCGCTCCGGAAGCTGAAGGAGAGCCGGCCGCTCTACGGGTACCGGTTCGAGGGCACCCGCCACGATGCCGGCAACAAGCTGGGCTTCCTCCGGGCCACCGTGGAGTTCGCCCTCAAGCGCGAGGATCTTGGCGGACCCTTCCGCGAGTACCTGAAGTCGCTTTCCCTTTAGTGCCCTGTCACCGAAGTCGTGTGTATCTTCTGCAGCGTTCGGCGCTCGGCGGCCACCCCGTCTGCGGGCGCGTCAGCTTCGAAGTACAGCTGCGTCCTCGTCGGGGCCCCGGCCGCCTGCGCGCCACCACGCCCACTTCATGAACACGACTTCGGTGACGTACCGCCAGCGGCCGGCTAGGACGACGTGCCCTTGTCCGACTTCGGGGACGACTCTGTCTTCTTGGCCTCGCCCTTCGAGCTGCTGGTGTCCTTCTTCTCGCTGGCCTTGTCCTTCCCCTCGCCGCCCTTGTCCTGTCCCAGCGCCTTCTTGGCATAGTCGGTCACGTACCAGCCCGAGCCCTTGAACTGGATCGCCGGCGCGGAGAGCAGCTTCTCCACCGGCCCATTGCACGTCGGGCAGGCGGTGAGGATGGGGTCCGAGAACTTCTGCATCCGCTCGAACGTCCCGCACTGGGGGCACTGGTACTCGTACAGGGGCAAGGCCTTCGACCTCCGAAACACTCCTTTTTAGCATCCGCCCGCACAGCCAGTCAAAAAGGGAGGCTAGTGGACCTCGGCCCAGTTGTGGCCGAGGCGCGCGTCCACGACGAGGGGGACCTCGAGCTCGAGGGCCCCCTCCATCACCCGGGTCACCAGGTCCTTCGCCTCCTCGGCCTCGGCCTCCGGCACCTCGAGCAGCAGCTCGTCGTGGATCTGCAGGATGAGGCGGGAGGTCATCCTCCGCTCTCCGAGGGCACGGACGAGGTCGATCATCGCGCGCTTGATCAGGTCAGCGGCGGAGCCCTGCACCGGAGTGTTCATCGCCTGGCGCTCGGCCTCCATCCGCACGGGGTAGCTCCTGGCCCGGAGGTCGGGCAGCCGACGGAGCCTCCCGAGGAGGGTCCGCACCGTGCCCGTCTCGCGGGCCCGGGCGATGGTCTCGGCGATGAAGGACTCCACCTTCGGGTAGCGCGCGAAGTAGGCCTCGATGAACGACTCCGCCTCCTTGCGCGAGACCCCCAGGTCCTTCGCGAGGGTGAATCCCGTCTTCCCGTAGAGGAGAGCGTAGTTGACCATCTTCGCGATCCGGCGCTGCTCGTCCGGCGGGATCGCCGAGAGCGGCCCGAAGACCTCGTTTGCGGTCCGGTCGTGGACGTCCTCTCCTCGACGGAACGTGTCGATGAGGGTCTCGTCCCGGGAGAGGTGGGCGAGGATCCGAAGCTCGATCTGGGAGTAGTCGGCGGAGAGAAGCAGGTGACCAGGCTCGGCCACGAAGGCCTCGCGGATGCGCCGGCCCTCCGCGGTGCGGATCGGGATGTTCTGGAGGTTGGGGTCGGCCGAGGACAGCCGGCCCGTGGCCGCAACCGTCTGGTTCATGGTGGCGTGGATGCGCCCGGTCTCGGGGTTGATGAGCTCGGGCAACGCGTCCACGTACGTCGACTTCAGCTTCTGCACGGATCGGTACTCGAGGATCTTCCGCGGCAGCTCGTGCACGAGGGCCAGCTCCTCGAGCACGTCCTCGGCGGTCGAGGCGGCCCGGGTCTTGGCCGTCTTCTTTCCGCTCTTCATCCCAAGCCGTTCGAAGAGCACCTCCCGCAGCTGCGCCGGGGAGTTGATGTTGAACTCCCCTTTGGCGAGGTGGTGGATCTGCGTCGTCAGCGTCCGAAGCTGGGTCTCCATGTCGCGGCTCATCGAGACGAGCAGATCCCGGTCTACCTTGACCCCGGTCCGCTCCATGTCGGCGAGGACGGCGACGAGGGGCATCTCCATCGAGTCGTAGACCTCGATGAGACCCTCCTCCTCGAGGCGGGCGGTCATGGGCTCGGCCAGGCGCAGCACGACGCCGGCCTCGCCCCCGGCGGCGCGGGCGGTCGGGTCGGCGGCCGCGTCTTCCGCCGCGATCCCGGCCGTGCCCGGGCTTCGCTGCTCCTCGAGAAACTCGAAGGACAGGTCCTCGAGCGTGTAGCCGCGCCGTCCCGGGTTGAGGAGATAGGCGGCGAGGAGGGCGTCGAACTCGAGGCCCGCGAGATCGACACCCAGCCGTCCGAGGACGACGTGATCCCGCTTGGCCTGGCCCGACAGCTTGCGCACCGCCGGGTCCTGCAGGAGCGTCGCCAGCAGCCCGAGCGCCTCCTCCGCGGGCACCGCCGCGGGGAGGTCCAGGCGCGAGTGGGCAAAGGGGACGTAGACCGACCGTCCCGGCGCCCAGGCCAGGGCGAGCCCGAGCACGCGGGCGCGCATGGGCTGGGGGCTGGTCACCACCACGGTGAGGGCCACGCAACCGGCCCGGCGGGCCTCGCCGGCCGCGGCCTCGATCTCCTCCCGGCGACTCAGGACGCGGTGCTCCTCGGCCGCAGCCGTCACCTCGGGGACGTACTCCCGGGCCAGGGCCTGGAACTCCAGCTCCTTGAAGAGGGCGTGCGCGGCGGCACGGTCCACGTCCTTCCGTTTCAGGGCCTCGAGGTCGAGCTCCACAGGGGCGTCCGTCCTCAGGGTGACGAGCCTCTTCGACAGGAGCGCCTGCTCGCGGTAGTCCCGAAGCCCCTCGCGATACGCCTTGCGCTTGACCTCATCCGCGTGCTCGAGGACGTCTTCCACCGCTCCGTACGTCCGCACGAGGTCCCGGGCCCCCTTGTCGCCGATCCCCGGCACCCCCGGGACGTTGTCGACGGAGTCCCCCACGAGGGCGAGCACGTCCACGACGCGCTCGGGCGGCACGCCCCACTTCGACTCGACCGCGGCTCGGTCCAGCCGCGTCGACCCCGTCCCCTCGCGACCGGGGTTGAGGACGAGCACGTCGTCGGTGACGAGCTGCAGCAGGTCCTTGTCGGCGGAGACGACCACGACCGCCAGCCCCTTCTCGACCGCCGCGCGGGCCAGGGTGGCGATTGCGTCGTCGGCCTCGTAGCCGGGCACCTCGGTCACGGGGAGGCGAAAGGCCTCGCACACCCGCCGCACCCAGGGAATCTGCACCGCCAGCTCGTCGTCCATCTTCGGGCGGTTCGCCTTGTACTCCTCGTACTCCTCGTGGCGGAAGGTCGGGCCGGCGGCGTCGAAGAGGACACCCAGGTACTCGGGTTGCTCGTCCTGGAGGAGCTTGCGGAGCATCGTCGTGAACCCGTACGTGGCGTTCGTGGGCAGACCACGGCTGGTGGCGAGGCCGCGGATCGCGTGGTAGGCGCGGTGAAACTGCCCGCTTCCGTCCACGAGGTACAGCGTCTTCTTGCCGGGCATGACCGGATTCTAGACGGGAACCGGGCTAGAATCGCCCGGCCATGCTCTCCCGCCTGGCGGTGGCGCTCCTCCTCGTCGGTTCCCTGCATGGCTGCCTCACCTACGAGTACGAGCACGAGTTCTGGCTCCGGGTGGATGGCTCGGGCACCGTGAACGTGACCGGCCGGCCCGCGCTGTGGACGGCGTTCAAGGGTCTGGGAAGCTCCGAGGGCCCGGACGGGACGGCCACCCGGAGGGCAGCGCGCGAGCTCTTCGAGCGCTCCGGTCTCCGGGTCAAGCGGGTCACCCTCACCCGGCGGCGGGGCCAGCCCTATCTCTTCGTCTCGGCCGATTTCCCCGACGTGAACCACATCTCCTACACGCCCGCCTTCCCCGACCTGCGTGTGTCGCTGGTCCGCGAAGGGGGACGGCTGCGCCTCGAGGGAAGTTGGCAGCGCCCCCTGCACCTCCCCGAGATCGGAGATCGGGATCGGGATGGCCTCATGGCGGTGCGCTTTCACCTCCCCAGCAAGGTCTACACCCACCAGAACGCCGCGGACGGGGTCGAGCGCGGGAACATCCTCAGCTGGCGGCAGGAGGTGAGCGCGGCCCTCGCCGGGAGCCGGCTCGAGTTCGGCGCGGTGATGGACGAGCGCAGCATCCTCTTCTCGACGGTGCGGCTGTTCGCGGGGGCCGTCGTCCTGGCCGCGCTGCTCCTCGCGATGGCCTTCTGGGCCGCGATCCGCCGGGGCCGCCGTGACCTCGAGCATTCCGACTGAAGCCGGGACCGGGGCACCTCCCGGCGTATAATCGTCGGTCGCAGGCCGTTTTCCAGCTCTTCGATACGAGGTCCCATGAACGTCAAGCTCTCCTTCACCCCCATCTCCAAGACCCCCGTCGACCTCCTGGCCGTCGTCCTCGACGAGGAGACGACGCTGCACGACATCGACGACAAACGAATCGTCGAGCACGTGGCCCGCGCCGCTGCCGGGTTTCGCGAGAAGACCCTGAAGCGGGAGTACTTCGCCACTCTCGGGGAGGGGGCGAGCGCGGGGGCCGTCGTCGTCTACTGGAGCCCGCAGCTCAAGAGCTGGAACCTGTGGGAGAACGTCAAGACCTTCACCGCCCGGACCCTCCGTCTCGCTCGCGACTACCGCATGGCAAAGGTGGGCGTGGTCGTCAACACCAGGGACTCCGGGCCGTTCGTGGGCAAGGTGGTGGAGGGGGCGGTCCTCGGCGGTTACACCTTCGACCGCTACCGGCAGGAGAAGGACGAGTTCCTGGCCAAGGACGCCTCGCTCACCATCTTCGTCCACAAGGACCACGAGACGGACGCCGAGGCGCGCAAGTCCCGCTATCTGTGGGTCTCGGACAACGTGAACCGCGCCCGCGACCTCATCAACGAGCCGGGGGCGGTGGTGACGCCGGAGGTGTTCGCCTCGACGGCGACCGACATCGCACGGGAAGTCGATCTGGAGTCCGAGACCCTCGATCCCGCGGCCCTCGAGGCCCGTGGCTACCACGGCATCGCGCGGGTGGGGGCGGGCAGCGACCATCCGGGACGCATGGTCGTGCTTCGGATGGTCCCGCGGAAGGCCTCCAAGGAGACGCTGGCGATCGTCGGCAAGGGCATCACCTTCGACACCGGCGGGATCAGCCTCAAGCCCGGCGACAAGATGTGGGAGATGAAGGGCGACATGGCGGGGGCAGCGGCCACGCTGTTCACCATGCGCGCACTCGGCCGGCTCCGACCCCAGCTGAAGGTGGTCGGCATACTGTGCTGCGCCGAGAACATGCCCGACGCCAAGGCGCAGAGGCCGGGTGACATCTTCCTCGCGAAGAACGGCAAGTCCATCCAGGTCGACAACACGGACGCCGAGGGCCGGCTCGTTCTCGCCGACGGGCTCGCCCGCGCCGGCGAGGAAGGGGCGACCCACGTCATCGACATCGCCACCCTCACCGGGGCGGTGCTGCGCGCGCTCGGGCCGAGCGTCGCCGGGGTCATGGGGAACGACCCCGAGCTCATCCAGAGGGTGATCCGCTCCGGCGCGAACCACGGCGAGGCCTGGTGGGAGCTTCCGCTCGTGGAGGAGTACAAGGAGAGCCTGAAAACGCCCTTCGCCGACGTGAACAACATCGCCGCGGGCGGGTTGGCCGGGGCCATCACCGCCGGGCTCTTTCTGCGTGAGTTCATCCCCGAGAAGACGCCATGGGCCCATCTCGACATCGCCGGCCCGATGTTCCGGGACAAGGATTGGAAGTACTACGAGACCGGCGCGATCGGCTTCGGGGTGAAGACCCTGGTCGATCTCTGCGAGCGTTTCCGCGATCCTGTCTAGAAGGCGGCTTCCACCGGGAGGCCCGACACCCACCGGCGGGGGCCGTGCGTTCGCCGACCGGGCAGGAACACCCCACGCCTCCGCTCCGTAGGCCCCAGCGGAGGCGGACACACCCAGCGACCAGGAGGGCCACGCCATGGTGAGAGTCGACGGGAACGGCAGTGGGGACGGCCTGATCCAGGCCCGCGGGCTCGACAAGAGCTACCGCCGCGGGGGTGAGGAGATCCACGTCCTCCAGGGTCTCAACCTCGACGTGGAGAAGGGCGAGTTCGTCGCCTTCATGGGCCCGAGCGGATCGGGAAAGACGACGCTCCTGAACCTCGTGGGTGGGCTCGACGTCCCCAGCGCCGGCACCGTCACGGTGGCCGGGGACGAGATCACGCACATGTCACGCCGCAAGCTCACGCGGTGGCGGGCCCGCCACGTGGGCTTCGTGTTCCAGGCCTACAACCTCATCCCCGTCCTGACCGCCTACCGCAACGTGGAGCTGCCCCTGCTGCTGACGTCCCTCGGGGGACGGGAGAGGCGCGAGCACGTCGAGGCGGCGCTCCGCGTCGTCGGCCTCGAGGAGCGCATGCACCACTTCCCGCGCCAGCTCTCGGGGGGCCAGGAGCAGCGAGTCGCCATCGCCCGCGCCATCGTCGCGGACCCGACCTTCCTCCTCTGCGACGAGCCCACCGGAGACCTCGACCGCCGGAGCGCGGGGGAGATCCTCGACATCCTGAGCACCCTCGTCTCGGACCACGGGAAGACGATCCTCATGGTCACCCACGACCCCCGGGCGGCGGAGCGGGCGAGCGCGCTGCTCCACCTCGACAAGGGGGTCCTCGTCGAGGCGGCCGAGCACCGGGCACCGGGGGTGACGGCATGAGGTATCTGCCGATTCTCCTCGCCAACCTGCGGCGGAAGAAGCTCCGGACCGTGCTGACGATCGGCTCCTTCTCCGTCGCCCTCTTCCTCTTCGGGCTTCTCTTCGCGGTGCGCATGGGCTTCCGTCAGGGCATCGACGTCGCCGGGGCCGACCGCCTGATCGTCACCGGCACCTCGCTCATGCAGCTCCTCCCGATGCCCTATATGGCCCGGATCCAACGCATGCCCGGCGTCAAGGAGGTGGCCCACGCGACCTGGTTCGGAGGCGTCTACCAGGATCCCAAGAACTTCTTCCCACAGTTCGCCGTCGATCCCGAGCTTTGGCGGGCGATGTACCCGGAGTACGTCGTCGACGAGCAGGAGTGGAGGGACTTCGTGGCGGACCGCCAGGGGGCGATCGTGGGGGCCAAGCTGGCCGAGCGCTTCGGCTGGGAGGTGGGTGACCGCATCCCACTCAAGTCCCCCAGCTACCTGGGCGGTGACAGCTGGGACTTCAACGTGCGCGGCATCTACCACGGCACCCGCCCCCAGGACGACGAGGGACAGTTCTGGATGCAGCACGACTACATCTACGAGAAGGGACCGGACTACTTCCGCGGGGTTGTGGGCTGGTACATCGTGCGGGTGGAGGACCCCGAAGACGCGGCGAAGGTGGTCGCCACCATCGACGAGGAGTTCCGCAACTCCGCCAACGAGACCCGCACCCAGACCGAATCGGCCTTCGCCGCCGGCTTCGTGCGACAGATGGGGAACATCGAGTTCCTGGTCCTGGCCATCGGCTCCGTGGTCTTCTTCACGCTGCTGCTCGTGACCGGGAACACGATGGCCATCGCGGTGCGGGAGCGGACGAATGATCTCGCCGTCCTGAAGGCGATCGGATACTCGGACGGGTTCGTTCTCGGTCTCGTCCTCGCCGAGGCGGCCCTCATCGCCGGGGTGGGAGGGGTGGTGGGGCTCTGGCTGGCCCACGCGGTCGTGAGCCGCGACATCACGGGAGGCCTGATCGCGCTCTACCTGCCGGAGGCCGCCCTCGCCGGGGGCGTCGTCGTGGCCCTCGGCACCGGGGTGCTGGCGGGTCTCTTCCCCGCGCTGGGCGCCATGCGACTCAGCGTCGTTGACGCGCTGCGGAGGGTCTGACGATGGCCATACCCTTCAGCTACAACGTCCGCAGCGCCCGCGAGCGCTGGAGCTCCTCCCTCGTCGCCGTGCTCGGGATCGCGGGCACGGTGGGAGTCTTTGTGGCCATGCTCGCCCTGGCCCGGGGCTTCCAGGCCACTCTCGTGTCATCGGGTCTCCCTGAGAACGCGATCGTCCAGAGGGGCGGCGCAGAGAGCGAGATGACGAGCATCATGACGGTCGACGACCTCCGCGTCGTCGAGGACACCCCGCAGGTCGCCCGGGACGGCACGGTGCCCCTGGTCAGCCCCGAGGTCGTGGTCATCGCCGCCATCCCGCTCCGCGAGACCGGCACCGACGCCAACGTGCAGGTGCGTGGGGTCACGCCGCGTGTGCAGAAGGTGCGGGACAACGTGACCCTGGTCGAGGGACGGTTCATCCGGCCCGGGGTGGCGGAGGCGGTCATCGGAAAGGGGGCGCGGGACGCCTACGCCGGTCTCGATCTGGGCGCGACGGTGGAGCTCGGGGCCGGGACGTGGGACATCGTGGGAGTCTTCGACGGACACGGCACCGCCTTCGACTCGGAGGTGTGGGCCGACGCGTCCGTCCTCAACGGCAACTACGACCGACCGCCCAACATCTACCAGTCGATCACCGCGCGGTTGCGGTCCCCCGACGATTTCGAGGCCTTCGAGGCCACGTTGGCCGGCGACCCGCGAGTGAACGTCCAGGCCCTGCGCGAGGCGGACTACTACGAGGGCCAGTCGCAGCTCGTGACGACGCTCATCCGGGTGCTCGGCACGCTGGTGGCGCTCGTCATGGCCCTCGGCGCGGTCTTCGGCGCCCTCAACACCATGTACTCGGCGGTGGCGGAGCGGGCCCGTGAGATCGCGGTCCTGCGAGCCATCGGCTTCGGGGGCGGGGCCATCGTCCTGTCCTTCGTGGTGGAGTCGCTCCTCATCGCCCTCGTGGGGGGGGTGGTCGGGTGCCTGGCGGTGCTCCCGGTGAACGGGATCACGACCGGGACCATGAACTGGCAGACGTTCTCGCACCTGGCGTTCGCGTTCCGGATCACGCCCGACCTGCTGATGGCGGGCATGGTCTTCGCCCTCTTCATGGGCCTGCTCGGGGGTCTGCCCCCGGCCATCCGGGCGGCGCGGGCCAACGTCGCCCACACCCTGCGGGCCCTGTAGTCCCCCCAATCGTTCATTGACCCCCCACCCTAATCCCTCCCCACGTAGGGGAAGGAAATGCTTGAGAGAGGCCCAGTACACCCGCGTGTCCCCACGGAGAGGACACGCGGGTGCAACTCGGCCTGACGCCAGCAGCATCATCGATCACCTGAGCCCGCCCGCTAGAGTCCTGGACTCTTGTGCGCTGGGTCGCTGAAAGCAGAGCACAGGGGCGGGCGCGGCCCAGAGGCGCGCGAGCAGCGTGGAGCCGACTATTCTCTTCTCAGGGCCGTCATCGGCTCGAGCTGCGAGGCGTGCCACGCCGGGTAGAAGCCGAAGCCGATCCCGATGAGCAGGGCCACCAGCAGGGCCACCAGCAGCATCAACGGATGTATGGCGGTCGGCCAGCCGGCGAAGCCCTGGATGAGGAATGAGCCCCCGAGCCCGAGCACGCTGCCGAGGAGGCCCCCGGTCAGGGTGAGGAGGGAGCTCTCCACGAGAAACTGGGCGGCCACGTCCTTGCGGCGGGCCCCGAGGGCCCGGCGGATCCCGACCTCGCGCGTCCGCTCGGCCACGCTCGCGAGCATGATGTTCATGATGCCGATTCCACCCACGAGAAGACTGATCGCGGCCACCGCCCCGGTGACCACGTTGAAGACACGCTGTGCCCGCTCGCGCTGTCGCAGGATCTCCCGGGGCACGACCACCTCGAGGGGCGCCCCTCCGGTCGACCGCTGCAGGAGCGACTGGGCCACCGCGGCCGCCGGAACCACCGCCTCCGGGGAGGAGACCCGGAAGACGATCTCGTCGATCGCGTCCGCGCGGGGGTCGAGCCCGTGGTCCAGGGCGGGCAGGGGCACGATCACGCAACGGTTCAGGTCGCGGGTGCGCAGGACCGCGCTGCGGCCGCGCGGGGACGCGCGTCCCTCGAGGACGCCGACGACCTGGTACCAGTCGCCGCCGACCCGCACCACCTCGCCGAGCGGGTCCCCGAGGGGGAACAGCCCCGCCGCCACCGAGGCCCCGAGGACGGCGACACGCTTCCGGTCGGAGACGTCGAGGTCGGCCAGGAAGCGGCCGCGCGCCAGGTCCAACCGCGTCGCCTCCCGGTAGGACGGCGTCGCTCCGACCACGGTCACCGCCGCCGACCGGCTCCCCACCTCGGCCGGGAGCTCGGAGACACGGACGG
This sequence comes from Acidobacteriota bacterium, assembly GCA_022340545.1. Classification (GTDB taxonomy): domain Bacteria; phylum Acidobacteriota; class Vicinamibacteria; order Fen-336; family Fen-336; genus JAJDNS01. Next base: position 7,656 of record JAJDNV010000032.1, on the reverse strand, counting down.
GGGCAACGGCCCGGACCCCGGGGACCACCTCGCGGACCGATTCGGCGTCGGATGTGCGGAGTGCGGGAGCGGCCTCCGGCTCGTCCCCCGCTCGCGTGCGAATGGTCACGGTGTCGATGCCCAGGGCCTCGATCTGGGCCAGCGTCTCGCGCCGAGCGCCTTCCCCGACCGACGACATCGCCACCACCGCGGCCACGCCGAAGACGACTCCCAGGACGGAGAGGCTGGAGCGGAGCTTGTGCAGCATCAGGCTCCGCAGGCCGAGGCGAATCAGGACGAGGACGGGCATGGACTCTAGCGCGGAGGGGCGGGCGTCCTCACGGACGGGTCTCCCCTTCGATGCGCCCGTCCCGCAGGGTCACGAGGCGCTCGGCCCGGCGCGCGAGGGGCTCGTTGTGGGTGACGAGGACAACCGTCGAGCCCTGGGCATGAAGCTCGTCGAGGAGCGCGGCGATCTCGCCTCCGGTGGCGGTGTCGAGGTTGCCGGTGGGCTCGTCGGCCAGGAGCAGGCGGGGCTCCACGACCAGGGCACGGGCGATGGCCGCCCGCTGGGCCTCGCCCCCGGACAGCTCCGAGGGTCGATGGTCGGCCCGCGCGGCCAGGCCGACGCGCCCGAGGGCCTCGAGCGCCCGCGGCCGCCACTCCCGCATGGGCCGCTCCCCGTACTGCAGGGGCGTCTCGACGTTCTCCGCCACCGAGAGGTGGGGCAGGAGATGGAAGGACTGGAAGACGAAGCCGATGGCGCGGTTGCGGAGGCGGGAGAGGGTGTCGTCGTCCAGCTCGGCCACGCTCCGTCCCTCGAAAAGATGCTCCCCACGCGTGGGACGGTCGAGGCAGCCGAGGATCGACAGGAGCGTCGTCTTGCCCGAGCCCGACGGGCCCATGATCGCGACCTTCTCACCCTCCCGGATGTCCAGGCTGACCTCGGTGAGGGCGGCCACGTCGGCACCGCCTCGGGGGTAGACGCGGGCCACGCCCCGAAGCGAGACGAGCGGGTGCGAGGGCTCAGGATCCGGGCTGGGCACTGAAGTCGGGCATCGCGGTCCCGGGCTCGCGAAGGAGGACCCGCTCCCCGGGAGCGAGGCCCTGCTCGACGACCACGAAGTCCGCATTGGAGGGTCCGAGGACCACCTCGCGCGGGCGGGGGCGACGCGCCACCGGATAGACGACGTGCCGCGCGTCCTGCTCGAAGACCGCCTCGAGCGGGACGAAGACCGCGCTCGCGCGCTCCTCGACCTGGATCTCCACGCGCGCGGTCATCCCGGGCCGCAGACGGGGCTCGGACTCGTTGATCTGGATGGTCACGCCGAAGAACTTGGCGCCGCGTCTCTCCTTCTCTTCCCGGGCGAGGGTCCCGATGCGGGTCACCGCTCCCGTAAGGTGCAGATCGGGATAGGCGTCCACGCGGACTGCGACCTCCTGGTTCTGCTCGACCTTGTGGATGTCCGTCTCCCGCACCTTGGTGTCGACGACCATCTTCGAGATGTCGGGGAGGATGAGGAGCGGCTGGTTGGCCCACACCTGGTCGCCCACCTGCGGTCGACGCCGTTCGGACCCGAAGAAGACCTCCTTGTAGACGACGATGCCGGGCACGTCCGCCCGGACCTCGCAGCGAGCGAGCTGCTGCTTGGCCAGCTCGAGCTTGGCCGAGGCCTCCTGGATGCGGCTCTGCTCGGAGGCGATCGCCGCCTCCTTCTGGGCGAGCCGGTAGGCGCTCGCGCTCTCGAGCTGGCGGAGGGTCTCCCGGCTGGACTGAACGTCGGAGCGGGCCTGGCTGAGCTCCAGGGGCCGGCCGAAGTTCAGGAGGGCGTCACGGCGGCGCCGGGCGAGGATGAGCTCCTCCGCCGCCCGGTCGCGGGCCTGCTCGGCCCGCTCCAGCTCCATCCGCGTGATGAAGCCCTCGGCCAGGAGGGGACGGAGGTCCTCGAGCTGGCCCTCGGCGTCCTTGAGCTCCCGCTCGGCGTTGGCGACCGCGGCCTCCGCCTCCGCCTCCTTGAGCTGGCCCTTACCCTGCTGGACGTCCTTGAGCTCGAGGTCGGTCTCCTCGACCCGCAGGCGTGCGGCCTGGAGCTCCTCCGTGTTCTGGAGGGCCTGGAGCTTGAGGTCCTCTTCGGCCTTGAGGAGATCGGCCTTTGCCTGGGCCAGCAGGGCCTGGTTCCGGCGGATCTCCTCCTCGAAGGGCGCGGCGTCGAAGAGGATCAGGAGGTCGCCCTTCTCCACCAGCTTCCCCTCCGGGGCCAGGGCGATGATCTTGGCCTGGTTGCTCTGGATCCGCGAGGCGTAGGTCACCGACCGCAGGGCCTCGAGCGTCCCCGTCTCGACGATGGCCACGCGAAACGGGCCCTCACGGACCTCGGCCGCGGCGAGGGAGAACCCCTCCCCGGAGAGGCTGCGGACCACGAGCCCCATCCCACCCACGAGAACCAGGACGACCGCGAGCGCGCGGAGCGGGTGACGTCGGCCCGCCGCGGCGAGGCCCGCGAGATTCTCCCGGGTCCAGTGCTCGCGGCGCAGCCAGGGGCGGACGCCACGCCCTGCCTCCGCGGCCGAGGCGCGGATGCGATCGAGGACGGCGCGGAGCCGGCTCACGGGGCGAACTCCGTCTCGACCCCGAGCGTCCCGGTCACGCGCAGAAGCTCGAGCCGCGCCACCGCGTAGCTGGTGAGGAGGCCGACGAGGGCGGAGCGGGACACGACGTAGTTGCTCTCGGCGTCGACCACGTCGAAGTTGCTGGCGAGCCCCCGCTGGTAGCGCAGCACCGCGAGCCGCCGTTGCTGCTCGGCGACATCGACCGCCTGCTCCTGGACCTCCACGCTCTTTCGGATCCGGTCGAGCTCCCGCACCGCCCGATGCACCTCGCGCTCGACCTCGAGCTCGAGCTGCCGCACGCCCCGCTCCCGCGTCTGGACCTCGATCTCGCTCACCGCGCGGTTGGCCTTCTCGGTGGAGCGCCGCAGGGGATAGGAGGCGCTCAGAAAAAACTGCACCTGCCGGTCGGTCCCGCGCCAGGCGTCGCCGAAGGAGCGGCCGAACCCGAGCTGGGTCACGCCCAGGTTGAGGTCGACCTCGGGCAGAAGGTTCTGCCTGGCGAGGGCGGCGGCCCGGCGCGCGTCGCTCACCCGGTCACGCGCCTCCGCGAGCTCGAGGCGGTTCTCGAGGGCCCGCTGGACCAGGATCGACACCGGCTCGTCCTCCTCTTCCTTCGGCACGCCCAACGTCACCTCTGCGGGCTCGACGAGGTTGTCCGGGGGCAGGGCCAGTATCCCGCGGAACAGCTCGAGGGCGGTCTCGAGCGCGGCCTGGGAGCGGATCATACCCTCCCGCGCCTGGGCCGCCTGGAGCTCGGCGCGGAAGACGTCGAGCTTGCTCGCCATCCCGACCTCCAGCCGGGCGTTGGAGGCGTCCAGCAAGCCCTCGGTGCGGCGCAGGCTCTGGTCGGCGACCTCGAACAGCTGACGCTGCGCCACCACGGAGTAGTACGCGGCCGCGACCTCCACCGCCAGCCGCTGGCGCGCCAGCTCGAACGACCTCTCCTGCGCGACGACCGCGCGGCGGGCGTTGGTGAGGTCGAAGTAGGTGGCGTTGGGTCCGGCGCCCCGGAGCAGCGGCTGGCTCAGCAGCAGCCGCAGGTCGGTGGTGCGGGGAAAGAACGACTCCAGGCCCGTGTCGGGCTCGGAGGCGTAGCGGCCGCTGGCTATGAGCGTGCCTCCCGTCCAGGGGAGCTTCTGGGACACGTCGAGACCGAAGAGAGTGCGCCCGTCGCCCCTCTCGAAGAGCGGGACGACCTGCGGCAGGAACTGCCCGCTGACCGAGGACTCCCGCCACCGCGACGCGGTCACCGCGGCCGCGGAGTCGAGGAGCGAGAAGTTGTGCTCCAGGGCCAGCCGCACCGCCTCCGCGAGGTCGAGCCTCGGCAGGGGGGGCGCCGGTGCCGCGGACGTCTCCGGCGCGGTGAGGATCACCTGCGGCTCCTGCGCGGCGAGGCCTCCGGCAGTGACAAGCAGCGCGAACACGGCGAGGGCGACACGCTCCACGTTCGAACCTGAGGGTAGCGGGCGCCTCACTCGGCCGTCAACCAACCCACCCCCGGGACCCCACCGCCCGGCCCGGTGCTTGGCGCAGCATGAGTCGGCTGCTAGGCTCGGGGCATTGGGAGCATTCGCATGAGATTCAAACCGCTGAACCCCGTATGGGGCCTGGGCCTCGTCGCCGCCCTCGCCCTCCCCGCGCTTGCCGCCGAGACGCCGCAGATCGACGTCGAGGAGCACGTCCTCGGCAACGGCATGAGGTGGCTGCTCTACCAGAACCACGACTCCCCGACCATCACCGGCGGCTGGACCGCCCGGGTCGGGTCGGTCAACGAGCACCCGGGAATCACCGGCCTCAGCCACTTCTTCGAGCACATGATGTTCAAGGGGACCCGCACCATCGGCACGAAGGACATCGAGGCCGACCTGCGGATCATCGACGAGCAGGAGAGGGTCCGCGGGGAGATGCGGGACGAGGAGGAGGTGATGCGGGAGAGGCTCCGCCGGGGGGAGATCGACGACCTCACCGACCCCGAGAGCTGGACGCCGCGCTACCGCCAGCTCAAGGCGGAGTTCGACGAGCTGGTGAAGCAGCAGCGGGAGATCATCGTCAAGGACGAGCTCGACCGGATCTACACCTCGAACGGCGCCGAGGGCCTGAACGCCGGCACGACGGAGGACCTGACGCTCTACTTCGTGAGGATCCCCAGCAACCGGCTCGAGCTGTGGGCCTGGCTGGAATCCGACCGCCTTCTCAACCCCGTCTTCCGGGAGTTCTACTCCGAGCGCGACGTCGTCTTCGAGGAGCGTCGGCTCCGCACGGAGTCGACTCCCCTCGGCAAGTACGACGAGGCCTTCAACGCGCTCTTCTGGGAGGCGCTCCCGTACGGCTGGCCGGTGGTCGGGTGGGCCTCCGACATCCCCACGTACACCCTCGCCCAGGCGCGGGAGTACTTCGCGACCTACTACGCCCCGAACAACATCACCGGCGTCCTCGCCGGGGACTTCGAGCCGGCGGAGGTGATGCCGGTCCTCGAGCGCTACTTCGGCCGCATCCCCCGAGGGGAGATCGAGCCGCCCCCGATGGTGACGCTCGAGCCGAAGCAGATCGGAGAGAAGCGCTACAACGCGGAGGCGGAGACCTCCCCGACCGTCCGCATCTGGTGGAAGGGCGTCCCCCTGCTCCACAAGGACACCCCGGCGCTGGACCTCCTCGCCGACATTCTCAGCGGGCGGACCGGGCGTCTCTACAAGGGGCTTGTCCTTGGCCGTCAGATCGCCAACCAGGCTTCGGCCTTCAACACCTCCCACAAGTACTCGGGCTACTTCGGCTTCGAGGCCACCGTGAAGGAGGGCGAGGACCCGGCCGCGGTCGAGGCCGCGGCCTACGAGGAGATCGAGAGGCTGAAGGCCGAGCCGGTGCCGTCGGAAGAGCTTCAGAAGGTCAAGAATCAGAACAAGGCAAACGCCTACCGACGACTCGTCTCCACCTCCTCCATCGCCATCCAGCTCATGTTCTACGACGGGCTCGGGGACTGGCGGTACATCAACACCTCGGCCGAGCGAACGGACGCCGTCTCCGCTGACGATGTCCAGAGGGTCGCCAGGGAGTACCTGAACAGGGAGAGCCGGACGGTCGGCGTCTTCCTGCGCAAGGAGGGCGCCCCGCCCGGGGACCCCGAGGTGGCGGCGCTACCGCCCCCGGCCCAGGGGATGGTCCGCCAGGCCCTGGCCCAGATCGAAGCCCTGGAGGACCCCGCCCAGCTCGAGGAGATGATCGCTCAGATGCAGCAGGCGGCCGGTCAGGCTCCTCCCGAGATGAAGCCGGCGATCGATCTCATCCTGAAGAGGGCGGGTGAGCGTCTCGAGAAGCTCTCGGCCGCCCCCTCCGGGGAAACGAAGTGAGGACCGCCATGACACGCTACTTCGCCGTCGCCGCCCTCGCCGCCCTCCTCGCCGCCCCGGCCGCGAGCCAGGAGATTCCCGCGCGCCCGGACCAGCTCACCTTCGCCCCCATCGCCTTCGAGCCACCCGTCGCCCGGGACCACCGCGTGGTCCTGGAGAACGGGATGGTCGTCTTCATCGCCGAGGACCGGGCCCTGCCCCTCGTCAACATCTCGATCACGCTTCAGGTCGGGAGCTGGCTCGATCCCCCGGGCCAGGAGGGCCTCGCCTCCCTGACCGGCTCGCAGATCCGCCGCGGCGGCACGAAGAGCCTCACCGCGGAGGAGCTCGACGAGCGGTTCGACTTCCTCGCCGCCCAGGCCTCGACCGGGTTCGGTGACACATCCGGGGGCGCCAGCCTGAACTGCCTGGCCGACAACCTCGACGAGGCCCTGGCGCTGTTCGTGGAGATGCTGCGCGAGCCGCGGTTCCAGCAGGATCGGCTGGACCTCGCGAAGGAGCAGTCCCTCCAGCAGATGAAGAAGCGCAACGACGACTCGGCCGACATCGAGGGGCGCGAGTGGAACGTGCTGCTCTGCGGCGAGAACCACTTCACGAACCGGTTCACGACCGAGGCCTCCCTCGGCGCGATCGCCCGGGACGACCTCGCCGCCTTTCATCGGAAGTACCTGCACCCGTCCCACATGATCGCCGCGGTCTCGGGGGCCTTCGACAAGGCCGACATGCTCCGCCGGCTCGAGGAGGCCTTCGCCGACTGGCCGACGACGCCCCCCGACGTGGCCCCGATCCCCGACACCATCGAGACTGCCGCGCCGGGGCTCTATCGCATCGAGAAGGACGTCAACCAGGGCCGGGTGTCCCTGGGCCTTCCGATGGTGAAGCGCGACCACCCCGACGTCTACGCCCTCGAGGTGATGAACGACATCCTGGGCGGCTCGGGCTTCACCTCGCGCATCACGAAGACGGTGCGCTCGAACGAGGGCCTGGCCTACTCGGCCGGGTCCGGGATCCGTTTCGGCGTCTGGTACCCGGGGCGCTTCCGGGCGGGCTTTCAGTCAAAGAGCCCGACCGTGGCCTGGGCGACCGAGCTCGTTCTCGGGGAGATCCGCAGGATCCGGGAGGAGAGTGTCACCGAGGAGGAGCTCACGACGATCAAGAGCAGCCTCATCGAGAGCTTCCCGTCCAACTTCAACTCAAAGGCGCGCTCGATGGGGATCTTCGCCTCCGACGAGTACACGGGGCGGGAGCCCGACTACTGGAAGACGTACCGGGACCGCATTCGTGCGGTCACCGCCGAGGACGTCCTGCGGGTGGCCCGCGCCCATCTCCTCCCGGAGAAGATGATCATGCTCGTCGTCGGGCGACAGGCCGACATCGACCAGGGGGACGCGAAGCACCCGGTCACCCTGGTGTCGCTGGCCCCCCAGGGGAAGGTGACGGAGCTCCCGCTCCGCGACCCGATGACGATGAAGATGCCCTAGCGATCGCCCCACCGAAGTCGTGCATCTCGTCGGCGCACGCAGTCTTTCGGGGGCTCGGCGTGCACCCCGTCTGCGGGCCCGGCAGCTTCGAAGCGGCGCAGGGTCCTCGTCGGGGCCCCGCCCGCCGCGCCCCTCGCCGCGCGATCTGCAGGCACCAGACGACTTCGGTGCCGCATCGACACCCGACGTGGCTCTCGGACGGCGATTCGCCGGCAGGACTGGCGTCGCGAGAGCCCTGTGGG
>JAJDNV010000019.1 GCA_022340545.1 Acidobacteriota bacterium | reverse complement strand
TCGTCTGGCCTTTCCCCGCGGCCACGACCTCTCGCGCAAGAACACGCCGGCCCTCGACTGGAGCCAGCCCGAGACCCACGTGACGCGCGTTCAGCGTGTGGGGACGCGCCAGGTGCGCCTCCATCGGGAGATCGGCACCATGGGCTACGAGGTCGGCCTGGCCTGGGGCTCCGCCGCGCACTGGTCACGGACGGCCCCACACTCCTTCGAGGTCCTGCCGGCCGGGGGGACGCCGCGCCTGGAGATCATCCTGGCCTTCTCGCCGTCGGCGCTGCCCGAGGAGCTCCCGTCGGTGGAGGCGACCCTCTCGGCGAGCGCGGCGAGCTGGCGTGACTTCTGGTCCCACGGCGGTGCGGTCGATTTCTCGGGGAGCCGGGACCCGCGCGCGGCGGAGTTGGAGCGACGCGTGGTGCTCTCCCAGTACCTGACCGCGGTGCAGATGGCGGGTGACGTGCCGCCGCAGGAGACGGGCCTCACCTGCAGCTCCTGGTACGGCAAGCACCACACGGAGATGATCTGGTGGCACGTGGCGCACTTCGCCCTCTGGGGCCGCGAGGAATTCGTGGAGAAAGCGCTGGACTGGTACCAGCGAACGCTGCCGGTGGCCCGTCGTATCGCGGCGTCACGGGGCCTGACGGGCGCCCGCTGGCCGAAGATGGTCGGGCCTAAGGGGCGCGAGAGCCCGGGCGGCAACCCCTTGATCGCCTGGAACCAGCCCCAGCCCATCGCCCTGGCCGAGCTGCTCTACCGCGCACAGCCCTCACCCGACCGGCTCGACCGGTACCGTGAGCTCGTCCTGGAGACCGCGGAGGGCCTGGCGTCCATGCTCCACTGGGTGGAGGACGACCAGCGCTACGTGCTCGGCCCGCCGCTGTGGATCTCGCAGGAGATCTACGACCCGCGGACGAGCATGAACCCCTCCTTCGAGCTGAGCTTCTGGGGTCACGCGCTGGACCTGGCCCAGGCCTGGCGCGAGCGGCTCGGGCTGGAACGCTCTCCCGAGTGGGACCACATGCTGCAACACCTCTCGAGCCTTCCCCAGAAGGACGGCCGCTACGTCGCCATGGAGTCGATCCCGGACACCTTCGACAACCCGGAGAGCCGCCGGGACCACCCCACGATGGTGGCATCGCTGGGGATGCTCCCGGGCTTCGGCGTGGATCCCGTGATCATGCAGCGAACGCTGGAGGCGGTGGTCGCCACCTGGGACTGGGAGGGGAAGATCTGGGGCTGGGACTACCCGATGCTCGCCATGACCGCTGCCCGTCTGGGCCAGCGAGACCGGGCCGTGGATTTCCTCTTGAAGGACGGCCCCCACAACCACTACACGCCCAACGGTCACTGCCCACAGCCCGGGGCCGACCTGGCCGTGTACCTGCCCGCCAACGGCGCCCTTCTCACCGCGGTGGCGATGATGGCCGCGGGCTGGGGCGGCGCCCCATCAGGACGGGCGCCGGGGTTTCCGGATGACGGGAGCTGGGTCATCGCAGCAGAGGGTCTGCACCCCCTGCCGTAGGCCTCGTGAACGGGCCGGTCACGCTTGCCGCCTCGTGACATAATCCCATTCCGTTCCCGCCGCGAGCTGCCGAAGCCATACCCCAGGAGGCCCTGAATGTCACTCAACAACCCCCTCTCCCATCACAGTGTTGCCGGGACGTTGACCGCCCTGCTTGCCCTTTGCCTCTGGGCGGGAGGGGCGTCGGTCGGCCGGACACAACCGGGCCCCCTGGGCCAGTTCGAAGGGCACGGCGACGTCGGCTCTCCGGCACTTTCCGGCTCGGCGACCTGGAACGCGGCGTCACAGGAGTACCGGCTCTCCGCCGCCGGCGTGAACATGTGGGGCCCCCGGGACGAGTTTCAATTCGTCTGGACACGTCTGAAGGGGGACTTCATCCTGCGGGCCCGGGTGGGATTCGTGGGGGAGGGCGTGGACCCGCACCGCAAGGCGGGAGTCATTGCCCGGACGAGCCTCGAGCCGGACTCGCCCTACGCCGACGCGGTGGCGCACGGGGACGGGCTGACCTCGCTTCAGTTCCGCCGGACGACGGGCGCGGAGACCGAGCAGATCGTCTCGGAGGTGAGTGGGGCGGACGTCCTTCAGATCGAGCGCAAGGGCACCACCGTCACCGCCTCCGTCGCCCAGTTCGGCGAGCTCTTCCAGACGAGCCAGGTCACCGACCTCGAGCTCGGCGAAGACGTCTTCGTCGGCCTCTTCCTGTGCTCCCACAACCCGGAGGTGGTCGAGCGCGCGATCTTCCGCAACGTCCGCCTCGTGCGGCCCGCCCCCGACGACTTCGTGCCCTACCGGGACTACATCGGGAGCCGCCTCGAGCTCCTTGACGTCGCGAGCGGGCACCGCCAGGTGATCCACGAATCGAACGAGCCCTTCGAGGCCCCGAACTGGACCCGCGACGGCGGGAGCCTGATCTACAACGCCAGCGGGAGCGGGGAAGGTCGCGGGCGGCTCCATCGATTCAACCTCCGGACGCGCCAGCCGGCCCTCATCGACACCGGGTCCGTGGTCCGCAACAACAACGACCACGTCATCTCCTTCGACGGAAGGATGCTCGGCATCAGCAGCCACGACGGGACGGGGTCCACGATCTACACCCTGCCGATCGAGGGGGGAGAGCCGAAGCGGATCACGCCCCTCGTGCCCTCCTATCTCCACGGCTGGTCCCCGGATGGGAAGTGGCTGGTCTACACCGGGGGACGGAACGACCGGTACGACATCTACCGGATCCCCTCGGACGGCAGCGGTCCCGAGGAGCGCCTCACCGACTACGAGGGTCTCGACGACGGTCCCGAGTACGCCCCGGACGGACGCCACGTCTACTTCAACTCGACCCGCAGCGGGACGATGCAGATCTGGCGCATGAAGGCCGACGGCACGGACCCGGAGCAGGTGACCGACGACCAGTACAACAACTGGTTCCCGCATCTCTCCCCGGACGGGACGCAGATCGCCTTCATCACCTTCCCGAAGGAGGTGGACCCCTCGGACCACCCCTACTACAAGCGGGTCTACCTCCGGCTGATGCCAGTCGAGGGTGGCGCCCCGAGGGTGATCGCCTACGCGTACGGCGGCCAGGGCACGATCAACGTGCCTTCATGGTCGCCCGACGGCACCATGCTCGCCTTCGTCAGCAACACGGGGATGGAATAGAGGAGACGCCCATGCGCGTGAGGACGGCACTGGTTGGCGTCACGGCTCTGGGGCTGCTGCTGCCGGCAGGCGGCGGCGCGGCCGACGGCTACGCTCACTTCGACGCCGCGATCTACGCCCGGGCCTACGAGGTGCGCGAGATGGCCGACCTCGACTGGCTCCGGACGCGCTTCGAGGTCATGGAGAGGCACCTCGCGGTCTCCAAGATGTACCTCGAGACCCACCGGGACAAGATCCTGGTTGACTCGGAGACCCTGGAGAAGGCGAAGCAGTTCTTCGCCGACCGTGGCATCGAGACGGCGGGGGGAATCACCCTCACGATCGACGAGAGAAACCGTTTCGAGACCTTTTGCTACAGCGACCCGGAGCACCGCGCGTGGGTGCAGAAGGTCGTGGAGCACACCGCCCGGCACTTCGACGAGGTCATCCTCGACGATTTCTTCTTCACGAGCTGCAAGTCCGAGGTCGAGATCGAGGCCAGGGGCGATCGGAGCTGGACCGAGTACCGTCTGGCCCTCCTCGACGAGGCGGCCCGTAACGTCATCCTGGCGCCCGCCCGGAAGGTGAATCCCAACGTCAAGGTGATCATCAAGTACCCGAACTGGTACGACCACTTCCACGGCCTCGGCTTCAACCTCGAGACCCAGCCCCAGATCTTCGACGCGATGTACACCGGCACCGAGACCCGGGACGCGACCCGCAGCGCGCAGCATCTGCAGCAGTACCACGGCTACCAGATCTGGCGCTATCTCGAGAACCTGCGCCCGGGCCACAACGCCGGCGGCTGGGTCGACACCGGGGGCATGCGCTACCTCGACCGCTACGCCGAGCAGCTGTGGCTCACCCTCTTCGCGAAATCCCCGGAGATCACCCTCTTCGACTTCCGCCAGATGCAGATCCCGGTCCAGGAGAGGCACCGCGCCCCCTGGCAGGGCCAGGGGACCAGCCTCGATTTCGACGCCGTGGTCGGCCCGTTCAGGAAGGAGGACGGGTCCTTCGCGCCCGAGCTGACGGTGGCCCGTGTGGCGGGCTGGTCGCTGGAGAAGATCGACCCCGTCATCGGGAAGCTGGGTCAGCCGCTGGGCGTCGCGAGCTACAAGCCCTACCATTCGACCGGAGAGGATTTCCTTCACAACTTCATGGGCATGGTGGGAGTCCCCATCGACCTCCAGCCCCAGTTCCCGACCGAGGCACCGTTGGTGCTCCTCACCGAGGCCGCGAAGCACGACCCCGACATCGTCCCCAAGATCGAGGGCCAGCTGCGAGCCGGGAAGAACGTCATGATCACCTCCGGGCTGCTGAACGCCCTCGAGGGCCAGGGGATCGAGCAGATCGTCGAGCTCGAGGTGCTTGAGCAGCGTGCGCTGGTGGAGGGCTTCCGGGCGGGCTGGGGCGAGCCGGTGATGGCCCGGAAGAAGATCCTGATCCCGCAGCTCCGCTACTTCACGAACGACTCGTGGTCCCTGATCGACGCCGTCGACGGTCCCATGGGATGGCCGCTCCTCCACGACGCCGACTACGCCGGGGCGCACCTGTACGTCTGGACGATCCCCGACAACTTCGCGGACCTCTACGCCCTGCCCGAGCAGGCCCTCAACACGATCCGCCGGATCGCGACACAGGGGCTGGACCTCCGGATGGACGGACCGGCGGAGGTGTCACTGTTCCTGTACGACAACGACACCCTCATCGTGGAGTCCTTCCGGGATCAGGGCTCTGAGGTCAGTATCGTGGCCCCGCCCGCGACGAAGGGCCTCCGCGACCTCGAGACCGGCGAGGTGCTCACCGGGGAGACGGTCCCCGAGGGTCAGGGCCGGTTCCGCCCGCCCGATGCGGGCAGGACCAGGATCAAGGTGCCGGTCCAGCCCCATTCGTACCGGGCCTTCGCGAGGGAGTAGGCCGGAAGAGGTGCTGATCGAGCGCGCCGCCCAGGAATCATGAGCCGTTCGCCCGTCGGATCAGACGAGCTGCTGGCGAAAGCGGTGCGCGGCCCTCGCGGTCGGTCAGCTCTCTTCGGCGTTCTCCGGCGGTTCTGCCCCCACCCGGGGATGCGGGCATCCGGTGTTCGTCGGTCTTGTCACCGCGCGACGATAATGGTTGCCTCGAGCTTCACATCCGAGGAGGAGCCGCCGATCATCAGCCTCACCGGTCCGTCCTCGACGACGAATCGGTCGGCCGTTTCATCCCAGTAGGCCAGCGACTCTGCCCGCAGCTTCATCTGGACGGTCTTCGTCTCCCCGGGCTGGAGGGTCACGCGCTCGAAGCCGCGCAGCTCCTTGATCGGGCGCTCGACCTTCGAGCTCTCGTGCTTGACGTAGAGCTGCACGACCTCGTCCCCGGCCCGGGTGCCGGTGTTCTCGAGATCGAAGCTGACCGTGATCTCGCCGTCGGGCCGCATCTGCGGACCGCTCGCCTTGAGGTTGGTGTAGGCGAAGGTCGTGTAGCTCAGGCCGAAACCGAACGGGAAGAGCGGCTCGTCCTCGAGGTACATGTAGGTGCGTCCGTGCCGGAGGTCATAGTCCATCATCGGGGGCAGCTGCTCGAGCGACCTGGGCCAGGTCACCACCAGCCGCCCCGCGGGGTTGTAGTCGCCGAAGAGCACGTCGGCAATGGCGGTTCCGGCCTCCTGAGCGTTCTGGCTCATCAGCAGGATTGCCGGCACGTTCTCCTTCGACCAGTTGACGGCGTACGGAAAATCCGCGAGCAGAACGACGATCGTCCGGGGGTTGGCGGCGTGGACCTGCCGGATCAGCTCCTCGTCCGGGAGAGAGAGCGACTTGCGGTCCGAGTTCTCCATGCCATCGCTGGGCGTCTCACACCACGAGTCGTCGAGCATGAAGCCGGAGACGATGTTCCGCCGGTTGCAGGTGGGGTCGTTCCCCGCGAAGACGATGGCGACATCCGCCGCCTCCGCGATCGCGGCCGTGCTACCGAAGAAGCCGCCCGTGCGCAGCTCGATCCCGTCGCCGGCCTTCTTCCGGAGGCCCTCCATCGGCGTGACGCGGTACGGGGGCTCGCCGCTGTACAGGCCCAGGAGCACGCTGTTGGCGCGGAAGCCGAAGACCGCGATCGACTTCACCGTGTCGCGGCGAAGCGGCAGGAGGTCGTCCGCGTTCTTCAGCAGCACGACGCTCTCGCGTGCCACCTGGAGGGCCACGTTCTTGTGGGCCTCCGAAAGCCAGGGCTCCTCGTCGGATTCGTTCGTGGCGTAGGGCACCATCGACGGTGGGTCCAGCAGCCCCAGCTTGATCACGGTGCGGTACTTGCCCCGTAGCGCGGCGTCGATGTCGGCTTCAGAGACGAGGTTCTCGGCGAGGGCGGCCCGGAGCTCGTCCTGGTAGCTGTCGAGGAACTGGTTGACGCCGATCTTGATGCAGGCGGCCACGGCCTCCTTCTTGTTCGGGTAGTACTTGTGCTTCGTGACCAGATTGCTGACGGAGCCGGCGTCGGTCGAGACGATGCCGTCGACGCCCCACTCCCCCGCGACCACGTCCTTCAGCATCGGGTGGATGGTCATCGGCACGCCGTTCCACGCGTTGTAGGCCGACATGTAGGACCGGGCGCCGCCATCGACGAACGCCATGCGGAAGGACGCCGAGTAGTACTCACGCATCAAGCGCACGTCGAAGCCCGAGCTCGAGCCATAGCGGCGGTTCTCGTTGCTGTTCGCGAGGAAGTGCTTGAGGAGTGAGGCCACCCGCCAGTATCGGGGATGGTCGCCCTGCATGCCGTGGACGAACGCGGTGGACATCGTGCCGACGAAGAACGCATCCTCTCCGTAGGACTCGTCGATGCGCCCCCAGCGGGGATCCCGGGCGAGGTCGGCGTTGGGTCCCCAGACGACGAGCGGATAGCGCTTGTACTTCTCGCTGTTGTAGATCCAGCGGGCCTCCCGGCCCTGCACCTCGCCGGCGCGGCGGATCAGCTTCTTGTCCCAGGTTCGACCCATGCCGGCGACCTGTGCGAACTGCGTCGTGGGGATCGGCTCCGGCGCGGGGCCGGGTCCGCCGCCCCCAAGGCGCCGCTGCACCAGGCCGTGGATCCCCTCCGAGCGGCCGGCGTTGGGAATCTGGAGTCGGGGCACGCCGCTGTCCGTTCGCAGGACGGCGATCTTCTCGTCGAGTGTCATGAGCGACAGGATGTTCGTGATCCGCTGCTCGACGGGCAGGTTCGGGTCCTGGAACGGGTACTGGGTCTGTGCGGAGGCCGAGGCTGCCCCACATAGAAGTAGGCCAGCCAGTCCAAACGGGGTCATCCTCATCGTTCCTTCCTCCGAGATCGACCTAGGGTTCCTGGCGACCCACGAGCAGGGGCCGCTTCGTTGTCGCTCCAAAACCGACGTTCATCCCGTGCTCGAAGAGCAGGATGTCACCGGCAAACTCGAGGCTGAAGGTGGCGCAAAACGGGGTCTCGAAGAAGCAGGCCTGGACGGAGTAGGTGTCGTCGTCGGTCCAGGCGCCGCTCGCGGCCACCGGCTCGTCGCCGCCGTCGAAGAGCCGGCCGGTGAGAGGCAGCGTGCCCCCCCGGCGCCATTCGCTGGTGCCGCAGACGAGGCGCCTGTCCTGGCCACCGCTCCGCAGGATCAGCGATGTGGCGTCGCCAACGTCCAGACCCACGGCCTCGAAGGGGCCGTCGTTCTCGGGCAACCGGTAGATCCTTCCCGAGACCTCGCTGGCTCGGGGGGAGGTCGGCCGGCCCTCGGGCGGCCGGAGGCGGAGCTTGTGCAGCTTCTCCTCCAGGCCAGCGTGTCCTCGCCCGTCAGGCGGCAGGGACCCTGTCTCCATCCCGGCGAGGAGGTGCTCCCAGACGAGGTCCAGCACCGCCTGCAGGTCCCGGACCCCGCTGGTGATAGCGATGACCGCGTCCTGCTCGGGCAGGACGATGCAGAACTGGCCAAAGGCCCCGTCGCCGCGGTAGACGCCGTGGCGGCAGCGCCAGAACTGATACCCGTAGCCCTGCTCCCAGTCGCTGTCTGGCTTCGAGCCGTTCGAGACCTGGCGGGCCGTGGCTGCCTCCACCCACTCGGCGGGCAGGAGCTGCCGACCCTGCCAGCGGCCCCTCTGCAGGTAGAGCTGACCGAAGCGCGCAATGTCCTCCGTCGTCACGCTCAACCCGAAGCCGCCCAGGGAGACGCCGTCCGCGCTCGCGTCCCATTTCGGGCTGTTGATCCCCAGCGGCTCGAAGAGACGGGGACCCAGGTAGTCGACCAGCGTCGTGCCCGACACCTTCTGGACGATGGCCGACAGCATGTAGGAGGCGGGGGTGTTGTAGACGAAGTGCGTGCCGGGCTTGTGGGCCACCGGCAGGGCCAGGAAGGCCCGGATGCGGCCGGGGGGCA
Organism: Acidobacteriota bacterium; assembly: GCA_022340545.1. Taxonomy (GTDB): domain Bacteria; phylum Acidobacteriota; class Vicinamibacteria; order Fen-336; family Fen-336; genus JAJDNS01. Next base: position 30,452 of record JAJDNV010000019.1, on the reverse strand, counting down.
TGTAGGAGAACGAAGCGATGTCCTCCGCGTGGTGACCGGTCGACATCGACAACAGGTCCCGGACCCGCATGGCCTTCAAGTTGTCGGAGGGCTCCTCCGGGGCGTCCTCGGGGAAGAAGGAGAGGACGGTGTCGTCGATGCTCAACCGCCCCTCGGCCACCGCGAGGCCAATCCCGGTCGATGTGAAGCTCTTCGAGAGCGAGAAGAGGACGTGGGGATCCTCGCGGCGGTAGGGCTCCCACCAGCCTTCGGCCACCACCTGGCCGTGGCGCAGGATCATGAGGCTGTGCAGGGCGTCGATGCCCTCCTCCGCCGCTTCGACGAAGGCGAGGATGGTGGAGGAGGGAATCCCCTGGGCCTCGGGGGTGCTGCGGGGCAGTGCCGGCGGCGCGGCCGCGGCCGCGCTCGGAAACACGAGCAGGAACACGGCGATGATCGTTCTCATGGCCGTGCATTCTTTCATTTCCCGGCCGTCTTCGGGGCCGCTACTTCCTAGCGAGCGTCTCCCCCGGCGGAAGAGACACCAGCTCTCCGCGGGTCACCAGGGCCTGCCCGTCGTCGTCCAGCAGGAGCGCGACTCTCTTCATGGGTTCACGGTGACTGTCTTTCGAAGAGTGAGGTCGGCGTCCGCCGAGGAGCGGCCGACGAGCAGCTCGACGGGCCCGGGCTCCACCACCCAGCCCTTCTGTTCGCCGTCCCAGTAGCTGAGATCGGAGGCCGGGAGGCGCAGGGTCACGGTCTTCGTCTCGCCCGGCTCGAGATGGACCCGCCGGAAGCCCCGTAGCTGCTTGAGGGGCCGTGAGACCTTCGACTCAGGGTAGCGCACGTAGAGCTGCACGACGTCCTCCCCGGCCCGCTCGCCGGTGTTCGTCACGTCCACGCTCGCAACGACCGCCCCCTCCGGCGTCACCGTGGGCGAGGCCGTCGCGAGGTTGGCATAGGCGAACGTCGTGTAGCTCAGCCCGTGGCCGAAGGGGTACTGCGGCTCACCCTCGAAGTACATGTAGGTCCTTCCGTGGCGGATGTCGTAGTCCATCATCGGGGGGAGCTGCTCGAGGGAGCGAGGCCAGGTCTGGGCGAGGCGGCCGCCGGGTTCGGCGTCCCCGAAGAGGACGTCCCCGAGGGCGTGTCCGAGCTCCTGGCTGTTGTGGGTCATGTGGACGATGGTCGTGGCGTGCTCCGCGGCCCAGGGAAGGGCCACCGGGAAGCTGGCGATGAGGACGACCACGGTGTTGGGGTTCGCCTCGATCACCCGGCGGACGAACTCCTCCTGGCCGGGGGGCAGCGTGATCGCCTTGCGATCCACCGCCTCCTTGCCCTCGCTCGGCGATGTGACCACCCCCCACCCTGCGTTGCCCTCCGGGTGGCTGCCCACGCAGACGACGGCCACGTCCCGGTCTCGCGCCATCTGAACGGCCGCGTCGCTCATGTCGCCCACCCAGCTGACGCCGACCCGGTGGCCCGACCCGAAGGGTGCGGGGTTCGCGACGTCCTCGATCCCCTCGCGGGGAGAGACGGTGTAGGGCGGCGTGCCCGAATACCAGTCGAGCAGGACCGTGTTCGACAGGGGGCCGATGACCCCGATGGTGTCGACCTTGGCGCGGTCCAGGGGCAGGAGACCGGCGGAGTTCTTTAGAAGCACGATTGACTGCTGCGTGACCTTGCGGACGAAGGCCTTCGTCTCGGGCTGGTTCCACGGCTCGGGGTCCTCGGGAGCGCCGATCGCGGCCCAGGGGACGCGTTCGGGGGGATCGAGCAGGCCGAGGCGGATCGACACCCGGAAGAGACCCCGAAGCGCCTCGTCGAGGTCGGCCTCGGTGATCAGGCCACGCTCGAGCGCCTCGGTGACGGGCTCGCGGTACCGGTCGAGGAAGTTGTTGATGCCGGCCTTGATGCAGGCGGCGGCAGCAGCAGGAAGATCCGGGAACGCCCGGTGGGCGCTCACCAACAGGCCGAGGCCGCCCCCGTCGGTGCAGATGATGCCGTCGAGCCCCCACTCGTCCATCACGATCTCCCGGAGCATGGGGTGGACGTGGGCGGGGGTGCCGTTGACGGCGTTGTAGGCGGCCATCATCGCCCGGGAGCCACCCTCACGCACCGCCATCTCGAAGGGCTTCGCGTAGTACTCGCGCCACAGCCGCTCGTCGAAATTGGACGAGGAGCTGGAGCGGTCGTCCTCGTTGCTGTTGGCGAGGAAGTGCTTCAGGAGCGACGCCGCCTTCCAGTAGCGGGGATGGTAACCCTGGAGGCCCCGGGTGAAGGCGGTGGCCAGGGTGCCGACGTGGAAGGGGTCCTCGCCGTACACCTCCTCGGTCCGTCCCCACCGCGGGTCCCGCGCCAGATCGGCGTTGGGCGCGCGAATGATGATGCCGGAGCGGTTGTACTTCGCGCTCTGGTAGAGGTAGCGGGCCTCCTGGGCCTCCTGGGCCGCCACCTGGCGGACGAGCTCGGGATCCCAGGTCGCCCCCAGGCCGTAGCCCTGGGGAAACTGCGTCGTCGCGGTGGGGTTGCGGCGGCCCCAGTTGCTGGGCCCGCCCTGGGCCACGCCGTGGTAGCCCTCGATGTGGGGCGATCCCTTCACGCCGAGCCGCTCCACCTCGGCGCGCCCGCCCAGGGCGCCGATCTTCTCCTCGAGCGTCATGCGGCTGATCAGGTCGCTGACGCGCTCCTCCTCGGGCAGATCGGGGTTCTGGAACGCGTACTCGAACGACGTCGAGGCACTCTCCGTCTCAGACGCGGGGGCGGGGGTCGTCGCGCCGGCGAGCGCGCACGCGCACAGGAGCGCGGCGAGGCGGCCAGCCCTCTGGTCGAGCGTCGTCATCATCGTTCCCTCCTGTTCAAATCGTCGACATTCTGTCTCACAACCGGCCTCGCCACTCCTTCGCGGCCCGGACCATCGCGTCGATGTTCTCACCCGGGGTCCCCGGCGAGGCACCGCCGCCGGCGGAGAGGATGAAGGCCCCCCGAGGCGCGACCTTCGCCACGCAGGCCCGGGCCTCCTCCAGGACCTGCTCCGGCGTGCCCCGCGCGAGGGTGTCGAGTGGGGCGACGTTGCCGAGGAGGGCGAGCTCCGGCCCGACGGCCTCCCGCACGGTGGCGATGTCCATCTCGTGGCTGAAGTTCCACACCTCGAACGGCAGGAGCCGGATTCGGGAGAGGAGGTGAGGACAGGGCGTGTCGTTGTGGTAGATCCGGATCAGTCCCTCAAAGGGCTCGAGGATCCGCTTCAGGTAGGGCACCGCCATCGCCTCGAAGCTGCGGGGCGACAGCAACCCGGGGATGTCGTCGAGCAGCAGGATGCCGAGCGGCTCGCGGAGCCGCTCGACCTGCGCGCGGAGGTAGGCGAGCACGACGTCCGTGAACACGTCGAGGGCCGCGTGAGCCGCCTCGGGCTCTCCGGCGGTGGCCTCGAGAAACGTGGTCGTGCCGAGAACATGGGTCGCGAGGGTGAGCGGACCACGAGCCGCCGCGAACTGGATGCGGTGCGGCTCCGGCAGCCCCCCCTTCTCGAGGAGCTCCAGCCGCCGCAGGGCGAGGGGCATCAGCCCGTCGGTCTCCGGGTCGGGCCGGGGCAGGTCCTTCCAGGCCTCGAACGGAAGGTCGAGGTGCCGCATGCCAGGGGGCGAGTCCGAGTGCCACATGAGGGCCGACCCGTAGCCGCTCGGCTCGATGGCCATGCCGTACTCGACCCAGAACCCCGGCAGGAAGGCGATGTCCGGGAAACGCTCCATCACCTTCAGATGGGTGTCCAGCCACAGATCGGGATAGAGGAAGAAGTCCAGGGTGTTCATCCCGGCGAACCCCGGCATCCAGGGGCTGTCGACGATGAGCGCGGTGGGCACGCGCTCCGGCGTCCCCCCGCGGGCGGCGGTCAGAAAGTCCGGCCAGACCCTGGAGTCCGTCATCCGCCCTCCTTCGTCAGAGACCCGGAACGGGGCGTTCCTGGATGGCCATGTACTCTTCGAGGGTGTGCGCCGGGGGCTCGTAGCCGTCCGGGATGGGCCGTTTCGAGAACGTCTGGAAGTAGAGCACGCAGGCATCCCGCCACCACCGGGCCTCCTTCTCCTGGATGGCCAGGAAGGCCCTCACCTGCTCGTGGCGCTCGGGATCGATCATGCCGTCGACCGAGCGCCAGGTCCTCTGCATCTGGCGCACCGCGTCGACGCCCCGCTGGTAGCGGTGGAGCAGCTCCTCCCAGAGCGTCCGGCCGGACGCCATCCGGTGGTCCCAGGGCACGTGATGGAACCAGAGCAGATACTTCTCGGGCACCGTCTCCAGCCGGCCCCACCGCTCGGGGAGGGGGAGGAAGTACTGGCCCACCGCGTCGCTCCCGGTCCTGGTCCGGTCGAACCCGATCCCCTCCGCGTCCGCCCGGTGGTAGTAGACCGACGTCCAGTCCGCCCGGGGCCCGCCGCTCACCCAGGGCCCTGGTCCCCAGTGGTGGCCCCGAGCCATCAGGTGGTGCAGGCCCAACGGAGTCCGGTAGTCAACCCCCGCCTCACGGGAGGCGAGCATCATCGTCTTGACCGGCTCCACGAAGTTCGGATCGCTGGTGAAGGTCATCCGGAGCCACTCGTCGGCGATCGTCGCGGAGCCGAGGTCGGGGTCCCAGGCCAGACGGCCGAAGGCGTACCAGTTGGCGCACGCCATCACCGAGCCACACCAGTTGCGGTCGGTGCCGGTGTTCGCGACCCCGGCCATGCCCGTCCGAGGGTAGTCGTGGAGGGTCCCGTCGATCACCTCGGACACGAGCGAGCCCTCACCCCGGGCGTAGGTGTCGGCGCGGAGAACCTCTTCGTACAGGGGGGCCAGAAAGGCCAGGTGGGTGGCCTGGCCCAGGTACTCCTGCGTGATCTGGAACTCCATCATCAGGGGCGTCTGAGGCATCGCTCCGAAGAGCGGGTGGAAGGGCTCGCGGGGCTGGAAATCGATGGGGCCGTTCTTGACCTGGATCAGAACGTTCGACCGGAAGGAGCCGTCGAGCGGGGTGAACTCGTTCCAGGCCTGCTTCGCCCGGTCCTCCGGCTCCTCGTTCGAGTAGACGAAGGCCCGCCACATGACGACGCCGCCGTGGGGTGCCACCGCGTCGGCGAGCATGTTGGCGCCCTCGGCGTGGCTGCGTCCGTAGTCCTGCGGTCCCGGCTGGCCCTCGCTGTTGGCCTTGACCAGGAAGCCCCCGAAGTCGGGGATGACGCGGTAGATCTCCGCCGCCTTGTCCTTCCACCAGGTCGCGACCTCGGGCACGAGGGGGTCGGCGGTCTCCAGGCCTCCGATCTCGATCGGGGCGCTGAACCGCGCGGTCAGGTAGACCCGGATACCCCAGCGTCGGAACACGTCGGCCAGCGCCGCGACCTTGCGGACGTACTCCGGGGTCAGGACCGTGGCGTTCGCGTTGACGTTGGTGAGGACGGTCCCGTTGACCCCGATCGAGGCGTTGGCCCGGGCGTAGTCGGTGTACCGGGGGTAGAGGTAGTCGGGCAGCTTGTGCCAGTCCCAGAGCGAGAAGCCGGCGTAGCCCCGCTCGACCGTCCGGTCGAGGTTGTCCCAGTGGTTGAGGACCCGCAGCTCCACTCGGGGTGCCTCGACGATCGACAGGTCCTGCAGGCTCTCGTGCGTCTGAAGAAGGCGCAGGAAGCGGAAGACACCGTAGAGCACTCCCGCGTTGGTGTTCGCGGCGATGACCATCGCCGGGCGGCCCCGAATCGGCTCCGACCGGATGACGAAGCCCTCGGCGCCGGCCCACCGTAGTTGCGCCCGAAGGCTGGGCGAGACGGCGAGGGTCGACGGTCGGGACGACCAGACGACGAGCGCGCCCTCCCGAGTGGCCTCCCTCACGAACGGAATCTCGGCGTCCAGCAGCCCGCGCAAACCGCGGCGCAGCTCTTCCCGGGCGGCTTCCAGCATCGGCGACGAGGCCTCGAAGACCACCTCGGAGATCGAGGCCCGGTAGCGGGCAAGCACCTCGGCGTCGGAGATCGGACGGTACCTCAGCCAGAGCTCGTAGCCGTCCTCGGCCCGCGCGCGCGGCGCGACGAGGACGGCGAAAGCCAGGATCCCGGCACCCACCGCGCGTCCCGCGGTCACGATTCGTCCCTGCACATGCGGCATCCTTATCTCCATCACGTCGGGATCTCCGGGACCCGCTCGTCCCTGGGGTCCGCCCAGCGGTCGTTGGGGACCAGCGGCGCCCAGCCCGGCCGCAGGGGGTCCCGGTCGTAGGGGTAGGAGCCAAGGCGGCGGAACTCCTGGTGGAACGCGGCGAGCTTGTCGCGGTCCAGGCGCACGCCCAGGCCCGGCCCCGTCGGCACCGCGAGCGTACCGCCGGCGTACGGCAGCCGGCCACCCGCGATGACGTCGTCCACCAGGTGGTGATAGTGCGCGTCGGCGGCAAAGGTGAGGTTCGGGATCACCGCCCCCAGGTGGAGCATCGTGGCGAGCTGGATACCGAGCTCGCCCGAGGAGTGGACGGCCACCCCGAGCTGGAACGTCTCGCAGACCCCGGCCGCCTTGACGCAGGGGCGGATCCCTCCCCAGAAGGTGGTGTCGAGAAGGATGACGTCGACCGCGGTGCTCAGGACGTTGGCGGCGAGCTGCTCGAAGTTCACGACCACCGTGTTCGTGGCCAGCGGCATCCGGACCTTCTCGCGGACACGACGCAGCGCATGCAGCCCGAACGCCGGGTCCTCGAGATAGTCGTTGCGCAGGTCCTCGATCTGCTGGCCGAACCGGATGGCCTGCTCGACCGACCATGCGCCGTTCGGGTCAAAGCGGAGACCGTCGCTTGGCAACGCCTCCGCCAGCGCCCGGTAGCACCGGAGCTCGTACTCCGGTGGGAACACCCCCCCCTTCAGCTTGTGGGTCGTGAAGCCGTGCCGTGCCTTGAGCGCCTGCGCCTCCGCCACGAGCTGATCAACGGTCCGGACCTCGCCCGCCCCGGTCTTCGAGTGGGGGTACCGGAAGAAGAGGTACGAGGCGAACGACACGCGGTCGCGCAGGCGTCCGCCGAGGATCTCGGAGACGGACACGTCCCAGCGCTGGCCCAGCAGGTCCAGGCACGCGAACTCGAGGGCGGCCGCGACCTGGGTGCGGTTGTTGTAGAGCGACGCCGTCGGGTTGGCGAGGAGAAAGCGCATCTCCTCGAGACGCGCGGGGTCGCGCCCGAGGAGGTGCGGCTTCAGCCCCTCGAAGGCAGCGGTTGCACTCTCCCCGCCCCCGCCCATCTCCCCGAGGCCGACGAGCCCGTCCTCGGTCTCCACCTCGACGATCGTCCGCACGAAACGCCCCCAGTGGCAGCCGTTCGCGTGCCGAAGCGGCGCCTCGAGGGGAACGGTGACCGGCGTGGCGCGGATGTCGCGGATGCGCATGGGCGAGAGTCCCTGCGAACCCTGCGATTCTATCCTCAACCCGCATCTTCCCACGGGCCGGGGGGTGGACGAGCGCGTCGACGAGACGTATAAAGACGGCCGCACCACACGCTCGGAGGCCCCTATGACGCGCCGCTCGCCTTTTTCGATCCTCGTCCTCGCGATTGCGCTCGCGCCTGTGCCCGTCGCGCCCCTGTATGCCCAGGCGGGCTTCGAGCCGCCGCTGCTGAACACGCCCGTCGACGTGAGCCCGGACTTCCAGGACTTCACGAGCACGTACTTCGTGGCGGATCGGCTCTCGGAGTTCGACCCCGCAACGGCCGAGGGACGCGTCATCTGGAAACGCCACCGCTTCGCCACGCGGCACGCCTTCAACAACACCCTGGCCCACCTGCAGCCGGTCGGGAACAACGAGTTCCCCGCCATCGAGTACGCGGCCGACCCGGCGCTGCCTTTCTCCCTCGATTTCGTCACCCCGCGGACGGTCCGAATTCGGATGAAGACCGGCCTGCCCGTGCGTGACGAGGGTCTCTCGCCGATGCTCCTGCGCGAGCCGCCCCAAGACGACTCCTGGCGCGAGGAGAAGGTCGAGGGCGGCTACCGCTACGCGAGCGCCCACGGATCGGTGACGATCATCGAGGAACCCTGGCACCTCGAGTTCCGCGATGCCGCCGGTCGTCTCCTGACCCGCACCCACCACCTCGCGGACAACGCCACGACCCTCTGGCCTGCGTTGCCGTTCTCCTTCGTGCGACGGGCCTCCGACTACGCCCGCCGGATGGGGGCCGTCTTCTCCCTCGCCCCGGGCGAGAAGATCTTCGGAACCGGCGAATCCTTCACCCGTCTCGACAAGCGCGGCCAGAGAGTCGTCCTCTTCGTCGACGACCCCAATGGGGCGGAGGCGGAGGAGATGTACAAGCCAATCCCCTTCTTCATGAGCAGCCGCGGCTACGGCATGTTCGTGCACACCTCCGCCCCAGCCACGTTCGACTTCGGGCGCACCTTCAGCGGGACGAGCGCGCTCATGCTGGGCGACGACCAGCTCGACCTGTTCGTCTTTCTGGGCGAGCCGAAGGAGATCCTGGACGAGTACACAGAGCTCACCGGGAAGGCAGCCATGCCACCGCTGTGGTCGTTCGGCTTCTGGATGAGCCGCATCACCTACTCCTCCGAGGAGGAGGTGCGGGACGTTGCCGCCAAGCTGCGGGAGCACCGGATCCCGAGCGACGTCATCCACCTGGACACCGGCTGGTTCGAGACCGACTGGCGTTGCGACTACGAGTTCTCGAAGACGCGATTCCAGGATCCGGCGAAGATGATCGCGGACCTCAAGGACGACGGGTTCCACATCTCGCTCTGGCAGCTCCCGTACTTCGTGCCCCAGAACCGCCTCTTCCCCGAGATCGTCGAGAAGGGGCTCGCGGTACGGGACCCCCGGGGGAACATCCCCTTCGAGGACGCGGTCCTCGACTTCACCAACCCCGACGCCGTCGCGTGGTACCAGGAGAAGATCGCCGGGCTTCTGAGGCTGGGGGTCGGTGCCATCAAGGTGGACTTCGGGGAGGCGGGGCCCATGAACGGCCAGTACGCCTCCGGGCGGACCGGCTGGTACGAGCACAACCTCTACCCGCTCCTCTACAACCGGGCCGCCGCGGAGATCACCCGGAAGGTCAACGGCGAGGACATCATCTGGGCCCGGAGCACCTGGGCCGGCAGCCAGCGATACCCCCTGCACTGGGGCGGCGACGCCGCCAACTCCGACACGGGCATGGCCGGGACCCTGAGGGGAGGCCTGTCGCTGGGTCTGAGCGGGTTTGCGTTCTGGAGCCACGACATCGGCGGCTTCACGACCCGGACCCCGGAGGAGCTCTACCGCCGGTGGCTGCCCTTCGGCATGCTCAGCTCCCACACCCGCAGCCACGGCGCGCCACCGAAGGAGCCCTGGGAGTACGGGCCCGAGTTCACCGACGCCTTCCGCCGTGCCACTGAGCTGCGGTATCGCCTGCTGCCCTACATCTACGCCCAGTCGAAGGACTCCGCCGAGCGGGGCCTGCCCATGCTGCGGGCGCTGTTCGTCGAGTACCCCGACGACCCCGGCTCGTGGCTCGTCGAGGATCAGTACCTTCTCGGGTCCGACATCCTGGTCGCCCCCATGATGGAGGAGGGCACGACCGGACGTGACGTGTACCTGCCCCCCGGGCAGTGGATCGACTACCAGACCGGGAAGGCCTACACGGGGGGCTGGCACACGATCGAGGGCGGGGAGATCCCGGTGGTCATGCTCGTCCGCGCCGGGTCGGCGATCCCCCACATCGCCCTGGCCCAGTCGACGGCGGCCATGGACTGGTCGAAGCTGGAGCTGGTGACCTTCGGGGCGGAGTCCCGCGAAGCCCGGGGACTGGTGTGCCTCCCGTCGGACAACGTCCTCCACGAGATCGTGCTGGAGAAGGAGGACGGATCCTTCGCCCTCGAGCGCAACCCGCTCGCGGGACGGGCGTCCCTGTCCGTGCGAGCCCACGCGATCGAGGGGCGTTGAGCTCAGGCGGTGCCACGGATGGCCCACGCCCGTTCTCGAGCCCCCGGTTTCCTGATCACCGTCGGGCTCCTGGTGGCCGGCGGGAGCGGGGCCCAGGCCGCCGAGAGGCCATGGTCCGCCGCCGGGACCGACGAGCCGCCCAACGTGGTCCTCATCATGGCCGACGACCTCGGCTTCTCGGACATCGGGAGCTACGGATCCGAGATCGCGACGCCGAACCTGGACCGGCTCGCCGATGCCGGGCTGCGGTTCACCCAGTTCTACAACATGGCCAAGTGCGAGACGACGCGGACCTCCCTGATGACGGGGCTCTTCGCCGAGAAGCGGCACGCGGAGAACGCCCGCTCCATCCCTGAGCTGCTGCGGGTTGCCGGCTATCACACCGTCATGGTCGGGAAGGAGCACTTCGGCAAGTGGGTGCCCGAGCACGTCTTCGCGAAGAGAACCTTCGACCGCTCCCTCGTCTACTGGACGATCAACCCCTACTTCGCGCCCCCCGACGGCCAGTGGACGAACCCCTTCGCGCTCGACGGACAGGAGATTGCGACCGAGGAGATGCCGGTCTCAAGTCCGCCTTTCTACAAGACCGACGTGCTGACGGACTACGCCTTGCGCTTCCTGGACGAGGCCCCTCGGTCCCGGAAGCCCTTCTTCCTCTATCTCCCCTACCACGTGGGCCACTATCCCCTGCAGGCCCGCGAGGAGGACATTGCGCTGTACCGCGGCCGATACCGGGAGGGCTGGGATCGGGTGCGGGCCGAGCGATTCAGCCGGATGCGGAAGCTGGGCGTGATCCCGCCCCACGCCCGCCTGAGCCCGCCCGAGGACAACATCAACCGCTTCCGGGGGCCGTATCGGGGCGACATCTACCACTACCGGCCCTGGAATCGGCTTGAAGACGACGAGAAGGACGCCCTGGACCTGGAGATGGCCGTCTTCGCGGCCATGGTCCACCGCCTGGACCTCAACGTCGGGAGGGTCCTCGCAAAGCTCGAGGAGATGGGCGAGAGAGGGAGGACCCTGGTCCTCTTCCTATCGGACAACGGCTCGTGTCCCTACGACTCCAATCGGGACTTCACGATCCCCCCGGGCGGACCGGCCTCCTATCGGACACTGAGCGCGGCCTGGGCCAACGTGGGCAATACGCCCTACCGTTTCTACAAGCAATACGGCCACGAGGGTGGTCCCCACACCCACTTCCTCGCGCACTGGCCTGGAGTCATCCGTCCGGGGCTCTGCCGGTCGCCGGCACACGTCGTGGATCTCCTCCCCACGCTCCTCGACCTCGCACGGGCCGAGTACCCGGCGTCGGTCGAGGACGCTCCCACGCCCCTCCTCGACGGGCGCAGCCTGCTCCCGCTCTTCAGGGGTGGGAGCCGTCCCGATCCCGAGATCCTCATCGCCGGCTTCACCGAGCGGTTCCGGATGGTCCGGATCGGCGACCGCAAGATCGTCAGGGTCAACGCTGAGCCCTGGGAGCTCTACGACCTCGCGAAGGACCCCACCGAGCTGGAGAATCTAGCCCGGGAGCGGCCCGACGAGCTGGCCGGGATGGTGGCGGCCTACCGCCGCTGGATCCGCGAGCAGGGGGCCGAGATGCCCCTGCTGGACGAGGTCGATCCCCCGACCAGCCCCTCGACCTGACGAGCAGGGGTACTCGCGGCTAGATCCGGGCCTGGATCGTGTAGAGCTGGTGATAGCGGCCCTCGCGCTCGAGGAGCTCACGGTGTCGTCCGCGCTCGACGATCTGACCGTCCTCGACGACCAGGATCAGGTCGGCGCGCTGGATGGTCGAGAGACGGTGGGCGATCACGAGCGTGGTGCGATCCTTCAGGAGCGAGTCGAGGCTCTTCTGGATCAGGGCCTCGCTCTCGGTGTCCAGGCTCGAGGTCGCCTCGTCGAGCAGCAGGATGCTCGGGGCGGCCAGCAGCGCCCGGGCAATCGTCACCCGCTGACGCTGGCCTCCGGAGAGCTTGACGCCGCGCTCTCCGATCACCGTGTCGAGGCCCTCGGGGAAGCGGTCGGTGAACTCCAGCACGTGGGCGAGCCGGGCTGCCTCCTGGATCTCGTCGTCCGTCGCCTCGGGTCGCGCGAACAGGATGTTCTCGCGAATCGTGCCGGCGAACAGGAACTCGTCCTGCAGGACGAGGCCAAGCTGCTCGCGGTAGCTGGCCAGCCTGACCTCGGACAGGTCGACACCGTCGATCAGCACGCGTCCCCTCGCAGGGGTGAGGAAGGCGGCGGCGAGGCCAGCCAGGGTCGATTTGCCCGAGCCCGAGCTCCCCACGAGGGCGATCACCGTGCCCGGGGCGGCCTCAAAGCTCACGCCCTTGAGCACGGGCTTGTCGGGCTCGTACGAGAACCAGACCTCCTCGAAACGGATGTGCCCTTCGATGGGGGGCATGGTGCGGGTCCGGCGGGGGTCATCGTCCTCTCTGGGCTGCGACAAGAGCTCCGCGGTGCGGTCGAGGCCGGCGAACGCCTCGGTCATCTGGGTGCCGATGTTGGCCATCTGCAGGATCGGGGCGACCAGGAACGCGAGGAAGACCGTGAACGAGAAGAGCTCCCCCAGGGTGAGGTCGCCGCTGAGGATGAGCCGCCCGCCGTAGCCCATGACCAGGACGGTGGCGAGCCCCATGAAGAGCGTCCCCAGGCTCGTCACCGCCGCCGAGGCGGTGAGCGTCGTCCGGACGTTGCGGAACAGGCGCATCACACCCGCCTCGAAGACCTCCCGTTCACGCTCGACGGCGTGAAAGCCCTTGATCACGCGAATCCCGCCCAGCGACTCGGTCAGCCGACCCTTGACCTCGGCCCGTATGGCCCCGCGCTCCCGGAAGGCCGGCCGCAGCGTTCGAAAGGCCTTGGTCGACACGATGCCGAACAGGCCGAGAGGGACGAGGGCGAGCGCGGTCATCACCGGGTTGATCCTGACGAGGAACCCCATGGCCACCGCCGCCGTCAGCGTTCCCCCGACCAGCTGCACGAGCCCGGTGCCGACGAGGTTGCGGACGCCCTCGACGTCGTCCATCACCCGGGCTACCAGCTCTCCGCTCCGGGTGTCGTCGAAGCTTCGAACTGGGAGGCGCAGCACGTGGTACTGGACCTGGGAGCGAAGCTGGGCGATGAGGAGCTGCGCCTCGACGCTCAGCAATCTCGTGAGGCTGAACGACGTGGCCGCCTGGACCGCGATCGCCAGCGCCACCACCCCGAGGAGCGTCCAGAGAAGCTCACCCCGCCCTTGCCGGATCACGTCGTCGACGAGGTACTTGGTCGATGCCGGGAGAACGAGACCGCTCAGCCGGTTGACCAGTATCAGGACGAGTCCGACGGTGACGAGCTTGCGCCGTGGCCAGATGATCTCCCGGAAGACGCGGCGGACACTCGCAATGGAAGGCCGGGGACTTCGCTGGGCGTCGGACATGGTCCTGGCTTGATCGTTCCTGCTCCCGCGCACCCTATGGCCGGGCCGGCGAAGCTGTCAAACGGCCCGGGCCGACCGAGGGGGGCCTCCGGCGCACCGGTTGGCCCTCAGCGCTATACTGCGCCGCGGTGACCATCTCGGGCAGATCTGGTCCCGCAGCAAAGCCGGCCGCCCCGTCTCCCGCGGGGTCGCTCGCCGCGCTCGCCGACGAAATGGACGCGTATCTCTGGGAGCACGTGCTGCGGCCCCGCTTCCCAAGGTGTATCGATCAGGAGCGCGGCGGCTATCACGTGAACTACGCCCGGGACTGGTCGCCCCTCGAGGACGAGGGCCGGTTCGTCGTCTACGAAGCCCGTGTCATGTGGACGGCGGCGGAGGTGGCGCGCCGCCGGCCGGACTCCCGTGCGGAGTATCTGCCCTACGCCCGCCACGGGCTGCGGGCTCTGGCCGACCAGGTGTGGGATCGCGAGCACGGGGGTTTCCACACCTTCCTGGATCCCTCCGGCCGACCCGTCCGGCAGGGGCGCTTCCGGAACCGGCCCGTGTACGCGCAGGCCTTCGTGATCTACGGCCTGGCCGCGGCCCACGCGGCGACGGGCGACGACGAGCCCCTCGAGCTCGCCCGCCGTGCCTGGCGCTGGATCGAGGAGCACTACCGGGACGACCTTGGACCGGGGTACTGCAGCGCGGTCCGGCCGGACGGGCGGCCCTTTCCGGCGCGGGATCACGAGGCGCTCGACGAGCCGGACTCGATCGATGGCCCCGCCACTCACCGCACGATGAACGACCACATCCACCTCCTGGAGGCGTACGCGGAGCTCCTGCGGTCGTGGCCGGACGCGGAACTGCGAGGCCACACCGAGGAGGTGCTCCGCTTCGTCCGCGACCGGCTCTTCGTGGAGCCGGGATGCCTGCACCTTGCGCTGCGCCCCGACGGGCGCGTGGTCCCGACACCCGTGTCCTTCGGCCACGACGTGGAGACGGCGTTTCTCCTGCTCGAGGCCGAGGAGGCCCTCGGGCGGGAGCCGGAGCCCGCCACCGCGCACGCGGCCCGGATGCTCGTCGACCACGCACTGGCCCGGGGATTCGACCAGGCAAGCGGTCAGCTCTTCGAGTACGGAAGCGCCTATGGTCCGCCGGTGGATCGCTCGATCGAATGGTGGGCCCAGTTCGAGGCGGTGAACGCGTTCCTCCTGATGCACCAGCTTCACGGGCAGGAGACCGATCGTTACTGGACGGCCTTCGGGAAGGCCTGGGCGGTGTGTCGGGACACGCTCACCGACCGGCACTATCCGGGGGTGTTCCCCGGCATCGACAGCCGGGGTGAGGTCCTGCGCGAAGCCAAGAGCCACCTGTGGTTCGCGAGCTACCACACCGCGCGGACGCTGCTTCTCTCGGCGGACCGGCTGCGCACGCTCGACCACGCCTCCGGTGAGCCCTAGGCCGACGATCCCCCAGAGCAGGTCTTTCGACGGAGGGTCGCCTCAGGATCCCTTCTTCTGATATGTGCCCATCAGCTCGGCCTGGGCCAGGACATGGCCCTTCATGGCCTTCTCGACCTGGGTCTTCGTGAGGGTCCCGAGGTCGCCGAGCACGACGTCCAGGGCGTAGAGCTTGTGGAAGTAGCGGTGCCGGCCGATGGGCGGACACGGTCCCCCGTAGCCCGTCCGCTTCGAGTCGTTCTTCCCTTCGCGGGTTCCCGCCGGCAGCGCGCCCGGGGCCACGCCCTCGGGGAGGGAGCGGGCTTCGGGGGGCAGGTCGTAGAGCACCCAGTGCACCCACGTCATCTTCGGGGCGGCCGGGTCGGGCGCGTCGGGATCGTCCACGATCAGCACGAGGCTCTTCGTGCCGTCCGGCACCCCCGTCCACTCGAGAGGGGGCGAGATGTCCCGGCCCTCACACGTGAAGAGGGTGGGGATCTCGGCGCCCGGCGCGAAGGCCGGGGACGTCAGCGTGAGTCCCATGTCGTTCCTCCTTCCTGCCCGGGAGCGGGCCTGTCGCGGGCCCGGATCAGTCGACGAGCACGCGGGCGCCGTGCACCCGCGGCATCCGGGCCTTCAGCGCTTGTAACCGAACTTCTGAAGAAGCTCCTGCCGATGGGCCACATCCTTTTCCCCCTCGACACCGAGGGGGGTGAGCCCGTCGACCACCCCGAGGATCCCCCGCCCCTCGGGGGTCTCCGCCACCACCACCTGGAGGGGATTGGCGGTCGCGCAGTAGATCCGGCAGACCTCGGGGCAGGCCTTGATCGCCCCGAGGACGTTGATGGGGAAGGCGTTGTTGAGAAAGATCACGAACGTGTGGCCAGCGCCGATCGCCTGCGCCGCCTCGACCGCCAGCGTCTTCATCCCGTCGTGGGTCCCCTCGACCCGGATGAGACGCTCCTGGGAGGCCTCGCAGAAGGCGAGGCCGAACTCGATCCCGGGGACGGACGAGACGACCGCCTCGTACAGGTCCTCCACCGTCTTGATGAAGTGCGAGTGGCCGAGGATCAGGTTGACGTCGGCGGGCTTGTCGACCGCGACCAGCTTCAGCTCCAGGCTCATTGCGTCCCTCCCGTGAACCGCCCGGGCCTCCGGCGGCATCGTGGTGCCCGGGTCGCGTGACCTCCCTGGCGGAGGCCCCAGTTTACGCCCGGGGAGTGGCCGCGGATCAGGAATCGCCGGTGCCGGAGAGCCAGCACCGTGTGTTCCGGGCCGCGGTGGACGGCGACGGGGGGCACCGGTAGACTGGGAACCGATGCCCTTCGCCTGCGCTTTCAAGCAACAGTACGGCAAGCAGTTCTGCGTGACCGATTGCCCGGCGAGCGCGCCGTGCGGGATCTTCGAGTACGTCCGGGTGGAACGCCCGGAAGACATCCCCTCGGCCGACCCGCTCGCCGTCGACGTGGCCCTGCTCGACATGAACCACGGGTGGCCCAACCTGGGTCACGACTCGCTCGTCCACGCGGTGATGGATGCCAGCTGCGAGGCGATCGAGGCCCTCGAGGGAGCGGGGCTACGCGTCCGGGTCCTCTCCTTCGACGTGCGCCGCTCGGGCCTGCTGCCGGAGGCGCCCGGTCCGCGGTTCTCGGTCTACGTCGGCACCGGCGGCCCCGGGCACATCGATCCCCGCCGCAACGACGGGGTCGCGACCGAGGCGCAGGGTGTCCGTGAGAACCCCGAATGGGAGGCGCCGGCGTTCCGGCTCTTCGACGCGATCCAGGAAGACGAAAACGCCGCGCTCGTCGGGGTGTGCCACACCTTCGGCGTCCTGTGCCGGTGGTCGGGCGCAGCCCAACCGGTCCTCCGCAGCCCGGAGAAGGGCAAGTGCACGGGCGTGCTCGAAAACGTGCTCTCCGAATCAGCCCGGGAGCACCCCTGGTTCCGGCACTTCGCCGCCAAACTCGGGGCCGAGGGCCGGCTTCGGGTCGTGGAGAACCGTCTCTTCGACCTCATCCCGCCACCCGACGGCCTGCCGGGCACGGTCCAGGCCATCGGCTGGGAGACTCTGGGGGTCGGTGGTGTGCGGGGCGAGGCCTTGACGATGCTCGAGTTTGCGCGCGATCGCGGAGGGATCGTGCCCCGCGTGTTCGCGGTCAATCATCACCCCGAGATCGTCGATCGCTATCGGCAGGTGATGATCCTGAGCCAGAAGCGCGACCGCGGCGAGGTGAGCGAGGAGTGGTACCGCGAGCGGCTCGAGATCCTCACCGGGTCCCTGCCCGACGAGGACGTGGATCAACGTCTCCACCTCACGTCCGATTTCACCCTGCTGGGGCCGCTGCGCTTCCATCTCTTCCGACAGATCCGGGAGCGCGTGGAGTCGCGTGGCCGCTGGACGGGGCTTCACGAGAGCCGCGTGCTCCAGGCCGTGGCCGGCGAGTCCGTGGGAGTGAAACGGACGGCCGAGGTCTTCTAGGCCAGGCCCAGGACGGGGGCGATGATCCCGAAGCCGCCGTTCCTCAAGGACCTCACGCCCGAGCGGGAGGTCGCCGCGTTCGAGGAGCTCAAGCCCCGCCTGGCCGATGTGTGGGACGCGCTCATGATGCGCGACGAGGTGCCCCACACGTCGGTCGTGGTGCCGTCGCTCACCCTGGACCAGAGCGAGCTCACCAAGATCGCCGGGGCCAGCTTCTACGAGGAGCGGCTGCTGTTCCTGCTGATCCGTCTCCGCAACCCGCGGGCGCGCATGGTGTACGTCACGTCCCAGCCCATCCACCCCATCATCCTCGAGTACTACCTTCAGTTCCTGGCCGGGATCCCGGCCAGCCACGCCCGCTCGCGCCTGACGTTGCTCTGCGCCGACGACGCCTCCCCCCGATCGCTCACCGAGAAGATCCTCGAACGGCCTCGTCTCATCGAGAGGATCCGGGCCGGAATCATAGACCCCTCGAGGGCGTACCTGACCGTCTTCAACTCGACACCCCACGAGCGCAAGCTGGCGGTGCTCCTCGGCGTGCCGCTCAACGGCTGCGATCCTCGCCTCGGTGACCTCGGCACCAAGTCGGGGGCCCGCAAGGCCATACGCGAGGCCGGGGTGGACGTGCCGTACGGCTTCGAGGACCTGAGGGACGCCGGCGACGTGGCGGAGGTGCTGGCCGAGCTCCGCGCGCGGCGGCCCGAGGCCGGACGAGCCGTCCTCAAGCTCAACGACAGCTTCTCCGGCGAAGGGAACGCGCTCTTCTCCTTCCCGGTGTCCCGCTCGAAGGGCGCGCTCCGCGACGCCCTCACCCGGCTCGAGTTCTCCGTGCCCACCGAGACGACCGAGGCCTACTTCGAGAAGTACTCCCGGATGGGAGGGGTGGCGGAGGAGTTCGTCGAAGCCCCCGAGAAGCTCTCGCCGAGCGGGCAGTACCGCATCAGCCCCCGCGGCGACGTGATGGCGATCTCGACCCATGACCAGATCCTCGGCGGACCGAGCCAGCAGGTCTTCCTCGGCTGCCGCTTCCCGGCGCGCGACGACTATCGGATCCAGATCCAGGAGGCAGGGATGCGCATCGGCCGCGTGCTGGCCGAGCGCGGCGTCGTGAGCCGCTACGGGGTCGACTTCCTCGTCCACCGCCGTGAGCCGTCCGAGGACTGGAAAGCCACCGCCCTCGAGATCAACCTCCGCATGGGCGGCACGACCCATCCCTACCTCGCCCTCCAGTTCCTGACCGGGGGCTCGCTCGACCCCGCGTGCGGCCTCTACCGCTCACCCTCCGGCCAGGTGAAGTTCTACAAGGCGACCGACAACCTGTACTCCGAGCGCTACCGGGGGTTGCTGCCCGAGGACCTCGTGGAGATCCTGACGTTGAACAAGCTGCACTACAGCCATGGCAGCGAGTCCGGGGTGCTCTTCCACCTGATCGGGGCGCTCTCGGAGTTCGGCAAGCTCGGCGTCACCGCCATCGCCAACAGCCACGAGCAGGCGGACGAGCTCTACGCCCACACCCTGGAGGTCCTCGACCTCGAGACCGAATACGGCCGCTAGCTCCGGGAACGCCGGCTGAGGGTTCGTTCCCGGAGCATTCCGTTCTGTTTGAGGGCGCATAGGCCACGGACACCCGCACGTCCCCAAGGAAGGGACATGCGGGCGACCCCAGGCCTGTTGGCCAGCCGCATCTGTGCCTCTGTGATCTGAGTCCTGGGTCCAGGTCCCCGTACTAGTCTTCGTCGTCCCCAGAACCCTCGAGCATCCGTCTCGCCTCGGCCTGGGCCTCTTCGAGCGTCGTCACCGCGCCGTCGAGCTGCCGCTCGTAGACGGCCCGGACGACGCGGCCCACCTCCGGGCCCGGACGAACACCGAGCGCCAGCACGTCCCGACCGCGCAGGATCGGCTCCGGCGGCCGCTCCGTCACGTCGAGCCGGCGCACGCGCTCGAGGAACCAGTCCATCGCCACCGGCTCGAAGCTCCCCGGCTTCCGGCCCAGGCAGTCGGCCCGGGCCACCCGGGAGAGCAGGTCCGGCTCGACCTTGCCGGCCAGACGCCGGAACGCCCCGTCGCGCACCTTGTCCCGATCGTCGTAGAGCTGTCCCGGCTTCAGGTGATGGGCGACGAGGGCCAGCGTTTGCGCCCGCACGTCGTAGCCGAGGAGCGTGTGGACGTTCCAGCGGTCGAGGAGCACGGTCGTCAGGGGCAGCCCGGCCTCCTCGTGGCCCCGGGAGCGGATGCGGCCGTCCTCGTCGTGGGTGGTCGTGGACGGCTTGCCGAGGTCGTGGCAGAGCGAGCCGAGCATCACCGCGAGGGCGCGCGGGCGGTCGTTCGACAGGTCCGTCACGAGGGCCGATGCCTCGTCGAGGACCTGGAGCGTGTGGGTCCAGACATCGCCCTCGGGGTGCCAACCCGGATCCTGGGGGGTCTCCTCGAGGGGCAAAAGCTCAGGGGCGAGCACCGGCAGCATCCCCCACGCCTTCATCAGGGCAAAGCCCAGGGACGGGCGCCGCGCCCGAAGAAGGAGCTTCTCGATCTCTCCGAAGATCCTCTCCGACGGAAGCTCATCGAGCGGCATCGATGCACACAGCTCCGCAGTGGCCGGCTCGACCTCGAGCTCGAAGCGGGCCGCGAGCTGCAGGGCCCGGAGCGCGCGCAGCGGGTCCTCCCCGAAGGTCCGCTCGTCCACCGCGCGGAGGAGGCGCCTCTCGATGTCGCTCTGACCGTCCCAGGGATCGAGGAGCTCCCTTGTGGCCGGGTCCCAGAGGAGCGCGTTCATCGTGAAGTCACGCCGGCGCGCGGCCTCCTCGATCGACAGGTCCGGGTCCCCCTCCACCGCGATCCCCCGGTGGCCGGGGCCCACCTTCGAGTCGCGACGGGGAAGCGAGACGTCCACTGCCCCCGCCACGCCCTCGAGCCCGGTCACCTTGAAGACGCGGAACGACTGCCCGACCGCGTCGACGCGTCCAGACTGGGACAAAACGGCGCCAAGCGGTCCCGTGGCCAGCCCGAAGACCTCGACGTCGAAGTCCTGGTCCTGGACCCGCAGCCCGAAGAGGGCGTCACGCACCGCGCCCCCGACGACGTAGGGCCGCCCTCCGGCGCCACGGATCGTCTCCATCAGGCGGCCCAGCCCGGGCGGCAGATCGAAGGAGAGGGGCATCGCCGGCAGCGTAGCACGGCGCCCTCGCGCGGCCGTGGGGACGGGAATGGAGGAGCCGAAGGCACCAGGGGTTCGAAAAGGCGACTTGACAGATGTGTACCAGTGTCCTATTACACTAGTACAGTGATGCGGCTGCGGATCGACACCACGCTTCCCACCCCGATCTGGAGCCAGATCGAGGAGGGGGTCCGGCACCAGGTGGCCTCGGGGCGACTGGATCCGGGGGCCGCTCTCCCTTCCGTGCGGGACCTCGCCCGCGAGCACCGCATCAACCCGAACACGGTGGCCAAGGCCTACCAGCGCCTCGCCGCCGCCGGTGTCGTGGAGGCCCGGCGTGGGGAGGGGACGTTCGTCGCCCGGCGCCCCCCCGCCCTTTCGGCGTCCGCGCGCGCGCGGCTCCTCCGTGAAGGGGCGGAGCGCTTCGCGGCGCTGGCCGTCACGATCGGGGCCACCGCCGCCGAGGCCGCGGAGGCGATGCAGACGGCCTGGCCTCAGGCCGGTCGTCGAGGAGGACGGGAATGACCGCAGACGTCGAGGCCGCGACGAGCATCGCCCTGGAAACGGACGGGCTCGCGGTCGCCTACGGCCGAACCCGCATCCTCGAGCAGATCACCCTGGCCGTGCCGGTCGGGTCGGTCTTCGCGCTGCTGGGACGTAATGGCTCCGGAAAAACATCGCTCCTCCGGTGCCTGCTCGGGCAGCGCCCACCCGCCGCCGGTCGCGCGAAGGTCCTGGGCGAGGACCCGTGGAGGCACCGGCGGCGCCTCATGCAGAGAGTGGGTGTCGTGCCCGAGGAACCCAACGCCTTCCCGGAGATGACGGCGCGCCAGCTCTCCACCTTCTGTGAACGGCTGCATGAACACTGGAACGAGACGGCGGTGGAGGAGCGACTTCGCCGCTTCAGCGTCCCGATCGACCGACGCTTCGGCCGGCTGTCGAAGGGCCAGAAGGGGGCGGTCATGCTCGCGCTGGCCCTCGGCCACGGTCCGGAGATGCTCCTCCTCGACGACCCCACCCTCGGCCTCGACGTCGTCGCCCGGGAAACGGTCTTCCGGGAGGTGATCGGCGACCTGGCCGACCGGGGCACGACCGTCTTCGTGACCACCCACGACCTCCGCGCGATCGAGGGCCTCGCCGACCACGTGGCGATCCTCCACGAGGGGCGTGTGGCCCTGAACGGAGGGATGGAGACGGTCAAGGCGGATTGGGATCGGCCTCTCGAGGAGATCTTCATCGCGGTGACGAGCGGCGCGAACCCGGCCGCGCCGGCGCCCGTTCAATCGGAGGTGCGCTCGTGAGCCAGACCCTGGCGGTGGCGGCGCGAGAGCTGCGGGAGCGCTGGCTGCTGTTCCCGGGGGGCCTTGGGTGCGGTTTCTTTCCCCTCGTCCTCCCCGCCTTCGGCGTCCCCGTGGACTTGGCCACCGTCGTCGGGGCGCTCGGCGCGCTGCTCCTGGGGATGTCCGCGGGGCTCATTGCCGGCGGGTCCATGTTCGCCCGCGACGCCGTCGACGGGCGCCTCGGGTTCCTCTTCTCGCGCCCGGCGGCGTGGCCGGCCATCTGGGGAGGCAAGTGGCTCGCGGCGATCGTGCTGGTCACGGGCAGCGCCGCCCTCACCGCCCTGCCGTGGATGCTCGTCTTCCCTCCCACATCCGGCGGCTCCTGGGGGGAAGCGCTCCTCGATCCCCAGGGGGCCAGCTTCGTCTTCGTCCTCCTCCTCCTGACGATTGGCCTTGCGAACCTCAGCGCCACGGTGTTCCGCTCGCGCTCGGTCTGGGCCGCCCTCGACCTGGGGCTTCTCCTGCTCGCCACGTGGCTCGTCTGGCGCTGGGTCGCCCCCCTTGCCTCCCTGGTCACCATCGGCCCACCCACGCTTCCCTACCGGTGGAGGTTTCTCGTGGTCCTGGGCACGCCGGCCCTCGCCGTCGTCGCCGCGAGCACCCTGCAGGTGGCCATCGGACGAACGGACCTCCGCCGTGGCCACCGGGCGATGTCTCTGACGTTCTGGTCTGTCATCTTCGTCGCCCTCGCCGCCGCCGGGCTGCGCCTGGCCTGGGTCCGCGCCGCGACCCCCGCCGACGTCGGCCGCTACGCCTCCGGATCCCTGGACCCCTCCGGTCGCTGGCTGTACCTGTCGGGTTTTTCGCGCCGCGGAGGAGGAGCGACGTTCCTGGTCGACACCGAGAGCAACCACTATCTTCCCCTGGGAACGGCACCGCACTGGACATTCTTCAACGAGGGCATGGCGTTCGACGCCGCGGGGCGCACCGGGGCCCTGTTGGGGCACGAGGGCGAGGGGATCACGCTCGCGCTGGCTGACCTCACCGGCGACGAGCCCCGGTTCCGAACGGTCCCGTTGGAGTCGAGCCCGCCCCCGGACTACGGGACGAGGCTCGCCCTGTCCGCCTCCGGCGCCACCGCGCTCGTGGCCCATCCCTCCGGGGTGTCGCTCTTCGCATTGCCGTCGGGCCGCCGCGTCGCGACGGCGACTCTGCCACCGGGCTGGCGTCCCACCGCGGTGCGGATGCTCGACGAGTCCGCGGCCCGGGTGTGGCTGGGCGCGGGTTTCGACGCTCCCACGGCCCGCTTCCGCGACGAGATGCGCGTCCTGGAGGTCGCCGTCGACCGGGAGCCCCGGCTGACGGCCTTCCCCCTGGCGGTGGCCCTCGATCCCCAGTACGCCTGGCCGATTCCCGACGCCACCGGCGCTCGCATCCTGACCCGCGACGGCGGGTTGCGTCTGCGCGACGGGGCCACCGGGGCGCTCCTCGCCACGCTGGTCGAGACCGCGGCGCCGGGCGCCGCGGCGTTCGTCGCCGACGGCCGGATCGTGGTGGGAGAGGCGTCGGGGGCGCAGACCCTCATCCACGTCTTCGCCCCCGACGGGACCCCGCTCGGTGAGGGTAGCGCGTCCCTGGATCGGGTCCCGATGGGCCTGTCCGTCGGCCCGGAGATGGCCCCGGGTCAGGTGGCGGTGTTCTTTGCGCCGCTGCCCTTCCAGGCCGACGCGCTGATCTTCGATATCGATGAGGGGCGGGTGGTGGAGACCCTTTCAGAGGGTCGTCCCCTGGGCGGCGGCCGGCTGAGGCCGCCGACCCCTGGAACGGGGACCATGCGACCGTGGGCCCGGCTCTTCATGGAAGGGGACGACGTCGTCCGGCTCGACGTCGCCACCGGAGAGCGCCGGGTCGTCGCGGGGCCCGATGCGCGTCCGGGGGGGCGGATCAGGCCCGCCGACGTCGGCCTCGACTAGACCTCGCCCTTCTCCAGGGCCTGGATCATCACGTCCAGGGCGCGATCCGACGCCTCCTCCAGCAACGTCCCGAGGAGCTCGGTCTCGAGGCGGAAGGCGGCCTGAAGGGCGTCCACGAGGCGCGGGCCGTCGGCGGCCACGAGTATGGGCGGTCGTCGCCCTCCCCGGATCATGAGATGCGAGGCCGCGAGCCGGGCCACGCGGCCGTTGCCGTCGTCGAAGGGAAGCACCTCGACGATCCGTGCCATCGCGAGGGCGGCGGCCTGCTCCGGGCGGAGGTCCCCGCCGCTGCGCGAGGCGAGCCAGGTCTCGAGGAGGCCGATCCGGCTCTCGATGAGCTCGGGCGGCGCGGGGGGAGCGCCCTCGCGCGGGCGCTCTCCGCGCCGGAACCCGACCGGACCGGCAAGCGCCCCGTGCCAGGCCCTGATCGCGGCAACGCTCAGCGGGGCCTGCGGGTCCACCGCGGCCTTCGCCCGGCGGAGCGCAACGATCATCTCCGGCCCCTCGCCCGTCTCACGAGACCGACGCACGTCCTGCCAATCCGCACGGAGGCCAGCCAGCTCAAGGCTCCCCAGGAGCTGAGCATCCTCCACGACGGCCCGGAGCGCAGTTTCGTCCGAAGCCCGGGCCCGCGCCTCGAGGAGCGACGCCAGCCTCCGCTCCCGGGGCCCCGACGCCGGCCGGGGCCTCAGGCCGCCTGCCTCGTCCATGGTGTCGCATTGTAGCGGTCCTGCGTCTTCTGTCCGGGGGCGGGGCGTCAGAGGTGGTGGCGCGCCAGCGGCCTGATAGTATGGAGGGGTTCTTCCACGGGAGCGTGACGTGATGTCGAAAGCAGTGCTGGCTCTTCTCGCCGTCCTCGCCCTCGCCACTCCGGGGCCGGCCGGCAGCGACGACGACGAGGGCAAGCGGCCCGAGCTCCATCTGAGGGCGACACCGAAGTTCTCCTTTTCGCCCGCGACGATCCTCTTCACCGCCGAGCTCAAGGGCGGGGACGACATCGAGGAGTTCTACTGCCCGGAGATCGAGTGGGAGTGGGGCGACGGGGGGAGAAGCATCTCGGAAGGGGATTGCGACCCGTGGGAGCCGGGCACCGAAATCGCCCGCCGGTACACGGCCCGTCACGAGTTCCGGTACTCGGGGCGCTATCTTGTCAGGGTGTACTTGCGCAAGGCGGGCAAGGGCGTGACCCAGACCCGCCTCACCATCACCGTGCGTCCCGGCGGTGGGGAGCGTCCCCGGTTCTGAGCGGCGGACACGGGCGCACACCGTCCACTCGCCGCACCCGCCCGGGACCCCCTGGCGGGGGGCCCTAGCCGCCGGCCGACATTCCTTCCAGGAACTCCTTGTTCGTCTTTGCCTTCGACAATCTCTCCAGGAGGAGCTCCATGGCCTCCACCGGGGAGAGCGCGGAGAGTACCTTGCGGAGGATCCAGGCCCGGTTGAGCTCCTCCGGAGGCACGAGCAGCTCTTCCTTGCGCGTGCCGGAGCGGTTGATGTCGAGGGAGGGGAAGATCCTCTTGTCGGTGAGCTTGCGGTCGAGGACGATCTCGGCGTTGCCGGTGCCCTTGAACTCCTCGAATATGACCTCGTCCATCCGGGAACCGGTCTCGACGAGGGCGGTGGCGATGATCGTGAGGCTGCCCCCCTCCTCGACGTTGCGGGCCGCCCCGAAGAATCGCTTCGGCCGCTGGAGGGCGTTCGAGTCGACGCCGCCGGAGAGGACCTTGCCCGAGGGTGGCACGATCGTGTTGTAGGCCCGGGCGAGCCGGGTGATCGAGTCGAGGAGGATCACCACGTCCTTCTTGTGCTCGACCAGCCGCTTGGCCTTCTCCAGCACCATCTCCGCGACCTGCACGTGCCGGTCGGCGGGCTCGTCGAAGGTCGAGGAGATGACCTCGCCGTGCACCGACCGCTGCATGTCCGTGACCTCCTCCGGCCGCTCGTCGATGAGCAGCACGATGAGGACGATCTCGGGATGGTTGGTGGTCACGGCGTTGGCGAGGGCCTGGAGGATCATCGTCTTGCCGGTGCGGGGGGCGGCGACGATGAGGGCCCTCTGGCCCTTGCCGAGCGGGTTCAGCAGGTCCATCACGCGCGTCGTCAGCTGGTCGGGCGTCGTCTCGAGGCGGATCCGGTCCTGGGGGTAGAGCGGCGTCAGGTTGTCGAAGAAGATCTTCTCCTTCGCCCGGTCCGGCGGCTCGAAATTGACGGCGTCGACCTTGATGAGGGCGAAGTAGCGCTCGTCCTCCTTGGGTGGGCGGATCTGACCGCTGATGGTGTCGCCCGTGCGGAGGTCGAACTTGCGGATCTGCGAGGGGGAGACGTAGATGTCGTCCGGCCCCGGGAGGTAGCAGTACTCGGGGGCGCGGAGGAAGCCGAAGCCGTCGGGCAGGATCTCGAGGACGCCCTCCGAGAAGATGAGGCCCTCCTTCTCGGCCTGGGCACGCAGGATTTGAAAGACCAGCTCCTGCTTCTTCATCGACGGGGCGCCCGGGATGTCGAGCCCCTTCGCCACCCCGACGAGCTTCTGGATGCTCATCTCCTTGAGGACCGCGAGGTCGAGGCGGTTCGGCTCGCCGTCCTTCCCCGGCGTGACCACGGCCTCCGCGGTGAGCGGGCCTTCCGGCTCGGCGGGCTCTGCGGTGGCGACCGCGGTCTCGGCGGCGGGCTCCTCTGCCTCCGGGGCAGTCTCTGGCCCAGGGCGGCGACCGCTCTTGCGCGACGACTCGCCGCGAGAGCCACGGCGCCGTGGGCCGCCGTTCTTGGGCGAGGTCGAGACCGGATCGTCTTGGCTCATGCGCGTTCCCGGTGGAGATGAGAGAAGAGACTCGGGGGGGCAGGCGACGGACCTGCTCGACTGGGTCGGATGGGAGAAAGATAGTGGAGGACGCGCGCGGCTGTCAACTCCCGCCTATCTCTTCCTCCCGGGGCGGGAGGCGAGTTTCGATCGGGTGCGCGGCCCCGATCGGGCGGCCCCCGCGCCTCGGACGGTCAGGCGTCGGCCGAGGGCGACGAGCGCACGCGCCACCTCGGCCCGGTTCTCCCGCAGGATCTCGGCCCACAGGCCTTTCGGGCTTCGGGCAAGCCGTGTCATGTCCCGGAAACCCGGGCCGGCGCTGGCCAGGTGCCGGCGTGCGACGGAGTCGCCTCGAGCTGCTTCGAGCAGCGCCCAGGAGGCCACCTGCGGCACATGGCTCAGGAACGCCACGACCCGATCGTGCCCGGCGGCATCGATGTTCGACGGCCGCGCGCCGACCGCGCGGACCAGCGATCGCACCCTGCGGGTCGCCTTGGGGTTGGCCGCGGGCACGACCCACCACACCGCGCCACGGAACAGATCAACCGACGATGCGCCAAAACCCTTTTTCTCGGTGCCGGCCATCGCGTGTCCCCCGACGAACGAGGTCAGGCCGAGGCGGGCCGCGTCCCGGACGATGGGGCCTTTCACGCTGCCGACGTCGGTGATGACGAGGTCGGGGCCGGCGACCTTCGCCAGCCGGCGGAGGAGCGTGCGGTTGGCGGAGGGCGGGGCCGCGAGGACCACGACGTCGGCTCCGGCGGCGGCCTCGACGGTGGCCGCAGTCCCGGCCACCGCTCCCGCAACCCGGGCCGCTTGGCGCACGCTGGGGCGGTCGACCCCCAGGACCCGATAGCCCGCCGCGGTGAGCGCCCGCGCGAGCGAGCCCCCGACGAGCCCGAGGCCAACCACTGCGATCGTCGGACGCGGCATCGTCACTCCTCTCCGAGCACACGGGCCAGGAGATCGGGCTCGCGCCGAGTCAGAAGGACGGAGGCAGACGCGGTCAGCATCCCGTAGACGGCGACCGAGCCGGCCAGGGCGAGGGGCAGGGTGAGCCACCACAGCCAATGCTCCGACAACGCGTGGGGCAGCCAGGCGAGAAAGGCGAAGGGCAGCGAGAGCACGAGGGTGGCGGCCATGGCGAGCATCGTGATCACCGCGGCGGCCAGCCCTCGCGTGCCGGAGGACGCGGCGGCCGGGTTTCGACCCGGCGCCGGCACCGGGATCGGGAAGAGGACGGCGAGGTGATTGTCGGCGGCGGCGGCGAGAAGCTGGGTCAGCCAGAGGACGACGAGGACCGCGGGCACGAACCGGAGGCCGATCAGAAGGCCGGTGGCCGCCGCGATCAGCACCGCCGCCGGCGCGCGGAGGAGGAGCGCGGAGGCGTTCTTCGCCACGAAGATGAAGAAGCGGCCGACCGGAAACCCCAGGAGCAGGACAAGGCCCCGGCGTTCGAGGGCAAAGGCGTTCGAGCCGAGGGTGGACAGACCGGCGAACGACGCCAGCGCGAACAGCGCCCCGGGAGGCACGCGCCCCGCGAAGCCGAGCCACACCAGGACGAGCAGCGCCAGCGGCGCCAAGAGACCGGCCAGGACGACCACCTTCAGCCGGGGGTCACGCCATACCATCCGCAGGTCCTTCTCCATGAGGGCCCCCACCGGGCCGGGAAGGAGCGCGTGGGAACGGGCTGCGGTGCCGTTCGCTCGCCCCGTTCCCCCCAGATCCAGCTCCCCACGGTACATCCGCTGCGCGAGAGCGGTCGAGAAGGCCAGGGCGGCCGCGACCGCCAGCGCCGCCGCCCCCGCCCCGGCGAGGAACGCGTCGGCCTCCCCGCGGCTCGCATGCACGGCGGCGCGGACGCCCCAGGCGAACGGAGAGAGCGCAAAGACGTCCCGCACGAGCAGCTCCCGAGCCGCCCGGGCGAGGGGGACCGCGCCTCCGCTCATCAGCACGAGCGGTGTGAAGCTCAGGAGGAGACCGACAATGAGGCCGGCAAAGAGGATCCGGTCGTGGAGATGGCGTTTCCGCGAGAGCGCGTGGAGGGTCACGCCGACGAGCTGCCCCGAGGCGACGATGAGGGCGAGGCCCAACGCGAGCGCCACGAGGGCCGGGAGCAGCAGGGGTCCGACGCCGGCAAGGGCGAGGCCCAGCAGAATCAGGGGCGGCACGAGGGCCAGCACCGTCGGCTGCAGGAAGCTGGCCAGCAGCGAGGAGGCGACGAGGGTGGGCAGAGGGATCGGGTAGTGCAGGAGCCGCGCGAGGTCGTGCGTCTCGGTGAGCGTCACGCCGGAGAGCAGCGGCGAGAGGGCCCACAGGACGCCCAGAACCGTCACTACTGCGGAGAGGAGCGGGAGCGTGAGCTGGGGCTGCGCCCGCTCGAGGACGCGGGCCCCGAGGAAGGCGAACAGAGACGCCGCGGAGGAGAGAAGGACCAGCCCCGGGACGACGAGCAAGATGACCACGAGGCGCTCCCGCGCGCTTCTCGGCGTTCTGACGTCCAGGCGCCAGCGCAGCGCGACGAGGGCCATCAGCCGATCCACGACAGGTCCTCGCGGTGGACGTCGGCGTCCACGAGCTTGAGGAAGACGTCTTCGAGGCTCGCATCACCTCCGAGCTCGCGCTGGGCCCGGATCTCCTCGAGCGTGCCCTGGGCCACGATGCGACCCCGATCGATGACCGCCACCTCGTCGCACAGCCGCTCGACGACGTCCAGGACGTGAGAGGTGAAGAAGAGCGTCACCCCCCGCCGGGCCAGGCGTTGAAGGAGGTCCATCACCACACGCCCGGACACAGGATCGATCCCGTTCAGCGGCTCGTCCAGGAAGATCAGCCGGGGGTTGTGAACCAGTGTGCACGCGAGAGCGAGCTTCTTTCGCATCCCCAACGAGAAGTCGACCACGAGCTTGCTTCGCTCGTCGGCCAGGGAGAGGAACTCGAGCAGCTCCTCGGTCCGTCGCCGGGCCTCGTCCCGGGGCAGCCCGTACATGCGGGCGGCGAACAGCAGGTGCTCCTCGGCGGTGAGCCGTTCGTAGAGGGCCAGGTCCTCGGTGAGGACCCCGATGCGGCGCTTCACGGCCAGGACGTCGCGGCTGAGGCGCGAGCCTTCGACCACGGCGTCCCCGGCGGTGGGTCGCAGCAGGCCGGTGAGCATACGGATCGTCGTGCTCTTTCCGGCTCCGTTCGGTCCGAGGAACCCGAAGAAGCGCCCCCGGGCCACGCGGAAGGATATGTGATCGACGGCGGTCTGCTGGCGGAACACCTTGGTGAGGCTCTCGACCACGAGGGCAGCGGCGTCATCCACGAGGCACAGGGTAATCGATTTGTGCTACGGTTCCGCAAAACCATGGGAACGGACAGGTCGGAGCGCCGCAAGTCGCGGCGGGTGCCCTTGAAGGTCCCGGTGCGGGTCCAGGGTCGGGATCCGAGCGGCACGACCTGGGAGGCGATGACGACGTGCGAGGACGTCTCGGCCGGGGGTCTGGCACTCGTCCTGGAGCGGTCGGTCCGGGTGGGCCAGGTTCTCCATCTCGCGCTGCCTCTGCCGGCACGCTTCCGCCAGTACGATCTCACCGACCCCTCTTACCGCGTCTACGGGCTCGTCCGGGGGCGACGGCCGGGAAACCGCGTCGGGATCCTCTTCCTCGGCCGGCACCCCCCGCGTGGAGCGGAGTCGCTCCCCACCGAGCTGTTCCTGCTGCCCGGGGACCCGAAGCCCCTCTCCGTCGACCGACACGGGTTCGAGATTGTGCTGAAGCTCGATGCCGACCAGGCCCCGGGGGGCGTCGCCCAGGAGGAGCGCTCGATCGCCGAGAACGTGACCCAGCGCGGCGCCGACGCGAGGACGATGAGCCTACCCGTGTTCAAGGGGGTCACCCTCAGCATCGAGGAGGTCGGCGGAGATTTCAAGACCCGGGCCGAGGTCCGCAACGTCAAGATCGGCAAGGACGGTCACCCCGTGCTGAGCCTTCTCTTCGTGGATGACCCCGTGCCCGAGCGGCTCCTGCCTCCCGTGGGCAAGGAGTAG
>JAJDNV010000193.1 GCA_022340545.1 Acidobacteriota bacterium | reverse complement strand
GTGTGGCCGTTGAGGATGGAGGCCACGACCGCGCTCGCCGAGCCCGTCCCCGAGGCCTCGGTGGGACCCACGCCGCGCTCCCAGAAGCGGACCCGGATCTCCTCCCGGCTCGTCACCGTGACGAACTCCACGTTCGTCCTCTCCGGGAAGAGGGGGTGAGTCTCCAACGCCGGTCCCAGCCTCGCGATGAGGCCGTCGTCCGCCGCCTCGCCGAGGAAGACGGCGCAGTGGGGGTTGCCCATCGAGGTCGCGGTGACGCGAACGGTCTCGCCCAGGACCTCCACCGGGTGGGCGACGACCGGCTCGCGCGGGGGGTCGAGGGCCATCGGCACCTCCGACGACGAGAGACCCGGCGTCCCGAGGTCCGTGCCGATGCGGTAGGTCGTGGGTCCCACCGCCCTCACCTGCACGAGCCGCGGGCCAACGACGGTGTGCACGGTGTGCTCCGGCGTCGCCCAGCCGTTCCGCACCGCGAGGGCGGCCAGGCACCGCAGCCCGTTCCCCGAGATCTCGCTCGGAAGCCCGTCGGCGTTGAGGAGCCACATCCGCACCCCGTCCGGCTCTGGCGCGTGCAGGATGACCCCGTCGCCACCGATGCCCCGATGTCGGTCGCACAGGCGCCGGGTCCACCCCTCTCGCGCGGCCGGGGCGTCCTTCTCCGCCACGAGGATGAAGTCGTTGCCGAGCCCGTGGGCCTTGGTGAACTTCACCGGCGCCGTCCGACGTCGAGATCGGGACGGGGCGGGGGGAAGGTCGCCACCGTGAGGACGTTCTGCCCCTGGAAGCCCGACGCCACCCAGGTCTGGCCCGCGTCGGCGGTGCGGAAGACCCCGCGGTCGGTGGCGAGGAAGGCCTCGAGCCCGGCCGCGGGCGCGAGCGGGAACATCAGCTCGGCCGGCCGGCCGGGGGAGTCGCACAGCCGCGTCCAGCTCGCCCCGGAATCGCTGCTGCGGAAGAACCCTCCGTCGGCCGCGGCGTACAGAAATGGTCCCAGCCAGACGAGGTCGCCCACGACCTGGTCCTGCAACCCCGTCGTCGCCCACGTGCGCCCGCCGTCGCCGGAGCGGTAGACGCCCCCGGACGCCGGCGCGGCGAAGAGCACCGGATCCACCGCGAAGAACGACGAGAGTGCCATCGCGAGCACCTCGCCTTCCGGAAGGCCCGAGCCGGGGTCGGCGAAGGTCTCCCCCTCGTCCGTGGTGACGAGCAGCCCCCCGCCGCCGGCGACCACGAGGGCGGGCCCGGGCCACTCGAGACGGTGAACGGGGCCGGTCGTGAGGGCGGTCGGACCGAACGTGCGGCCGCCGTCGCGCGAGCGGAGCAGCCCCGAGTCCGTCCCCGCGAAGACCGTCGGGTCGGCCTGGGGCCAGCGCGACAGGAGGAGGCTGGAGATGCCCGTCGTCAGCGAGACCGCGTTCCAGCTCACCCCGAAGTCGTTCGAGACGTAGAGGCCGCCGTCCCCGGCCACGTAGACCTGCGGCCCGAGAGGCACGATCACCCTCGCGGCGCCGAGGGCGTCGAGCCGGACCCCGGCCGGAGTCCCGCGGACCCGCTCCCAGGATCGGCCCCAGTCACCCGAGCGGAAGAGCCCCTCCGCCGTCCCCGCGAACAGGGTGAGGCTGCTCACGATCGCGGGCTGGTCCTGCCCAATGCCGATCCCCCCGGAGAGGAGGACCAGCATGAGGACGAGCCCGACGAGCCCTCGCCTGCTCATCATGAGGACTTGAAGAAGGGCCGCAGCCGCGCCGCCGCCTCCGCGGGGTCCTCCGGCATGACGCGCGTGCCGCTCACCACGGTCATGAAGCTGGTGTCGCCGCTCCACCGCGGCACGACGTGGAGGTGGATGTGCTCGGGCACGCCCGCCCCGGCCGGCCGGCCGAGGTTCATCCCCATGTTCAGCGCGTCCGGCTTGTACTCCCGACGCATGACGTCCTCGAGGCGCCGAGCGAGGGCCATCATCTCGTTGAGCTCCTCGGGGGTGGCCTCGTTCAGCGTCTTCACATGCCGGTACGGCGCGATCATGACGTGACCGCTGGTGTAGGGGTAGAGGTTCATGACGATGAAGTTCAGCTCGGCCGAGTGCACCAGCAGGCGGTCACCGCCGTCCTCGCCGTCACGGACCCGGCACAGGACGCAGCCCGGCGTCTTCTCCGCGGTGGTCACGTATTCCATCCTCCAGGGCGTCCAGAGCCACTGCAGGGCTCACCCCCTCCCCTCGTAGTCCACCGCGTAGACGGGGAGGCTCGAGTCGACCCCCTTGAACTTGGCGTCGCCCGCGTAGCGGATCACGAGGCGCCGGCCGATCACCTCGTCCTCGTACTCCATGCCCCCCTCGCCGTGCACGACGGCGATGTGGGTCTCGAGCTGCACCAGCGTGTCGCGGCTGATGGCGATCCCCTCGTTGAAGAGGGTCCCCTCGTCGTCGACGCTCACCTGCAGGCCCGAGGCGGCCTTCGGCTCAGACGGGGGCGCGGCCGCGCCGGCGCCGTCTTCGATGGGCCGTCGGTTGGCCGACGAGAGCCGCCCGGCGAGGTTGACGTTGCGTCCGATGACGGTGGCCTGCACCCGCCCCCGGCCCTCCATGAAGCGGGCCACGTACGCGCGCCCGTGGTGGATGGCGATGCCCATCTTGAACCACGTCCGACCCTCCTCCCGCCGCTCGCGCAGCGACTCCTGGCAGAGGACGGCCGCACGCAGGGCGTTGAGCGGATCGAGGGGGTCGGCGCGGCCCGTGCCCCAGGTGACCATCATCCCATCGCCGAGGTATTTGTCCACCGTTCCCCGGAAGCGCTCGATGATCGGCACGAAGCCGTCGAAGACCGTGTAGAGCTCGCGGGTGAGATCGCGCTCCGAGATGTGCCCCTCGGAGGTGCGGGTGAAGCCCCTGAGGTCGAGGAACAGGACGGTGGCCGGGACCGCGTTGTTGAGGACCTGCGCCGCTTCCCCGAACTCGTAGAGCCTCAGCCCGCGGCTCCTCGTGTCCTCGAGATCAGGGCCCGCGGTGGTGCTGCCGAGAAGCACGACCCGCTCGCGCACGTGGGCGAGGATCTCGAAGCGGCGCAGCCCGGCGGCCAGGTCGAGGAAGACCTCGAAGGGCTCGGCCCCGGAACGCCGCTTGGCCTCCGCCCGCAGGATGGGGGAGGCGGTGAGCCGCGTGCCCGCCCCGAAGGGGTCGGCGAGCAGATACGTCAGGACGGGCTCGCTCAGGACGAACTTC
Source organism: Acidobacteriota bacterium (assembly GCA_022340545.1). GTDB lineage: Bacteria > Acidobacteriota > Vicinamibacteria > Fen-336 > Fen-336 > JAJDNS01. The sequence goes on along the minus strand of JAJDNV010000193.1, from coordinate 47,764 downwards.
ACCAGGCTCGCCGGCTTGAGGTAGTTCTCGCGCGGCAGGCCCGGCAGGTGGCTCGAGGCCCGCGCGAGCAGCCCGCGGTCGCCCTCGCGCAGGCGCCGCTCGGCCTCCTTGACCAGCACCTGCTGGATCTCGAAGAAGACCTCCGGGGCGATCCGGTACCTCTTGTTCGAGGGCAGGAAGGCGGCGAGATCCAGATCGTCCACCGACAGCTCGGTGAAGGCGAAGCCGTCCTCGATGAGCGACGTCACGAGGGCGAAATTCTCGTCCTCCGCCCCCACCGGGGCCTCGCCCGGCTGGAGGCGGCTCGCCTGCTCCATCCTCCGATAGAACGACTGCAGGAGGGGAAACAGCGACAGCTTGCCGCGACGAAGCGCCGGGGCGCGGGGCTCGAGCTTCCTCAGGTGCTCGGCGGCGTCGAGGGAGTGCGCGAGCCAGAAGAGGTTGAGAAGTCCCTGGCGCCGATCGGCGGCTCGGACCGAGCGGAGCACTCCCATGAGCGCCTGCTCGTACTGCGCGACGTCCCGGGCCGGATCGGTGCTGCGGGCCACCGCCACGACGCCGATCTGGGCGAGCAGGGCCTCGAGATAGCGGTAGAGGAGGCTGCGGAGCTGGGAGTGGGTGTGGACGAGGAAGACCTCGCGCTCGCCGTGCCTCTCGAGCGCGGGCAGGTCGGGCAGGGGTGAGCCGAAGAGGGACTCGACCTCGCCCATACCCCCCGCCACGTAGCGCGAGGCGGCGGGGTCCTTGAGGTAGAGCGAGGCGGACATCGCGTGCGCCTCAGCCGCGGTTGATCAGCTCGCGGAGCTCCTTGCCCGGCTTGAAGTAGGGGACCTTCTTGGCGGGAACGAGGACGCCTTCCCCGGTCTTCGGGTTGCGTCCGGTGCGGCTCGCCCGGTGCCGCACGCGGAAGCTCCCGAAGCCCCGCAGCTCGATCTTGTCGCCCCCCTGGAGGGCTTCGACGATCGACGAGAAGACGGCGTCCACGATGACCTCGGAGTGCTTGCGAGTGAGATCCGCCTTCTGTGCGATCTCATCCACCAGCTCGGCCTTGGTCATACCTACTCCCCTTCCTTCTCCTTGGCCTCGGCCGCCTCCTGCTGGGCCCGCAGGATGTCGCCGATCGTGGAGCGATCGGACCCACTCGACTGGCGGTAGGTCTGGAAGTCCTTCTGGAACTCGTCCGCCTTCACGGCCTTGATCGAGAGCCCGATCTTCCGCTCGTCCTCCTGCACCTTGATGATCTTCATCGGGAAGAGGTCGCCCGGCTTGAACTGCTCTTCCGGCTTCTCGATCCGCTTCTCGTCGAGCTCCGAGACGTGGACGAGCCCCTCGACGCCCTCGGCCAGCTCCACGAACGCCCCGAAGGTCGTGACGCGGACGATCTTGCCCTCGACCAGGTCGCCGATGTTGTGGTTGGCGAGGTAGTCCTCCCAGACGTCGGTGGCGAGCTGCTTGAGGCCCAACGAGAGCCGCTGGTTCTCAGCGTCGATGTTGAGGACCACGGCCTCCACGGTGTCGCCCTTCTTCAGCACCTCGGAGGGGTGCTTGACCCGCTTCGTCCAGGAGAGGTCGGAGATGTGGATCAGCCCGTCGATGCCCTCCTCGACCTCGACGAAGGCCCCGAACTCGGTCAGGTTGCGGACCTTGCCCGTGATCTTCGCCCCGATCGGGTACTTCTCGGCCAGCTGCTCCCAGGGGTTGGCCTCGACCTGCTTCAGGCCGAGGCTGATGCGGTGGGCCTCCTGGTCGATGCCCAGCACCTGGCACTCGACCTCCTGGTTCACGCTCAGGATCTTGGAGGGATGCTTGACCTTCTTCGACCAGGACATCTCGGAGACGTGGATCAGCCCCTCGACCCCCTGCTCCAGCTCGACGAAGGCGCCGTAGTCGGTGAGGCTCACCACCCGGCCCTTCACCCGCGCTCCCACGGGGTACTTGATCGTGGCCGTGGTCCAGGGGTCGGCCTGCAGCTGCTTCATGCCCAGCGACACGCGCTCGCTCTCGCGGTCGAACTTGAGCACCACGACGCGGATCTCGTCGCCGACGTTGAGGACCTCGTTGGGGTGGTTGATGCGGCCCCACGACATGTCGGTGATGTGCAGCAGCCCGTCGATCCCCCCGAGGTCCACGAACGCGCCGTACTCGGTGATGTTTTTGACAACCCCGTCGAGGACCTTGCCCTCCTCGAGGGTCGCCAGCGTCTCCTGCTTCTTCTCGGCGTTCTCCTCTTCGAGCACGGCCTTGCGCGACAGGACGATGTTGCCGCGCTTCTTGTTGACCTTGATCACCCGCATCCGGAGCTCCTGCCCCCGGAGGGCGTCGAGGTTGCGCACGGGCCGCATGTCCACCTGGCTGCCGGGCAGGAAGGCGCGCACGCCGATGTCGACTGCGAGGCCGCCCTTCACCCGCTCGATGACGCGGCCGGTGACGACGCGGCGCTCCTGGTAGGCGCGCTCCACCTCGTCCCAGACCTTCATCTTCTCGGCCTTCTCCTTGGACAGGACGACGTAGCCCTCGCGGTCCTCGGTCTTCTCGATGAGGACGTCCACGGAGTCCCCGGTCTTGACCGGGATCTCCCCGTTCTCGTCGCGGAACTCCTCGATCGCGATCATCCCCTCCGACTTGTAGCCGACGTCGACGACGACCTCGCTCTCGGAGACCCGCAGGACGACGCCGCGCACGACCTCGCCCTCCGCGAAGTTGCGGAAGCTGACGTCGTACATGTCGAGGAGCCTCTCGTACTCCTCGGCGTCGTCGAGGGTGGGCTCGGCGGGCTCCTCCGCGGGAGCGGTGGCAACGGGAGCGGGCTCGTCCTCGGCCTTGGGCGCAATCGGGGCGACGACCTTCTCGGTCTTTTCGGTGTCCGGCATGAGTGGGAAGAAACCTCCAGGGTTCGGAATTGCGTCCGGCTCGCGGGGCCAGACCGCGCGGAGCGGCCCCTGCACCACGGCCAAACACCCAATCCTACGTGAGTTACCGAAATGCTGTCAAGATTGAAGACCCCGCGGACGCGGGGCGGTCAGCCGGCCTCCGGCGAGGGCCCCAGGGCCCGCTCGAGGGCCTCGACGAGGCCCTCGGCGGTGGAGGGTGACGCCGTGGCGAGGACCTCACAACCCGCGGCCCGGGCCGCAGCCTCGGTCGTGGGGCCGATGACCACCGCCCGAAGCCCCTCCGCGCGGGGGCCGGCCGCCGCCACGAAGGCCTCGACCGCCGAGGGCGCGGCGAAGACCGCCGCATCGAATCCCTCGTCGAGGCAGGCGCTCACCGCCTCGCGCAGGTCGGGCGGCTCGAGCGTGGCGTAGGCGACCACCGCGCTCACCTCGGCCCCGAGGGCCCGCAGGCCGGACGGAAGCTCGTCCCGCGCCCGGCTGGACACCGGCAGCAGCACCGCCGCCCCGGCGCACCCCCGGGCCTCGAAGGAGCGGACCAGCCCGGCCGCCCGGTAGTCGCTCTCGGGCTCCAGATCCACGCCGTCGTCCGGAAAGGCGTGTCGGAGGGCACGCGTCGTGGCGGCGCCGACGGACGCGATCCGGGGTCCCCGAGCCGTGATCCCGCTCGGCAGGCCGAGCTGGCCGAGGCGGTCCCTCACCGCCCCCACCGCGTTCGCGCTGGTGAACACCAGCCAGTCGAACCGCTCGAGCTCCCGCAGGGCATCGTCCAGGGGAGCGGGTTCGGGAGGGGGCCCGATCATCGTGGCCGGCACCTCCAACACCGTCGCGCCCCGCACCCGGAGCAGCTCGACGAGGCTGGCCGACTGGCCGCGGCGCCGGGTCACGACGATCCGCCGGCCCGCGAGCGTCTTCACCGCGCCGCTCACGGGTTGAGGAGGGACCCCGCCCCTCGGACGAGCAGATCCTCAGCGAGGGCGACGCCGATGTCGTGGGCGTCGTCTCCCCGCCTCTCGCCCCGGAGGAGCTCCGCGCCGTCGACGCGGGCCACCAGGCCGATCAGCTCCAGACCCTCTTCATCCTCGAAGGCGTGGGCCCCGAGAGGAACGTTGCACCCCCCGCCCAGGGCCGAGAGGAAGGCCCGCTCCGCTCCCACCCGGCGGGCGGTCGAGGGGTGATCGAGGGGCGCCACCGCCTCGCGAACCGCCACGTCCCCGGTCCGGCACTCGAGGGCGATCGTGCCCTGCCCGGGCGCGGGCACGACACGGCGCGGGTCGAGGGGCTCGCTCACCTCGTCGGCGCGACCGAGGCGGAGCAGGCCGGCCATGGCGAGCAGGATCGCGTCGAACCGGCCCTCGCGCAGCCGCCGGATGCGGGTGTCGACGTTGCCTCGGAGGTCGGTGATCTCGAGGTCGGGCCGGATCGCCCGCAGCTGGGCCTGCCGCCGCAGGCTGGTCGTCCCGACCGTCGCCCCGTGCGGGAGCTCGTCGAGCCCCGCGCGCGACGACAGCAGGGCATCGCGCGGGTCGGCCCGCTCCAGCATGGCACACAGCTCCAGCCCCTCGGGCTGCCCGATGGGCACGTCCTTCAGGGAGTGCACCGCGAGGTCCACCTCCCGGGCCAGCAGCGCCTCCTCGATCTCCTTGAGGAACGCTCCCTTCCCTCCCACGGCCTCGAGGCGTCGGTCGAGGAGACGATCCCCCGTCGTGGTGATCACCTGGAGAGACACCTCGTGGCCGAGGGCGGTGAGGCGCCCCTCCACGTGCTCCGCCTGCCACCGGGCAAGCGCGCTGCCGCGGGTGCCGATCCGGATCCGGCTCATCGGGGGTGCGCCTCCGTCGCGTCGCTCACAGCCCGAACAGCTTCCGGATGAGTCCCACGTGCTCGGTGTGGTGACGGTTGCCGGCCATCCTCTTCAGCTCGACCGTCGGGGAGTGGAGCAGCTTGTTGACGATCCCGCTCGTCACCGCGTCGAGGGCCTTCTCCTGCTCCGGGGTCAGGGGGCCCAGGCGGCGACGGGCCTTGTCCACCTCGGCCCGACGGATCTCGTCGGCACGGCTTCGGAGCTCCACGAGGAGAGGGACCACGTCGAGGGAGCGTCGCCACTCGAGAAACGCACCGATCTCCTCCTCGAGGATGGCCTCGGCGGACGCCGCCTCCTTGCGCCGCTCCCGCAGGTTCGCCTCGGCCACCGAGCGCAGATCGTCGAGGTCGTACAGGAAGACCCCCTTCACCCTGGCCGCCTCGGGCTCGATGTCGCGGGGGACGGCAATGTCGATCAGGAAGAGCGGCCGGTTGCGCTTCGCGGCTTGCGCCTCTTCGACGTCCTCGCGTCTCACGACGAGACCGGGCGCCCCGGTCCCGCTGATCACGACGTCCACCTCGGCCATCGAGGATCGCAGCGCTTCGAGGGGAGCCGCCTGCCCCCCGAGCGCCGCCGCCAGCTGCTCCGCCTTCTCGAAGGTGCGCCCTCCGAGGACGGTGGCCCGGGCCCCGCCCCGGACCATCTGCCGCGCGGCCAGCTCGCTCATCTTCCCCGCCCCGACGAGGAGAACCGAGCGGTCGCGCAGGTCGCCGAAGATCTTCCGGGCCAGCTCCACCGCCACGTGCGAGACCGACACTGCGTTTCGGCCAATCGCCGTCTCCGTCCGCGCCCGCTTCGCCGCGGCCAGCGAGCGGTTGCGGAGGGCGTTGAGCACCGAGCCGAGGGAGCCGGCCTCCTCCGCCGCCTCGTAGGCCCGCTTCACCTGGCCGAGGATCTGCGTCTCGCCCAGGACCATCGAGTCAAGGCTGGCCGCGACGCGGAACGCGTGCCGGACCGCGGCGTCTCCCTCGAGCTGGTAGACCTGCGACCCCAGCTCGTCGAGCCGGCGGTCGTGAAAGCGGGCGAGAAACTCCGCCACGTGTCGGCTGACCGGCTCCGGGGCACGGCCGTAGACCTCCACGCGGTTGCAGGTCGAGAGGATCATGGCCTCGGAGAGACCGGCCTCCTCCCGTGCCCGCTCGAGGGCCTCGCCCAGCCGGTCCTTCGGGAACGCCAGGGCCTCGCGCACCGCGAGGGGCGCGGTCTGATGGCTGAGCCCGACGACGACGATCACGGGGCCGCGGCCTCCACCCCGGGCACCAGGGTGGCCCAGGCGAAGGTGAAGACGACAATGGCGAAGCCGGCGATCCCGAGCCACGCCGCCCGCCGGCCTCCCCACCCCGCCCGGTAGCGAGCGGTGATGAGAACGACGTAGATCAGCCAGGCGCAGATCGCCGCCCACTCCTTCGGGTCTCCGGTCCAGTACCGTCCGTTCAGGCTCATGTTCCAGTTGAAGCCGGTCAGGATGGCCAGGGTCAGGAAGGCGAATCCGCCGATCGCGGCACGCCCTCCGATGGTGTCGCAGCGCTCCAGGCTGGGGACCACGTAGTAGACGCGGTGGGGCGAGCGGGAGCGCAGCTCGTGCTCCTGGATGAGGTAGAGGACACCCATCGTGAAGGCCACGAAGAGGGCCCCGTAGCCGAAGACCGCCAGAACGGTGTGCACTGGGAGGAAGAGGCCGCGGAGGACGGAGTCGGGCCGCCCGGAGGTCGGAGACAGGCTGGCCACGCAGACCAGCACGAACACGAACGGGTAGGCGAAGAGGCCGAGGGCATCGACCCGGGTCGTGAGGTACACGAGGAGAAAGACGAGGACGGTGGCCCAGGCCAGGAACGACGCCCCGTCGCTCAGACCCACCGCCGGGAAATGCCCTTCCTCGGTCCAGCGCTGCGACAGCGCCGCGGTGTGAAAGGCGAAGCCGAGCAGCGTCGAGGCGACGGTCAGCGTCGTCAGCAGGCGGCGTCGTGTGACCACGTGGACGAAGACGTGGACGGCGCCTACGGCGTAGAGGATGAGGCTGAGAAAGAGATAGACGCGGGAGTCCATCGGAAACCGCTGATCCAATCTAGCACAGCCCGGTGTGCCGAGTCTGAATGGCGGTTCTTCCTCAAGGTGGGTCCTCTGTCACTGGCGATCGGATCTCGCGACCCGAGAGAGGCCCCGGTGTGAACCGACTCGCGAGCGCCGGCGCCTCCCGACCTCGTCGATCCCGGAGGCCCCTTGCCACGACGTGATGCTCTCGCCCCGGGCGGAGGCCGCGGCCGGGCCACCACACGAGGACCCGTCCCCCGTCGAGGGTCTCCACCCGCGACGGCACCGCCCCATCGGCCTCACGGACCTCGACGGTGGCCTCACTGAGCCGATCCGGGTCGACCGGGGCCGAGAGCCGGACGAGAACCGGGTCGTCCCGAAGGACCCCGGTCGCTCCGTCCGGCGGGTCGACTCGCTCGACGTGGAAGGGCGCGACCGTCTTCGGCCTCACCGCGCCCTCCACACCCCTCCGCGACAGGTCATGAGACGGACCCGGGCGCTGCCCCCGGTCACCCGGACCGCCGCCTGCACTCCATCTCCGGCCAGGTAGAAGGTCCCGGGCGTCGCGGTGCCGAGGGGGGAGAAGGACAGGATGTCCGAGCGTCCGAAGCGGATCGGGTCGCCGGTGAGCTCCCCCCGGCCCGGGGGCGGGGTCGGCGTGCCGGGAATGATGCCAACCCGGACGCCCGGCGCCCCGCCGGTCAGGGGAAACGGTCCGGCGACGAGTCTGTCCCTGCCGGCAAGGATGTCGCTCGAGCGGATTCCGTTGCTGTTGCCGTCAGCGTAGACCGCGTACATCTCACCCTCGAGACGCCGCTCGAAGCGGATCGCCGTGTACACCCCGGAGCGCACGGCCATCGAGCGCGCCCGGCGAAACTCGCCCTTGAACGTCCGGGCCGCCCCGAGCAGGTGGGCCTCCGCGGTGAAGGCCCGGAAGTTCGGGAATCCCACCGCGGCCATGACCACGATCACGGCGGTCACGACCAGCATCTCGGTGAGCGAGAAGCCTCGTGATCCCATGCCGAGTCGGGCGGGGGACGGCCCGCACGGCGCGGACCGCCCCTCTCGCCCCTCCTACCTCGAGCCCTCTCGCGACGGCTCGCTGACCGTCAACCACGGCTCGAGCTTCTGGAAGTTCTTCTCGCCGATCCCCTTCACGTTCAGGAGCTCGTCGGCGGAGCGGAACCGGCCCACCTTCTCGCGGTACTCGACGATTCGGGCGGCGAGCTTGGCTCCGACGCCGGGCAGCGTCGTCAGCTGCTCGACGGTGGCGGTGTTGAGGTCGACCTTCCCGGTCGGCGCGGCCTTGGCCGCGGCGACCGCAGGGGCGGCGGCCAGAAGGGCCGCCATCACCACGGCCAGACCAGTAGCGACCGTGCGGCGAAGAGTCATCATCTCCTCCTTGCTGGGAGCTACGCGTTTGTGGAACACCGCCGCGCGACGGCCTCACGAATCCCGGCGGGGCCACACGGCCCGTTCGCCGACGAGGCTTCCCGGCGCCCGGAGCACCGACTCTCCCTTCGGCGTCCGGGCGCCGGGCCGCCGCACGACACCCCTGTGAGGGGCAACCTCGGTGCCAGGCCACGGGTGGCGGCTCGAGCCTGCGCCCATCAGTCACTTGAGAGGAGTGGGCGCTCCTTCGAGACCTCCGGCAGCGTCAACCGCGGGTGACGGCCTGGCAGGTGACGCGGGGGAAGCCTTGACTCCTCAAGGTCCTGGCGGCGTCAAGCGAGGGCGACGGCCGTCGCGCAGCTCACCGGCGCGAGAAGCGCTCGAGCCACCCTTCGATGTCGGTCTCACGCTCGGGCTTCTCCGAGCCCTCGCGGGGGGTCCGCCGCGGGTGGTGTGCGGCGCCCCGGGCGAGGGCGCTCCACTCCCGGGCGCGGAGAGCCCGGGCCCCGCGCGTGCGCGCGTAGGAGTAGACCGCCTTGTCCGAGCTGACCACGGTGAGCTCGGAGGGCCGGGCCGCCGCGTCGATCATTTCCCGGATGACGGAGTCCGCGTCGGACGCGGTGGGCGGAAAGCGAACCGACACCCGCCCCATCTCCTGCCCGCCCAGCTCGGCCCGAAACGGGGCGCCGTCGAAGACGATCGTCGCGCGGGCTCCCCGAGCCCGGCAGAACGCCGCGACCCGCCGCAACACCTCCACGCGGCCATCACCGCGGACCGCGGGGCCGCCCCACGACCCGAGCAGGTTGTTGCCGTCGATGACGTAGGGCACCGGGCCTCCACAATGCTCGGACCACCTGGTACGGGGGAGCAGGAGAAGGCCGAGCGGCGGCGAGAGGGTCCGTCGCCAGTCTAGCGACGCATCGGAAAGGATGTCAACGGAGGGGGCCGACCATGGTAATATGCTGAAAAGACGCATGATGCGTCGCTCTGGCCCACGCCCCTGGGCGACGCCACGGAGGCTGGATGGCGGACCCGTTCCCCGTCAGCGGGAACATCGATCCGACGTCGTTCCCGCACCTCTTGGTGGATCTTCATCGCCAGGGGGCCACCGGCTCCCTCAAGGTCAACGGGCCCGTGCACCCCAAGGCCCTCTACTTCCGGGGTGGCCGCGTCCTCTTCGGCTCGTCGAACGACCCGCGCGACCAACTGGGCGCGATCCTCATCGAGAGCGGCAAGATCACCCGCGAGCAGCTCGACGAGGTCAACGAGAAGGTGGGCCCGGGCAACCCCCTCGCGAAGGTCCTGGCGGAAAGCGGCTTCGTGAACCAGCGCGAGCTCGGCGATGCCGCCCGCGTGAAGGTGGAACGCATCCTCTCCGACGTGATCTCGTGGGCCTCGGGCACGTTCGAGTTCGAGGACGGTGTCCTGCCCAAGGGGGCGGTGGACCTCAAGCTGTCCACCGAGAAGCTCCTGCTGGCCGCCGTCCAGAGAATCGCCGAGCGGGAGTTTGCGTTGCGGCACCTGGGCGGCGACATGACCGTGGTCCTGGAGGCGGCCCCCGACGCCGAGGCGGCTCTCACGGACGTCCGGGCCGAGGTCTGGCCCCTGCTCGAGCGTCTCGATGGTGAGCGAACGCTCCAGGACGCGGTCGCCCTGACGAGGCTCGACGAGCTCGACGCGGCAAAGACGGCCTGCGCGATGATCTTCCTCGGGATCGTCCAACGAAAGGACGCCGCGAGCTCGGAGCTCGATCTCGCGGAGCAGGCCTTGAGCGGCTTCGGGGAGCAGCCGGTCCCGGACGGTGTCCCGGACGCCACGCCCCCGCCGCCCGCCGAGCCCGGTGCCGCTCCGCCGATCGTCCCTTCGGAGGCCGCGCCCTCCTTCGCGATCCTGGATGCCGAGCCGGCGGCCGAGGCACCAGCCGAGGTTCCCCCGGAGGAGCCGGTGGGTGTCCTGCCGGAGCCGGAGACACCCGCGGGTCCCCCTCCTTCCGAGCCGGAGGAGCCGGTGGGCATCCTGCCGGAGCCGGAGGCCGCACCACCCCCTCCCAGCGCCGAGCCGACGGGCTTCGAGTTCAGCGAGCCGCAGCCCTCTCCCCCTCCATTCGCCGCACCGTCGTTCCCGGCCCCCGCCCCGGAGCCGACCATGGCTCTGCCCGTGGAACCCCAGGCCCCACCCGAGCCGGCCCCGCCGCCGCCGGTGGAGGCGCCGGTTCCGAGCTTCACGGTCGATGCTCCGCCCCGCAAGGAGGCGGACACCGTCCCCGGGGATCGCCCGGTCTACACTCCGCCCAGCGAGGAGCCGGCACCCGGGCCCGAGACCCCCGCGGCTGGACCCGAGATCTCGCTCGCTGCCCCGCCTCCGAGCGCGCCGGCGGCCGAGCCCCCGGCTCCCGTTCCGGCGTCCTCGTCTCCCGACTCCGCCGCTCGTCCGACGCAGGAGGACCTCGCGGCTCTCGACGCCCTCCTCAACCCCTCGGCATCAGGGAAGGCGGAACGCACGGTCGATCGGCCGCGACACGACAAGTGGGAGCCTCAGTTCCGGACGGGTGGCCCGTCCGCGACGCTCGGAACCTCGGCGACGTCCCGGCGGGCGGCGGGCCGCCGCACGCGCGGCTCGCGGGCCCCCCTCTTCGCCGGCCTGGCCGGTCTCCTGGTCGCCAGCGTGGGAGCCGGCTACTTCCTGCTCGGCCGGCCCTCGGAGCCCACGCCGTCTCCGGAGTCCACCCGGCCCACGCCCGCTTCGACGCCGGCCCTGTCCGCGCCGGCGACGGTCGCCTCCGCGCCCTCCCCGACGGCCACAGCGACTCCGCCGGAGGCCGTCGCACCCACACCCGCGGCGACCGCGGCAGCTCCGGCCCCCGTGGCCACCCCGACGCCGACCCCGGCGCCCACGCCGCCGCCGGCCGCAGCTCCGGCGCCGCCGCCGGCCGCCCCCGCGGGAGACGCCCTGGCCCTCTTCCGACAGGGGGCGTTCGACCAGTCGGCCCAGGCCTTCGCATCATCGCTGTCGGCCGGCGCCCAGGGAAGCTACAGCATCCAGGTGCTGGCGGCCTGCTCGCCGGACACGATCCGCAAGGCCGCGCAGAACGTCAGCGGCAACGAGATCTTCATCCTGCCGGTCACCCTCAACGGTCGCGCCTGCTTCCGGGTGTGCTGGGGCGTGTTCGACGGACGGGAGGCGGCACAGGCCGGCGTCGACACGCTCCCCGACTACTTCCGGCAGAGCGGTATCTCCCCTCGAATCTCGCCCCTCCTCGAACTGCTCCCCTGACCGTGAGCTTCCACCGGCTTGGCATGACCGCCCTCGTGCTCGTGCTCGCGGCGCGCGCCGGTGCAGACACGATCATCCTGCAGGACGGCCGCGCCCTCGAAGCCGATCAGGCCTGGTGGGAGGGCGTCGTCCTCCGCTACCTCAAGGACGGACAGCTCTACGACGTCCCCCGTGATGCCGTCGACCGCGTGGAGCCGGCCGGTTCCGAGGGCACGCTCATCGACCCGGACGTCCTCAGCAGCCGGGAGTGCCTCGCCGGCGGAGACCCGTCCGAGGCCCTGCGCCACGCGCGACTGGCCCTCTTTCGGGATCCGGATTCCCTGGCCGGCCTCGACGCCCTGGCCGCGTCCCAGCTCGCCCTCGGCCAGGCGAAGCGGGCGCGGGACAGCGCGCAGAGGGCGGTCGGCATCGACCCCGGGCGCCGGCGCTCCCTGGAGCTGTTGGGCGACTCGCTGGCCGCCCTCGGAGACACGGATGGAGCGCTGGAGCGATACCGCGCCGCGTACGACATCGAGAGCGACAGCCGCCTGCGGCGCAAGCTGGAGGCCCTCGAGCTTCCCACCAATCACGTCTCGAGCGCCCGCTTCCGCATCCGCTACGACGGCGACTCCAACGAGCCCCTCGGCCTCGCCGTCCTCGGTATCCTCGATCGGACGTGGGAGGAGTACGAGGAGCTGTTCGGCTTCAGCCCCGGCCTGCCGGTGACTGTCATCCTCCTCACCGACTCGGTCTTTTACGACACCACGCGGGCGCCGGAATGGGCCGCCGCCTGGAACGACGGGACGATCCGCGTCCCGGTCCGGGGCATCGACCGACCCACGCCGGAGCTGATCCGCGTCCTGTGCCACGAGCTGGCCCACTCGTTCCTGGCCGCCCGGGTCGGGAGCGGCGCGCCGACCTGGCTGCAGGAGGGAGTGGCCCAGTGGCTGGAAGGCGGCCACCCGGGGCGACGCGACGCGGGTCTGGCCGCGGCCGCGCGCGAGGGCCGGATCCGTTCGTTGCCGGACCTCGAGGCGCCCTTCGCCGACTTCTCCGAGGCCGAGGCGACCTCGGCCTACGCGCAGAGCCTCTCGGTCGTCGCTCATCTCCTCGCGCTGAAGGGGCCGGGCGGTCTGCGGCGCCTGATCGCGGCCCTGGCCGACGGCGAGACGCCGGAGGACGCGGTCCAAAGCGCCTACGGCCTGAGCTACGCGGAGCTGCAACGTGGCTGGGAGGCGCGCCTCCGGGCCGCCGACCGGGCAGCGTCGGTGGCCGCCGGCGGGCGCTGAGTACGGGGAGACTGGCGGGGCGGCCGACTCGTTCTTCCCAAGGGCAAGGAAGGGTCTACGGAGCGAGCCTGTAAGCCGGATTCTGTCCTCGCCCGACCGAACGGCCGGGCGAGGTAGCGATCATTCCTCTAGCCCCGCAGTTGCCTGCGGGGTCCAGCGACCTACCCGGGGGCCTCGGCCGGGCCAGCCTCGAACGCCCCCCTATTTGGCCTTGCTCCGCGTGGGGTTTACCCTGCCCGCCGTGTCGCCACGACGGCGGTGCGCTCTTACCGCACCTTTTCACCCTTACCACCCCCGGAGCTGCCCCCGGAGGTTTGGCGGTGTGTTTTCTGTGGCACTTTCCCTGAGGTCACCCTCGCTGGCGGTTGACCAGCACGCTGCCCTGTGGAGTCCGGACTTTCCTCCCCGGCGCTTCTCGCGAAGAGCCGCGGCGACCGCCCGGCCCGCTCCGTAGACCAGACTAGCGTAGGCCCCACACCTGCCGGGGTCAAGGCTTGGGGGTGTCGCCCAGGGAGAGCCGGAACGCGACCATCTCCTCGCCGTTGCGAGCCAGCAGGACGTCGCCGACCAGCGCCGGGTGGTTCCAGGTCTTCCCTTCGATCGCCGGGAACCGCGCGAGCTCCGTGAACTGGTCGGGGGTCGCCGCGACCAGCGCGAGCTCACCCTTCTCCGACAGCACCAGCAGCACGTCCTGATCGGCCAGCAGGACGAGCTGGCCGTGGCCGTAGCGCCCTCCCTTCCACTCGCGCGCGCCGTCCTCGAGATTGATGCACGCGAGGATGCTGCCGTCGAAGCCGAAGGCGTGGCCATCGTGAACGACGAAGTCGTTGAAGTAGGGTTTCAGACCGCGTGAGGTCCAGCGCTCTTCGACGGTCCATCCGCCGGGTCCGTGTTCGACTGCAACGCGGCGCAGACCGAGCCCTCCGGCCTCGCCGCTCGTGCTGATCAGGACGTCGCCGTCCGCGGTCAGGGCCGGCTGCAGGCTGGTGAAGCCTCCCCACGGGTGCTGCCAGAGCACCGTGCCGTCGGTCGGCGCGACCGCCGTCGCGCCGGACTCGCTCAGCAGGAGAATCTGCGCGACTCCGTCGATCGTCAGCAGGTGGGGCGAGCTGTAGCTCGCGCCGCTCGCCGGGCCGAACCAGCGCGGAGCGCCGGTGGCGAGGTCGTAGGCAACGAGCTGGCCGGCGACGGCCAGGACGACGACGTCGCCGACCACCAGCGGCGAGCTCGAGAACCCCCAGTACGGGACCTCCGAGCCGGTGTCGGAGACCGCATCCCGCGACCACACGACGGCGCCGTTGCCGGCATCGAGCACGTTCAGGATGCCGGTGGCGCCGAACGCGTAGACGCGACCGCCGCTGACGGTCGGCGTTGCCCGCGGACCGGCGCCGGCGTTCGCCTCCCAGAACCGGACCGCGTCGCGATGCCGCCACACCGGCTCGCCGGTATTCAGGTCGTGGCAGGCGACGACTTCGTCGTCGCCACGCTGCTCCTGGGTGTAGAGGAGGTCGCCGCGGACGGCAAAGGACGACCAGCCCGGCCCGATCCGTCGGCGCCACAGCTCGACCGGCGGCGACGCAGACCAGTCGGTCTCGATCCGCACGCCGGAGATGACGGCGTCGCGATCGGGCCCGCGAAAGCCGGGCCAGTCGGCTTCGACCTCCGTTGCCGCCGAAGCGGGCGGGATCGCCGTCGGCTCGTCGCCCGCGCTGGCCTGGGGTTGCTCCTCCGGAGGCTCCGCGGGCGGCGGAGCCGATGGACGCACCGCGGGTTCGTCGGCAGCTTGGTCGGGGAGTGGTTCCTCGGGGATCCCCCGTGCGGCCGGAGTCGACACGAGCGGCGCCGGCTCGTCAGGGGCAGCGGCCAGGAGCCGCTCCTCCGAGGTCGCGGCCCACCGCCATGAGAACTCCGCGCCGGCCCCGCCAGTCACCCCGTCGATCCGCAGGACCGCCCACACCCCGCACGCGAGCAGGAGGGCCACGACCATCGACGCACGCCGGGGTCCGGTCGCGAGGCGACGGCTGGCCACCGACCAGGCCAACAGGGCGAGGCTCAGGACCGGGATGGCGTAGACGTAGAAGAGCATCCCCATCCCCGCCGTCGCGACCGACTCGTGGACGATGCGGGGTGTCGCGACCAGCCCGACAACCATGAGGACGACGGCGCCCAGACGCTCGGACCAGGGGGCCCGGCTGAGGAACACCCACCACAGGACGATGATCGCCGCGCCGAGGAGTCCACCCATCACCGCAAAGGAGAACGACCCGGGCACGACGATCGGGACGACGAACCGGACCAGGCAGAGGAGGACCGCGGCGACCACGCCCGGCCAGAGCCGGAGCGGCGTTCGACGAGTCGGTCGTTTGTCCTGCGCGAGTGTCATAACAGACTAGACGCTCCCCACGAGCCGTTTGTTCTCCAGCTCCTGGGGGGGGACTCCACTCACCAGACTTCGGACGCTGGCCAGCGGTCGGCTCGGGCACGTCAGGGGGTCGGCGGTCCGGTGCTTCCCTTCGTCCGCTCGTAGTTGTGCTGCCTCTCCTTGAGCTCGATCTCGCCCTTGGCCGCCTCCCCGTGCTTCATCTTGCCGGTGCCCCAGAGAAGGACGCCCAGCCCGGCAAAGAACAGACCCAGGCCGACGAAGAAGTAGCTCACGGCAACCAGAGGATGCATCTTGCCTTCCTCCCTTCCTGCTCGAGGTGCCCGCCGGTCAGCCGTCCGATTCCTGGCTGATCCCGTACTGGTCGAGCTTCTTGTAGAGGTTGGAGCGCGGGGTGCCGATGGCCTGGGCGGTGGCCGAGATGTTCCAGTTGCTCTCCCGGAGCTTGGCCACGAGGAAGGTCCTCTCGGCAGCCTCCTTGAAGTCGCGCAGCGTGCCCGCGGCGCTCAGGGCCGCCGCGTCGTCCGTGGGCCGCCTCAGGACGCCCGAGACGTCCTCCGCACGCACCTCGTCCCCTTCCGCCATGATGAGGAGCCTCTCGACCACGTTCTTGAGCTCCCGCACGTTGCCCCGCCACGGGTGTCGTTTGAGGGCCTCCATCGCCGGCGGCGCGAAGGCCTTGGGACGGAAGTTGTTGACGCTGCAAAACTCCTGCACGAAGTGCTCGATGAGCGGCTCCACGTCCTCCGGCCGCTCACGCAGGGGTGGCACCCGGATCGGGAGGACCGAGAGACGGAAGTAGAGGTCCTCGCGAAAGCGCCCGGCCTCGATCTCCTCCTCAAGGGTCTTGTTCGTGGCCGCGATCACCCGGACGTCCACCTGGATGGTCTTCTGCGAGCCGATCCGCTCGACCTCGCCCTCCTGCAGGACCCGGAGCACCTTGGCCTGGGTGCGCAGGCTCATGTCCCCGACCTCGTCGAGGAAGATGGTGCCGCGGTGGGCGAGCTCGAACTTGCCGATCTGCTTCTCGGCGGCGCCGGTGAAGGATCCCTTCTCGTGGCCAAACAGCTCGCTCTCGATCAGCTCCTCGGGAATCGCGGCGCAGTTGACCTGGACGAAGGCCTCGTCCTGGCGCAGCGAGTTGCTGTGGATGGCCCGCGCGGCCAGCTCCTTGCCCACCCCGCTCTCACCGGTGAGGAGCACGGTCGCGTTCGTGGGCGCGGCGCGCCGGATCGCGTCCCAGACCTTCTCGAGGGCAGCGCTGCGGCCGACCATCCGATAGCGGTCGTCAAAGCTGAGCCGGAGCCGCCGGTTCTCGTCGACCAGCCGCTTCTGGCCGAGGGCGTTGCGCGTCACGATGAGGATGCGCTCGCTCTCCGGGGGCTTCTCGATGAAATCGAAGGCCCCGAGCTTGACCGCCTCGACCGCGGTCTTGACGGTGCCGTGGCCGGAGAGGATCACCACCGGCGGGGAGGGCTCGTCCGCCTTCAGCCGCTTCAGCACCTCCAGCCCGTCCATCTGGGGCATCTTGATGTCGAGGAACACGAGATCGGGACTATCCTGCTCCGCCATCTTGAGCCCGGCGGGACCGTTGGCGGCGAGGAGGACCTCGTAGCCCTCGTACTCGAAGATCATTCGCAGCGACGAGCGCACCGCCTCCTCGTCGTCGACGACCAGGACCCTCGGCTTCATCGCCGCCCCTCGACCTGGACCCGGGTCAGGAAAGAGCCCGGCGGATCCGGCCGGTACACGTACAGCCACGCCGACCCGCCGGCGGGGAGCGAGCCCAGAACCTGGGAATACGCTCGAACGTCCCGGGTGGACTGCCGGTTGACCTCCACGATGAGGTCGCCTTCCTCGAGGACGTCGGTCCCGGGATCGGCCCCAAGGATGGAGCGGATCACGACGCCGACCTCGTCG
The DNA here is from genome assembly GCA_022340545.1 of Acidobacteriota bacterium. GTDB lineage: Bacteria > Acidobacteriota > Vicinamibacteria > Fen-336 > Fen-336 > JAJDNS01. The sequence goes on along the minus strand of JAJDNV010000193.1, from coordinate 30,748 downwards.
TGGGGCACGGCCAGGGCAGCGCGGCTCTGCGCGCCGAGGTTCCCGACGACGAGACCGAGGGCGTCCCCGCCGTCGGCCGGCGCGGCCGTCGGCCGTACCCGCTCCGGCTCGGATCCGGAGTCGACGGTGCGCTCCGCCAGGTCTGCCGACACACTCACGGTCCGGCCGTCACGGAGCAGCGAGAGCCGGACGCTCGTGCCCGGTCGCAGAGCGGAGATCGTCCGGACGAGGTCATCTCCGTCGTCGATGGGCGCTCCGTCCACGGCGGTGATCACGTCCCAGCGTCTCAGCCCGGCCCGGGCCGCCGCGCCGTTCGGGGACACATCGACGACCAGAGCCCCGCGGGCCTCCCGAAGGCCCATCATCGCCGCGAGGTCCGGGTCGAGCTCGTGCAGCTCGACGCCGAGGTAGCCCCGTCTCACGCGCCCCTCCTCGCGCAGCTGCACGAGGACGGAGCGGGCGACGTTGCTCGGGATGGCGAAGCCGATGCCCTGGGCCTCGCTGCTCACCGCGGCGCTGATGCCGATCGCCTCGCCCCGCAGGTTGACCAGGGGTCCCCCGGAGCTGCCGGGGTTGATGGCGGCGTCCGTCTGGATGTACGAGTCGAAGGACTGGTTGAAGATCTTTCGGCCCTTCGAGGAGACGACACCTACGGTGACGGTGTTGTCGAATTCGAGCGGGTTTCCGATCGCGCAGACCCAGTCACCGACCCGGAGCCGCTCGGAGTCGCCGAGGGTCACCGCGGGCAGGCCGCGGGCCTCCACCTTGAGCAGCGCCAGGTCCGTGCTCGGATCCGACCCCACGCGTCGCGCCGCCAGCTCGCGCCGGTCGGTGAGCCGCACACGCACGCGGGCGGGGCCGGGCACGAGGTGGTGATTGGTGAGGATGTAGCCGTCGGGGTCGACGATGAAGCCCGAGCCCTCGCCGCGGCGGGGCAGGCCGAGTCCGGGCCCGCCGAGGGCCGTGCCTGAACGTCCGTCCTCAATCACGTCGACGTGGACGACCGCCGGGTTGACCCGGGCGACGACCGCGGCAAACGACGGGGGCGTCCCCGCGAAGCCCGGTGGCGCCACCGGGGCTGCGAGCCGGAACCCGCCGCCGGCGAGATAGCCGAGCGTCCCGGCCAGGAAGCCGACGAGGGCGACGGTCAGGACCGACGCGGCACGCGTCATAGGGGCAGTATAACCGTCACTCCCCGCCCAGGAGGGCCCGGAAGGCCGCCTCGTCGACGACGTCGAGTCCGAGCTCTCGCGCCTTGTCCGCCTTCGAGCCCGGATCCCGGCCGACGACCACGTAGGAGGTCTTCTTCGAGACCGACGAGGTGACACGCCCCCCCCGCTCCTCGATCGCCGCCTGGGCCTCCCCCCGGGTCATCGACTCGAGGGTGCCCGTGAGCACGAACTGCTTCCCCTCGAGCGTGCGCGAGCCCGGAGCCGCGGCGTCCTCTTCGGTGCGCAGCCCCGCTTTCTGAAGCTGCTCCACGAGGCGTTGGTTCGCGGGGTCGCGGAACCAGTCGTGGACCGAGCGCGCGACCGTCGGGCCGATCTCGTGCACCGCCTCCATCTCCTCCACCGGCGCGGCGGCGAGGGCGTCGAGGCTGCGGAAACGCTGGGCCAGCAGCAGGGCCACGCGCTCCCCGACGTGGCGGATGCCGAGGCCGAAGAGCAGGCGGCGGAGCTCGCGCGAGCGGCTCGTCTCGAGCTGCTCGAGCAGGTTGCGGGCGGACTTCTCGGCCATGCGCTCGAGCCCCACCACGTCCTCGAGGCGCAGGCGGTAGAGGTCGGCGAAGTCGTGCACCAGCCCCTTCTCGACGAGCTGGCCCACGAGCGAGTCGCCGAGCCCCTCGATGTCCATGGCCGAACGTCGCGCGAAGTGCCGCAGCCGCTCCTCGAGCTGGGCCGGACAGGAGGCGTTGGGGCAACGGCGATCCACCTCCCCCTCGGGACGGACCGTCGGCTCGCGGCAGATCGGGCAACGCTCCGGGGGGACCCACCGCCGCGTTCCCTCGGGCCGGGCGTCCTCCACCACGCGAACCACCTTCGGAATCACGTCCCCGCCCTTCTCGATCAGGACGGTGTCGCCCTTGCGGACGTCTTTTCGCGCGACCTCCTCCTCGTTGTGAAGAGTGGCTCGGCTCACCGTCGACCCGGCCACCGTCACCGGCTCGAGAATCGCCACCGGGGTGAGCTTCCCGGTCCGGCCGACCTGGACCTCGATGTCGAGCACGCGGGTCGTCGCCTGCTCCGCCGGGTACTTGAAGGCGATGGCCCACCGCGGGAACTTGGAGGTCGAGCCGAGCTCCTCCTGGAGCGCGAAGTCGTCGACCTTTACAACCACGCCGTCGATGTCGTACTCCAGCTCCCCGCGCCGACCCTGCCACTCGTGGCAGAAGTCGAGGACCTCATCGAGGCCGCGACAGCGACGCGAGGCGGGGTTGGTGCGCAGTCCCCACGCCCGCATCCTCTCCAGGGCCTCCCACTGGCTCGTGACGCCCACCTCGCCGGCGTTCGCGATCGAGTAGAGCAGGATCTCGAGACCCCGCCGGGCGACGATCCGGGGATCGAGGTTCTTCATCGTCCCCGCCGCCGCGTTGCGGGGATTGGCGAAGGGCTCCTCCCCCGCCTCCGCCCGGTCCCGGTTGATTGTCTCGAAGCGGGAGCGGGGCAGATAGACCTCGCCCCGGGCCTCGAAGTCGGCGGGAAAGCCGGACCCCTCGCGCAGGACGAGAGGGATCGCCCGGATGGCCCGGGCGTTGGCCGTCACCTCGTCCCCGCGGACCCCGTCGCCGCGGGTCACCGCCCGGGCCAGCCGGCCCTTCTCGTAGTGCAGGGCCATCGACAGCCCGTCGACCTTCAGCTCGGCGGTGTAGACGATCTCCTGCTCCCCCACGATGCGGAAGACACGCTCCTCGAACTCCCGCAGCTCGTCCTCGCTGTAGGTGTTGTCGAGGCTCAGCATCCGCACGCGGTGCGCGAAGGAGGGGAACTCCTCCGACGGCGTCTCCCCGACCCTCTGGGTCGGGCTGTCCGGGGTCACCAGGTCCGGGAACCGGGCCTCGATGTCACGAAGCTCCCGCTCGAGCGCGTCGTACTCCCGGTCGGAGATCTCGGGGCGGCCGAGCACGTAGTAGAGGTGCTCGTGCCGCCGGATCTCCTCTCGCAGCCGGTGAGCTCTCTTCTCGGCCGCCGCGCGCGTGGTCATGGAACAGCCGGGCGCGCCCCGTTTCAGTGATCGCGGGCGAGGATGAAGCCGGGCAACGCCTCGAGAGCGTCGCGATACGGCGAGGGCTCGAAGACGTCCAGATCCGCTCGTGCCGCCTCCGCGTACCGCTCGGCCAGCGCGCGCGCCTCTTCGAGAGCCCCGTGAGCACGGGCGAGACGAAGGAGCTCCTCCCGCGTCACCCGACCGAAGCCCCGGTCCTCGAGCACCGCCCGGACCTTCTCGGCGCCGGCGGGGTCCGCGTGCCGGAGCAGGAAGATCATGGGCAGGGTCACCTTGCCCTCGCGCAGGTCGTTCGCCACCGGCTTGCCGAGGGTCTTCTCCTCGGCAGTGAAGTCGAGCAGGTCGTCCACCATCTGGAAGCAGATGCCGAGGTTGAGGCCGTAGCTCGTCAGCGCCCGCCTCTTCTCCTCCCCGACGTCGCCGAGAAGCGCCCCGATGCGGGTGCAGGCGGCGAAGAGGTCGGCGGTCTTGCGGCGGATCAGGTCGAGGTGATCGTCCTCGGTGACCTGCATGTCGCCGTTGCGCTCGATCTCCAGGATCTCGCCCTCGATCATGCGGAGCGTCACGTCGGAGAGAAGCCGCAGGATCGGGAGGTTGTCCTGCGAGAGGGCCATCGCCATCGACTTGGTGTAGAGGAAGTCCCCGAGGAGGACGGTGATGTCGTTGCCCCAGCGGCTGTTCACGCTGCGACGTCCCCGGCGCACCGTGGCCTCGTCGATGATGTCGTCGTGCAGCAGCGTGGCGGCGTGGATGAACTCCACGGTCGCCGCGAGCACCACCGCCCGCTCCTCCTGGCACCCGCAGAGCCGACTGGCCAGGAGGAGGAGGGCCGGGCGCACGCGCTTGCCCCCGCCCTCGCGGATGTAGTGGCCGATCTCGCTCACGAGGCGCACGTCGGATCGCGCCTGCTCGGCGAAGAGGGTCTCGACTCGCGCAAGGTCGTCCTCGACGAGGCGGACGATCTCCCGAAGCTCCAGGGTGCTCTGCCGACCGACCGGGTCCACCGAGGCCACGTGTTTCTACCTGTAGTTCACGAACTGCATGTCGATCTCGAGGTCGGTCTCCTTCAGCAGCTGGATGACGGCCTGGAGATCGTCCTTGTTCTTGCCCGTGACCCGCAGCTGGTCGCCCTGGATCGCGGTCTGGACCTTGCGCTTCGTCCCCTTGACGATCTTGACGATCTCGCGGGCCTTGTCGGTGGGAATACCGTTCTGGAGATCGACCTTCTGGCGCGTGGTCCCCCCCAACGCCTGCTCGATCGTGCCGTAGGAGAGGGCCTTCAAGGGAACGCCGCGCTTGACCAGGCGTCCCTCGAGCACGTCCCGGACCGCCTTCAGGGTGTAGTTGTCGGGGGCGGTGAGCACGATCCCGTCGTCGACGAGCTCGATCCTGGCGCCGCTCTTCTTGAGGTCGTATCGGGTAGCGATCTCCTTGCCCGCCTGGGCGATCGCGTTGCGGACCTCCTGGCGGTCCACGCTGCTCACGATGTCGAACGAGCTGTTGGCCATAATTAGGATGCGGCTCTTCTTTCGGGGACAACGTCCGGGGGAAGACGCGACGGCTAAAGTGACGGATTCGCGACGTGTTGTCAAACCACGCCGCTCCGGGCGCATCAGCGGTCGGCCGCGGCCAGCGGGCGCCGAAAGAGCCGTGCGTAGTTGCGGAGCGCGAGCACGCCCAGCGCCTCCGGCTCGACCCCCCGAAGCGCCGCGACGTGCCGCGCCACCTCCACCACGAAGGCAGGCTCGTTGCGCCGGCCCCGGTGAGGAGGCGGGGCCAGGAAGGGGGCATCCGTCTCCACCAGGAGTCGGTCGTCCGGGACCTCGCGGGCCACCTGCTGGATGACCTCCGCGCGGGGGAAGGCCACGATGCCCGAGAAAGAGATGCAGAAGCCCAGGGCCAGCGAGCGTCTCGCCAGGTCGAGACCGCCGGTGAAGCAGTGGATCACCCCGCCAACCTCGGAGGCACCTCCTTCCTCGAGGAGCGTCGCCGTCTCCTCGTCGGCCTCGCGAGTGTGGACGACGATGGGCAGGCCGACGTCTCGGGCCAGGCGGATCTGCCGACGAAAGGCCTCACGCTGGGCGGGCCGGGGCGAGTGGTCGTAGTGGAAGTCGAGGCCGATCTCGCCGACCGCCACGATGCGTCCTTCCCGGGCCAGCCCCCGCAGCTCGTCCTCCACACGTTCATCCCACAGCCGCGCCTCGTGGGGATGGACGCCGCCCGTCACGGGCAGGGCGAAGTGCTCGGCCACCCCGAGGGCCCGTTCCAGGCCGGCCTCCTCGTCCCTCCCGGCGACGACCAGCATCTCGGCGAGGCCCGCCTCCCGCGCACGCGACACGACCTCCTCGCGGTCGTGGTCGAAGTCGGCGACGTCGATGTGGCAATGGGAGTCGATCACTCGGATCCGCCCTCCCCGAGGGTCGCCTGGATCCGTTCCCGATGCTCCTCGAGGAGCCTCGCCTCCTCTGCCGTCGGCACGGGCAGACCCGCCATCAGGTCGCGTGTCTCCTCGACCATCGCGGCCGCGGCCTCGAGGGCAGCGCGGCCCTCCCGGTAGGCCTCTTCGCCCAACTGCTCGCGCATCCCCTCGAGCTCCGCCTCACGCTCGGGCAGCTCGGCGCGGGCCCGCTCGAGACCCGGAAGGCCTTCATCCCGCATCCGCAGGGCCTCCAGCCGGAGCAGACCCCGGAAGAAACCCTCCGGCTCCAGGTCACGGTCCCGACACCATTCGGCGTAGGCCGAATCGCGCACGATCACCTCGAAGTCGTATCGTCCATCCCGGAACGCACGCTCGATGACCCCGCCGTCGTCGCCCCCGTCCTGGATCTCGTCGAGCGCCCGGTAGCTTGCGAGGATCGCCTCGAGGGTCGGTGCGTCCAGGCGAGTGTCTTTCGTGTAGTCGACGAGCGCCGCCACGAACGCAAAGATCCGGCTCCTCATCGCCGAGAGCCCCTCGTCATCCGCGATCTCGACCGGGGTGGCCGCGGTCTGGGACGGGGCGCCGGATGGCCCGGCGAGGAGCGCCACCAGCGTCAGCGCGAAGAGATGGCTCACGGGCACCCCTCGAGATACCCGAGGGCCCTGAGGTTTTCGCACTGCTCGGCACTCAGCGTGACGGCCTCCTCCCCGGCCGGGCCGCGTTGGCCGAGCCTCAGGGTCCAGTGGTGCAGCGCCTGGCGGTAGAAGGAGGCGCGAAGCGGTTGCCTCGACGCAATGTCGCGGGTCTCCCCGGGGTCGGCCTCGACGTCGAAGAGGCTCTCCTCTCCGGTGCGCGTGTCGTAGAAGTACTTGAAGCGGTCGTCGCGCAGGGCGTATCGGGGGCGATCCCAGATGGTGCGGGACAGCACCGCGGGACGGCCCGGTGCCCCGCCGATCACCGGCAGGAGGCTCCGGCCCTGGAAGGCACCCCCCTCCCGTTCGAGGGCCCCGAACACATCGGCGATCGTGGGGGCCAGGTCGAGAAGGTCGGTCAGGGCCTGGATCCGCGCGCCCTCGAATCCCAACCCCGGCGGGAGACGGATCACCAGCGGGATGTGCACGCTGGGCTCGAACACGTGCACGTTGTGACCGATCCAACCCCGCTCGTAGAGCTCCTCCCCGTGATCCGCAGCTACGATGAACACGGTGCGGTCCCAGAGGCCCTCGTCCTCCAGGGCCCGACGCAGCGCCCCCACCTCCTGGTCGGCAAAGGCAAGGTTCCCGTCGTACAGCCGGACCAGGTGCTCGCGCTCGGCCTCGCTGAGCGGCCGACGGCCCTGGTTGATGTCCTTGAAGAACTCGCTGTCGCGCCGGACCTCCTTCGGGATGGGTCCGTCCGGCCCGAACATCGTGTCGAAGGGTGGTTCGGGATCGTAGGGGAAGTGAGGCTCGCGGAAGTGGATGTAGACGAAGAAGCGCCGATCCCGGTTGAGGTCGAGCCAGGGAGGCAGCGCCGCGCGGAAGACGTCGCCCCGGCTACCCAGCGACCGGAACACCTCGTGGAACTCGTCGAAGCCCCGATCGAAGCCGAAGCCGACACCCGCCATCGCGTTCGCAACGAACCCGGCGGTGAGGACGTCCGACCCGGAGAGCAGCTCGGCCAGCGTCGGCCAGTCCTTCGGGAGGCCGGCGGAGAAGGACACCTCACTGTGGTGGCGGTCAGGATACTGCGAGGTCCAGACCGAGGACATGGCCCCCAGCGTGTAGACCGCGGGCGTGTAGGCTCGCTCGAAGACGATGCCCTCGGCCGCGATGCGGTCGATCTCGGGAGTGGTGCGGCGCGGGTAGCCATAGGCGCCCACCTCGGCCGCCCGCGCCGCGTCGAGGATCACGAGGACGACGTTGGCCCGGGCGAGCCCTCGTCTCAGACTGTCGGCGCGGGCGTCGTCCGCGGCGGAGAGCGGGCGCGGCTCGAGGGGATCGGCGCCCGAGCGCCCGAGCACCCGGGGCGCCACGAAGCGGCCCCAGGCGAAACGAGGGCTCCCGGCCACACCCACGGCAAGAGCGACCCGAACGATCTCGCCCGGCTCCCCGGGCAGCGACACGACCTGCGCACCCGGCGGCGGCGACCGGCTGTCGAGGACACGGCTCCACAGCTCCCGCTCACCTCCCTCCTCTCGCTCCACCAGGACCCGGAACGACGCCGTCCCGTCGGCGACGCGGGCGCTGGGAGTCAGCTCGGGCGTGAAGCGGAGCTCCGCCGCCTCCGGCAATCGCATGGCAAAGCGCACCATCGCCGGTCCGAGCAGCGTCAGGTGAGGCAGGCCTCCGTCCTCCTCGACCGAGAACGGCCGGGGGGCGTCGCGGGCCAGCTGGTCGTCGAGGGTGGGATCGGAGACGGGTCCGACCACGAGGCTGTAGAAGGCGGCGGCGAGGCGGCGCCGATCGCGATTCCCGGGCTCGACGTCGGAGGGCGAGCGGGTCGCGGAGAAGACGAAACGCAGCCGGTTGTCGCCCGGCCGCTGTGCCTCCGCCGGGAGGCTGATCCGGTAGCGGTGCCGGAGGTCGTCTAGACGGAAGCTCTCCACCGGAACTCCGTTCAGCCGAACCTCGACCGAGGGGTCGGGGACCGCGGCGTACGGCGCGGCGTCCAGGATCGCGACACGCGCGATGGGCTCGGCCCAGTCGAAGGCGACCTCGGCCTCCTCCTTCGACCAGAGGAAGGGCTCCGCCGCCTCGCCCGCCGCCTCACGGTAGAAGCCGTCGGTGAGCCGCGGCTCTGCGGACGGGGTCCCGAAGAGCAGAACGTCTGAGGCGGCCCAGCGGTCGGCCACCGCCGCCCGGGCCGCGAGGTCGTAGACGAGCTCCTTCGGACGGCTCGGGCAGCCCAGGACGGCGAGGACCAGGCCCGCGGCGACCGCGGCGCGGTTGAGGGGGCTCACTTCACCTTCGTCCCCGGTGCGACCTCGTCTTCGAAGACACAAAGGACGGCGTTCCCGCCCACCGAGCCGGCCAGGACCATGCCGTTGGACTCGACGCCCATGAGGCGGGCCGGCTTCAGGTTCGCCACGAGGACGACCGTCTTCCCCACGAGGTCCTCGGGACCGTGGGTCTGGGCGATCCCGGCCACGACCTGCCGAGTCTCCGAGCCGAGGTCGACCTGCATCTTGATCAGCTTCTTCGACCCCTCGATCTTCTCGGCGGCCGTGATCTTCGCGGCGCGCAGCTCCAGCCGGGCGAAGTCGGCGATGTCGACGCGAGTGTCGGTCTCCTCCTTCGGAGAGGGGGGCGGGGTGTCGGACACGGTGGTCTCCTTCTTCTTCTCGACGCGCGGGAACAGCGGGGTGACGGACCCGAGGGACGCCCCGGGCTCGAGACGGCCCCAGTCGAGATCGTCGGGCCCCGGGTCTCGTGCACTGAGGCCGAGCATGTCAAGGATCCGGTTCGCCGAGCCGGGCATGACGGGGGACACGAGGGCGGCCACGAGGCGGACGGCCTCGAGCAGCCGGTAGAGAAACGCCTCGAGCTCGGCCCGGCGTCCTGGCTCCCGGGCCAGACGCCACGGCTCCACCTGAACAATGCGCTGGTTGAGCTGGGAGATCCACGCCCACACCTCGGCCAGGGCCCCGGCGAAGTCGATCTCCTCGTACCGCCCGAGCACCCGATTCCTGAGGCCGCTCTCGTAGGGCCAGGCAACGGGGGCGTCGTCCTGGAGCTGCTGCTCGAGGCCCCGGTCCGGGCCGGAGGGCGGTTCCGGCCGGGGAGGCACCTTCGCATCGCAGTACTTCGTGGCCATCGTCAGCGCCCGGGAGACGAGGTTCCCGAGGTCGTTCGCGAGGTCCGCGTTGTAACGCCCCACGAACGCGGCGTCGGTGAAGTCCCAGTCCGCCCCGTAAGGGGCCTCGCGCAGGAGGAAGTAGCGGGCGGCGTCGGGTCCGAGGCGCTCGGCGAGGGCGACGGGATCGATGACGTTCCCGGTCGTCTTCGACAGCTTGCGTCCTTCCTTCGTGATGAAGCCCTGGGCGAACTCGCGCGTCGGCACCGGCAGGCCCGCCGCGTGCAGCACCGCCGGCCAGTACAGGCAGTGGAACCGGATGATGTCCTTGCCGATGAGGTGCAGCCGCTCGTCCGCACCTTCCCAGTACTGGCGGTAGCTCTCGCCGTGGTCGGCGAACCCGAGGGCGGTGATGTAGTTGCTGAGGGCGTCGATCCAGACGTAGAGGACGTGATCGGGCTCTTCCGGCACCGGGATCCCCCACTTCACTCGGGCCCGGCTGACGCTGAAGTCCTTGAGACCCTGGCGGATCACGCCGAGGATCTCGTTCTTCCGCGACTCGGGGCGGATGAAGAGGCGGTCCGTGGCGATGAGGTCGCGCAGCCACTCCTCGTAGGCGGACAGCCGGAAGAAGAAGTTCTGCTCCTCCGTCCACTCGCACGGGAGCTCGTGGTCCGGGCACACGTGGTCCGAGCCCAGGTCCTCCTCGTCCTTGAAGGCCTCGCAGCGCGGGCAGTACCAGCCCGAGTAGGTCCCCTGGTAGACGGCGTCCCGACCGTCGGGGGTCTTCGCCTTCCGCAGGCGGGCCCACAGCTCGAGCACGCCCCGCCGGTGCACCTCCTCGGTGGTGCGGATGAAGCGGTCGTAGCGTACGTCGAGCCGCTCCCACAGGCGGCGGAAGGTGGCCGCGATCTCGTCGCAGTGCTGCTGCTCCGGGATACCCCGCTCACGCGCGATCCGCTCGATGTTCTGCCCGTGTTCGTCGGTGCCGGTGAGGAAGAAGACGTCGTGGCCGGCGAGGCGCCGCGCACGCGCAAGCGTGTCCGCGGCGATCGTCGTGTAGGCGTGGCCCACGTGGGGCACGTCGTTTACATAGTAGATGGGTGTCGTGATGAGGAATGTCCGCTTCTCGCTCATTGATGCCTTCCGCCGGCGCGCCAGGCGGCCAGCGCCTCGGCGAGCACCTGCTTCACCGCCACCTTGCTGTCGGCCGCCGCACGCTGGCAGTCCTCGAACTCGGGCCAGGCGTTGTAGACCGTGCTGCCCCGACGACCGATCTTGACACGGATCGGCCCGTAGGCGGTTTCGACGGTGGCCGTCTCGCGCTCGAGCACCGTGCGATCCCACTCCTGCCGTCGCACGCCGAGCGTGGTCGTCTCGCGGAAGAGCAGCTCCTCGATCGCCGCCCGCCGGGCCGGGGGGGCGAGCACGGTGACGAGGATCCCCGGGCGTCCCTTCTTCATCTGCACTGGCGTCAGGAACGCGTCGAGCGCGCCCTCGGTGAGGAGCCGCTCGACGAGTGGCCCCAGAAGCTGGGGGGCGGCGTCGTCGACCTCGGTCTCGAGCACCAGCACCCGGTCCCCATCCGCGCTCCGCGTGTCCTCACCCCTGATCAGCCGCAGGACGTTCGGCCGCCCCGCGATCTCGCGGGAGCCGGCGCCGCAGCCCGTGGCCTCGATCGTCATCGGCGGGAGAGGGCCGTACTCGGTGGCGTGCGCCGTCACGAGGAGGGCACCGGTCGGGGTCAGCAGCTCCCCCTCCCCGGCCCCGTACACCGGGACGCCGGACACGAGACGGGCGGTCGCCGGGGGCGGCACCGGGAAGGTCCCGTGATCCATCTTCACGGTGCCCGATCCGACGTTCAGGGGCGAGGACACGAAGCGGTCCGCGGCCAGCCACCGAAGGGCGATGACGCCGCCGACGATGTCGACGATCGAGTCGACCGCCCCGACCTCGTGGAAGTGCACGCTCTCGGGCGAGGTCCCGTGAACTGCGCCCTCGGCCTCGGCCAGGCGACGGAAGAGCGAGGTCGCACGGTCCTTCACGTCCGCCTCGAGCCCACTCGCCTCGATGAGGCCCAGGATGTCCTTCAGGTGCCGGTGGGTCGACCCCGGCTCGTCGACGTGGACGTCCACCTTCGTGGCGGCGAGGCCGGAGCGGGTGACCCGGTTTGCCTCGAGCCGGTACCCGCGAAGCGGCATCGTTGCGAGCTCGTCGCGCAGCTGGTCGAGAGACAGGCCCAGGTCCACCACGGCCCCGAGGATCATGTCTCCCGAGGCACCGCTCGCAGTGTCGAAGTAGACGAGACGGCTCACACTATCCCCCTCTCCTTCAGGCTGACGAAGCGCCCGGCGCCGAGCACGACGTGGTCCAGGACCTCGATGCCCATCAACGAGCCCGCCGCCACCAGGCGGCGCGTGAGGGCCAGGTCCTCCACGGACGGCTCGGGGTCTCCCGAGGGATGGTTGTGGAACAGCACCAGGGCGGCGGCTCGAGACACGACCGCCTCCTGGAAGACCTCGCGCGGGTGCACGAGGCTGGCGGTGAGGCAGCCCACGGAGACGACCACCTCACGACGGAGTCGGTTCCGCGCGTCGAGGGCGAGGAGCCCGAACGTCTCGACCGGGCGTGAGGCGTAACGCGGCAGGAGATACCGTCCCACCGCCTCGGGACTGTCCAGGGCCCGCGACGACCCTCCGGGGTCCGACGCCAGGCGGGCTCCCAGCTCGAGGGCGGCGAGCAGCCGGCTCGCCTTGGCCCGTCCCAGCCCGCGCGTGCGCTCCAGCTCCGGCAGCGAGCGGGAAGCGAGGGCGTGCAGCCCCGAGCCCAGCAGCTCGTCGGCCAGCCCGAGCACCGAGGTTCCGCGGGCCCCGGTGCCGAGGAGCACGCTCACCAGCTCGCGGCTGGCGAGCGCCCCCGCCCCCAGCCGGGCGAGCCGCTCGCGCGGCCGCTCGTCGCGCGGGAGGTCGAGAGGTCGCCGCGCGACGAATCCCGATTGCGCCGGCGTGGCCTCGCCCACGTGTCCCTCACCTGCCTGCGTCGCGCCCATGTCGCGGCTCCTCGGATTCCCGAAACGCCCGATCTTAATGGCCCCCACGCGGGGGCTCAAGCCGGGCCCGGGGGGAGAGACATCCTGGATAATGACACCGTCATGCGCGCGAACAGGTCCGGAGGGACCCTCCACCCCGTTGCCGCCTTCTCCCTGACCGGGGCGGGCGTGGCCCTCATGCTCGGAGCCGGGGCGACCGTGGGCCCGCTGCTGGGGCGCGCCGGCCTCGACGCAGGGGATGTCCTCCGTGCTCAGATCGCCCTCGGCTCGGCGCTCCTGCTCCTTCCCACCCTCCTCGCGATCCTCGCCCTTCGCGGGTCGTCGTGGCGCACCGTCCTCTCGCTCGGTCGTCTGCCGCCGCGGGGCGTGGCCCTCTCCGTCCTCCTCGGTGGTGCCCTCTGGGTGGGCAGCATCGGGCTCATGGAGCTGCAGGCCATTCCCTGGCCGCCGTCGCCGGAGTATCTCGAGGCCTTCCGCGCCATCCACCGGGCCCTGGCCCCCGTGGGACCGCTCGACGCCCTCGTCTCCGTAACGGTCATCGCCCTCCTCCCGGCCCTGGCCGAAGAGCTGGTCGTGCGCGGCGTGCTGCTTCCGTCGCTCGTCCGGCCACTCGGCCCGATCCTGGCCGTCGTCGCCAGCTCTGTCCTGTTCGCCCTCATGCACGACCCCTATCGATACCTCTTCACGCTGGCTGTCGGCCTCGTTCTCGGGGCGCTCCGCCTTCGGACCGGCTCGCTGTGGCCCCCGATCACTGCCCACGCAACCCTGAACACGCTGACCTTTCTCGTCGCCCCGCTCGTCGACGATCCCTCCCAGACGACCTACGAGCCCCAGCCGCTGCTGGGCCTCGCGTTTCTTCTCGCGGGAGCCGCCAGCGCGCTGCCGCTGCTGAAGGCCCTCCGGCGATTCGTTGACGGATCGAGGGGTCCCGCCTAGACTCGGCGGATGCGGCTGAGAAGCGTCTTCACGCTCCTGGTCCCCGCTCTGGCCGTTGGCGCGGTGGGTCAGGCCACCGGCATCTTCAAGGCCGCCCGTCGCACGACGCCCCCCGCGTCCGAGCGCGCCTGGCGCGAGGGCGAGGTGATCGTCGCCTTTCGGCCGGAGGTCGAGCTTCGCGAGGTCGAGGACACGCTCCGCGCCGGCGGCGTGGTCCGGGCCCGGGCGGCCCGGACGGAGCCACGGTACCTGGCATCCCTTCCCGCCGGGGGATCGGTGCCCGACGCGGTGAGCCACTTCCGGCGCCAGCGCGCGGTCGACTATGCCGAGCCCAACGGGATCGTCCGCAAGTCCCAGGGCCGGACCTTCACCCCCAACGACGAGTTCTTCCACTTCCAGTGGAACATGGAGCTCCTCGACGCCGAGCGCACCTGGGCGATCCAGAAAGGTCTGCCCACGGTCGGGGTGGCGGTTCTGGACACCGGGGCCGCCTACGAGGACTACACGGATCCCGTGACCGGGCAGGTCTTCGCCCGGGCCCCCGACTGGGGCAACGTCACGTTCCTGCCGGGTTGGGACGCCGTCAACAAGGACGACCACCCCAACGACGACGAGTGGCACGGCACGCACGTGGCCTCCACGATCGCCGAGGGAACGGACAACCTCATCGACCTGGCCGGCCTCGCCTTCGGCTGCGCGATCATGCCGGTCAAGGTCCTCGACGAGGAGGGCGAGGGGACGTTCTTCGAGGTGGCGGACGGCATCGACTACGCCGTCAATTTCACCGAGGGAGGCGAGCGACCGATCAAGGTCATCAACATGAGCCTCGGCACCGACGGCTACAGCGAGGCGGTGAAGCGCGCGGTCGACCGGGCCGCCGCCAACGGTATCGTGCTCGTGGCGGCGGCGGGCAACACCTCCAGCCCGGGGATCGACTTCCCCGCTCGGCTTCCCAACGTGATCGCCGTGGGGGCGGTCGACGCCCGCGGAGAGAGAGCGTCCTACTCCAGCACCGGCGCCGAGCTCGAGTTCATGGCTCCCGGGGGCGACTGCGACCGTGACGACAACTCGGACGGCTTCGGTGACTGTGTGTATCAGCAGATGCCCGACTTCGAGTTCGTCCGCGAGGGCATCCACACACAGTTCTGCCCCTGCGGTCTGGACGGGACGAGCATGGCCAGCCCCCACGTCGCCGCCGCGGCTGCGCTCCTCATCTCCCAGGGAATCACCGATCCGGAGGCGGTGCGCGCCGCCCTCCAGCAGACGGCGAGGAAGATCGGAGGGGCCCCGGAGGATGGTCGCAACGACGACGTCGGCTACGGCCTGATCCAGCCGGCGGCCGCCTTGAGCGGCCTCGGGCTCAACCAGGGTCCCGATCGCTAGTGCCGCTCGAATCGTCTGGACCCGAGAGGAGCCCCCGGATGATCTCCCGGAGCCACCTGCGCCTTGCCCTCGTCGCGCTCGCCGCGCTGGGTCTCTCGGCCGCACCTTCGCCCGCGGGCGAGCTGGCCGCGCAGGTGCAGGCCGGCTACTTCGGCCTGACCGCTTCGGAGTCAGCCGACGCGGTCTTTGGTACCTCCGGCGGGCTCACCTGGGGCGGAGCCGCACGCTTTTCCTTCGATCTCGGGGTGTACGTGACCGCGGGGGTGCGGACGTTTTCGAAGGAAGGCGAGCGCGTCTTCGTCGCCGGGCGCGGCGACCCGGTGGCTCGGCTCGGCTTTCCTCTGTCGATGCGGATCACCCCCATCTTCGCCACCGTCGGGTATCGCTTCCGCCAGGGACACCTGATCGTCCCCTACGCCGGCCTCGGGGGCAGCATCAACCTCTTCCGCGAGGAGAGCGACGTCGCCGGCCTTGCCTACGAGGAGAGCACATCCAAGGCCGGCTTCCACGTGGCGGGCGGGGCCGAGATCGGGCGCGGCCGCTTCCGCTTCGGAACGGAGGTAGGTTGGTCCACGGTGCCGAGCGCGGTGGGCGTCGCCGGCGTCTCAAAGGTCTACGGCGAGGACAACGTCGGGGGCTGGAGCGTCGTCGGCAAGCTCGTCATCGCCTTCGGCGGAAAGAAGGACGCGAAGGACGCCGAGTCGGAGACGGAGTCGGACGAGGAGACCTCCGAATCCGAGCCCGAACCGGACACCGAGTCGGGCGACCAGCCGTCGGACTCGGAGCCCCCGTCGGAACCCCAATAGCCCCAGGCACTGACGCGCCCGAGCGCCGGGGGCCTGAATTACTCAATGACCCCCCACCCTATCCCTCCCCACGTTGGGGGAGGGAAATGCCTGAGATAGGCCACGAACACCCGCGTGTCCCCAAGGAAGGGACACGCGGGTGCAAGAGGCCTGGCGGCCAGCCGCGTCTATCTCTTCTCGAGGCCCATCTCGGCGAGGATCTGCTCGCTCTCGCGCCAGCCGGAGCGCACCTTCACGAACAGCCCGAGGTAGACCCGGGTCCCGAGGAACTCCTCGATCTGCCTCCGGGCCTCGCTCCCGATGGCCTTGAGCATCGAGCCACCGCGGCCAATCAGGATGCCCTTCTGGCTGTCGCGCTCCACGAACACGACGGCGTGGATGCGTACGAGGCCTTCTTCCTCCTTGAACGACTCGATGACGACCCCGGAGGCGTACGGGATCTCCTGGCGGGTGTGGTGAAGGATGCGCTCGCGCACCATCTCGGCCACGAAGAAGCGCTCGGGCTGGTCGGTCAGGTAGTCGTCCGGGTAGAGGGCCGGCCCTTCCGGCAGGTGCTCGAGCAACACCGTCTCGAGCCGATCGACGTTGTCGCCCTTGAGGGCCGAGATGGGGACGACCTCGGTGAAGTCGAGGAGCCCACGGTAGGCGTCGATGGCGGGCAGTATCTTGGGCCGCGACACCCGGTCGATCTTGTTCAAGGCGAGGATCACCGGGCGACCGGCCTTCGCCAGCGTGTCGCGGACGAAGCGGTCGCCGGCCCCCGGGGGCTCCCCGACCTCCACGAGCCAGAGAACGATGTCCCCCTGGCCGACGCTTCGAACCGCGGTCTCGACCATGCGCCGGTTCATCTCGTGCATCGGCTTGTGGATTCCGGGGGTGTCGAAGAGCACGAGCTGCGCCCCGGGGCGGGCGACAACGGCCAGGATGCGGTTGCGCGTCGTCTGGGGCTTGTTGGAGACGATGGCGACCTTCTGACCCACGAGCCGGTTGACCAGGGTGGATTTCCCCACGTTGGGGCGGCCGACGACGGTGACGAAGCCCGCGCGGAACGGCTCGGCGGCGTCGGAGCCTTCCTCCGTCATGCCGGATCCGGCACGGGGATACGCCGGAAGCGCGCGCGGTTGACGCGCTTCTCCTCGGCGTCCAGAACCTCCACCTCGAAGCCCCGATAGCTCGTGCGCTCCCCGACCCGGGGAATGCGACCGAAGATCGACGTGACGAGGCCGCCCACGGTCTCGATTCCCTCCTCCACGGACAGCTCGGCCTCCAGCGCCTCCTCGAGCTTCTCCACCCCCACCCGGCAGTCGACGAGGACGGAGCCGTCGGCCCCGACCAGGAGCGGGGCCTGCTCGACGTCGAACTCGTCCTGGATCTCGCCCACCAGCTCCTCGACGATGTCCTCCACGGACACGATTCCCGCCGTGGCCCCGTACTCGTCGATCGCCACCGCGAAGGTGAAGCGCCGGGCCTGCATCTCTCGCAGCAGCTCGGCGATGTGCTTCGTCTCCGGGACGAGCTGCGCGGGGCGGGTGAGCCCGCCCACCGGGGCGCTCGCCGCCCCCTCGTGGTCGAGGAGGTCGCGCACGTCGACGAGGCCCTGGATGTCGTCCAGGTTCTCTCCGTACACCGGGATTCGGCTGTACTTCGTGTCGCGCATGACCTGGCGGAGGTCGGCCACCGCGGCCGCGGCGGAGATGGCCACGACGTCGGGACGCGGGGTCATGACCTCGCGGACCAGGGTCTCGGAGTAGCGCCCGAGGGCCTGGGCCAGTCGGTGCTCGTCGGCCTCCTGCACCGGCGGGGGCGGGAGCTCGGGCATCGTCGGCGGTCCCGCCTCCTCATCGTCGTCCGCCTCCGGGCCGGCTCGGCGCCGCAGCCGGCCGACCACGGGTGCGAGCGCGCGGGCCCAGACGTGGAACGCGGGCAGCAAGCGGAGGAACGCCCGCTCCGGGTCCTCATGCACCAGGATGTAGGGGACGTTCACCCGGAAGAGCAGCAGGTAGGCCATCATCGCGGCGAGCGCGGCGAGCATCGCCCAGTGGGCCACCACGTCGTAGAGGAGCGAGGTGATGATCACGGTCATGCCGATGTGGGCGGTGTAGGTGCCGATCTGGACGGGCATCAGCAGGCTCAGGGGGTCCTCCAGGTAGGAGGAGGCCAGCTCTCCCATGGCCTCGTCGTGGTGGGTGACCTGAGCCAGGCGCCGCCGCTTGAGCAGGTGGAAGGAGGCCTCCACCGAGGCCAGGAAGATCGACAGCCCGGCGAGGAGGAGAACGACGAGGAGATCGAGCCAGATCATGCCCCACTCCGGAGCTGGCCGCGCAGGCGCCGCTCCAGGCGCTCCATCGTACCGTCGTCGGTCTCGTGGTCGTACCCGAGGACGTGCAGGAAGCCGTGCAGCGTCAGGATGTCCAGCTCCCGCGGCACGCTGTGACCCAGCCGGCGGGCGTTTCGCGCCGCCGTCGGGACGCTGATCACGACGTCACCCAGCCCCTCGTCTCCCCCCGCCCCCGGGAAAGACAGGACATCGGTCGGCCGGTCCTTGCCCCGGAAGTCGCGGTTGAGGCGCCGCAGCAGCCGATCGCCGGCCAGGACGACCGAGACCTCGCCGCCCACGCCGAGCGTCTTCCCCGCCCCCCGGAGCACACGTCGCAGGCGTGGGGCGTCGATCCGCTGACGCCGCTGCCGATTCAGGATGACCACCGCCAGCTCGGGAGAGGGGGCCACGCTCCTACTGCTCGGGCGGCTTCTCGCCGCTCCAGGCTTCGTAGGCCCGGATGATCGATTGGACGAGGCGGTGTCGCACCACGTCCTTCTCGTCGAAGTACTGGAAGGCGATCCCCTTCACCCCGGAGAGGACCGAGATCGCCTCGACGAGTCCCGACACACGTCCGGACGGCAGGTCGATCTGCGTGATGTCACCGGTCACCACCGCCTTCGACCCGGGGCCGACGCGGGTCAGGACCATCTTCATCTGCTCGGTGGTCGTGTTCTGGGCCTCGTCGATGATGACGAACGCCTCCGAGAGGGTGCGGCCGCGCATGAAGGCGATGGGGGCGACCTCGATCTGGTTGCGCTCGAAGAGACGCTCGACCTTCTCGAGCTCCAGGAGGTCGTAAAGGGAGTCGTAAAGAGGCCGAAGATACGGATCCACCTTCTGCTGCAGGTCGCCGGGCAGGAAGCCGAGCTTCTCCCCGGCCTCGACCGCGGGCCGGGCGAGGATGACGCGGCTGACCTCGCGGTTCAGGAGGTAGGCGATGGCCTGGGCCACGGCGAGATAGGTCTTGCCGGTGCCGGCCGGTCCGATCCCGAAGACCATGTCGTGGGACTGGATCTGCTCGAGGTAACGCCGCTGGTTGAGGCTGCGCGGCACGACGACCTTCTTGCCGCTACGGACGGCAGACTTGAGCAGGTAGTCCTTCAGCCGGGCCTCGCCGTCCTGGCTCAGCAGGTCGGCGGCCAGCCGCACGTCGCCCGCGCCCACCGAGTAGCCCTCCTTCATGAGAGCGCTCAGCTGCTCGAGGGCCCGGCGGGCGAGGACCATCCCCCGCTCCTCGCCCTCGATCGACAGCTCGTTGCCGTGGCCCCTTATGCGGACCTTGAACCGCTTCTCGAGCAGGCGCAGGTTCTCGTCGTGCGTCCCGAAAAGGGACTCGACCCCCCGTTCCGGTACGGAGACGCGGGTCATGGACGGGTGGGGAGGGCGTTCGAGCGGCCTCTTGGCGGGTCCTTCGCCATCAGGGGGAAGCTTAGCACAGCGGCCGGGGCTACTTCCGGACCGCCATGATGCCCAGGTCGCCGAGCTGCGCGTCGCTCACTGTCGACGGCGCCTCGGTCATCAGGTCGGTCGCGCTCGCGGTCTTCGGGAAGGCGATGACCTCCCGGATCGAATCCTCGCCGGCGAGGATCGACACGATCCGGTCCAGGCCCAGGGCGATCCCACCGTGTGGCGGGGTTCCGTGCTGGAGCGCGTCCAGGAAGAACCCGAAGCGGTTCCGTGCCTCCTGGTCCGAGATGGAGAGCAGCTTGAAGATCCGGGCCTGCAGCGCCGAGTCGTGGATTCGGATACTTCCCCCCCCGATCTCGGTCCCGTTGAGCACCAGGTCGTAGGCGCGGGCCCGGGCCTTCCCGGGGTCGGAGTCCAGGAGTGGGAGGTCCTCCGGCACCGGGGACGTGAATGGGTGGTGCAGGCTGGCCCACCGCTTCTCGTTCTTGTCGAACTCGACCAGCGGGAAGCCGGTCACCCAGAGGAAGCGATAGGCCTTCTCGTCAATCAGCTTCAGCTCCCGCCCCATGGCCAGGCGCAGGATGCCCATGGCCATCGCCACCGGCTCCGGCTGGTCGACACCGACGAGGAGGACGTCGTCCTTCTCCGCCCCGGCCTTCTCGAGCATCCGCCGGGCCACGTCCTCGCTGGCACCCTTCTTCCCGAGGCCGGCGACGGCCTCTTCGGTGGCCTTCAGCGTGAAGAGGTTCCGCTTGCTGGCCCGGGCGTCCGGCAGGATGCGGCCCAGCCACACCTCTTCGTTGATCTTCCGCAGACGCATGCCGGAGACACCCCCGGAGGCCGGCAGGGCAAAGGCCCGCGCCCGGGCCCCGTCCTTGATGAGGTCGGGGAAGGTGAGAAGCCCGAGCGTTGCCATCTCATCGCTGACGTCGGTGATGGGCATCCCGAAGCGAAGGTCGGGCTTGTCCGTGCCGTACCGCTCCATGGCCTCGGAGTACTCCATCCGAGGGAAGGGACGCGTCACCTCCACCCCGAGGAGCCGGACGAGGCGCTGGAAGAGAGGCTCCATGAGGTCGTAGATCGTCTCCTCCCGGGCGAAGGAGACCTCGACGTCGACCTGGGTGAACTCCGGCTGGCGGTCCGCCCGCAGGTCCTCGTCGCGGAAGCAGCGGGGGATCTGGTAGTACTTGTCGAAGCCCGAGATCATCAGGAGCTGCTTGAACAGCTGCGGTGATTGGGGCAGCGCGTAGAAGCTGCCGTGGTGGACCCGGGAGGGGACGAGGTAGTCGCGCGCGCCTTCCGGCGTCGACTTCGCCAGGATTGGGGTCTCGACGTCGAGGAAGCCCTGCTCGTCCATGTGACGCCGGATCTCCATCGTGACCCGGTGCCGGAGCCGCATGTTCTCCAGCATCTTCGGCCGACGGAGGTCCAGGTAGCGATACTTCAGGCGGATCTCCTCGCTGGTGTCGACGTCGTCCTCGATCGGGAAGACCGGCGTCCGCGCCTCGTTGAGGACGCGGATCTCCTTCACCTCGACCTCCACCGCGCCGGTCGGGAGGGCCGGGTTCACGGTGTCTTCGGAGCGCTTCGCGACCTCCCCCACCACCGCCAGGACGTACTCCGTTCGCACGTCGTCGGCCGCGTCGTGCGCGGTCTGCGAGACCTCGGGCCGCGCCACCACCTGGCAGATCCCCTCGCGGTCGCGCAGGTCGATGAAGATGACTCCGCCCAGGTCACGGCGGGTCGCCGCCCATCCCATGAGCGTCACCGTCTGGCCCACGTGCTCGGGTCGCAGCTCCCCGCAGTAGTGCGTGCGGACCAGATCGCCCAGGCTCTCAGCCATTCGTCTTCTCCTTGAGGTGGTCGAGGATCTGCCCCTCCGGCACGTCCTCCTGCTCCGAGCGAGCCATGTCCCGCACCGTCCACACCCCGCGTTTCATCTCATCCTCCCCGAGGATCGCCACGAGGCGGGCCCCGAGCTTGTCCGCCTGCTTCATCCGCGACTTGAAGCTGCGGCCCTCGGGGTCGAGCATCGTCCTCACCCCGGCCCGCCTCAGGTCCCGTTGCAGGAGGAGGGCCGGGTCGAGCGCCGCCCCGGCCAGGGGGGCGAGGAAGACGTCGCACCGGCTCTGGCCCTCGCCGGGGGGGAGCAGGAGGGCGAGCCGCTCGAGGCCCACCGCGAAGCCGGTGCCGGCCACGTCGGGGCCACCGAGATCGCGGACGAGCCCGTCGTAGCGCCCCCCGCCGAGGACGCTGTTCTGCGCCCCGAGCTCTCCACTCAGGACCTCGAAGGTCGTGCGCACGTAGTAGTCGAGCCCCCGAACGAGGCGGTGGTTCAGACGGTACGCTATCCCCAGCACCTCGAGCTGTCGCCGCACCTCGCCGAAGTGGTCGCGGCACTCGGGGCAGAGGTGATCGACGAACCGCGGCAGCTGGTCGACGATCGCCTGGTCGGCCGGGACCTTGCAGTCGAGGACGCGCAGAGGGTTCGTCTCGATCCGGCGCTGGCAGTCCCCGCACATCTCCGAGGCCCGCTCCCGCAGCGCCTTGCGGAGGACCTCCACGTAACCCGGCCGGCAGCGGCCGTCCCCGACCGAGTTCAGGATCAGCTCGTGCTGCTCCACGCCACAGGCCTCGAGGTAGGCGATCGCGAGCTCGACGATCTCGGCGTCGATCGTGGGGCTCGTGAAGCCGAAGGCCTCCACGTCCAGCTGGTGGAATTGCCGGTAGCGTCCTTTCTGCGGGCGCTCCCGGCGGAACATCGGTCCGAGCCCGTAGACCTTCAGCGCGGGGTCGGTGTTCATCAGGTTGTGCTCGATGACCGCCCGGACGATCCCGGCGGTGGCCTCCGGCCGAAGCGTCAGCGAGGAGCCGTCGCGGTCGTCGAAGGTGTACATCTCTTTCGAGACGATGTCGGTCTCGGCCCCGATGCCGCGGGCGAACAGCTCGGTCTCCTCGAAGGCCGGCGTCCGGATCTCCCGGTAGCCGTACCGTCCGAGAAGCCGCTGCGCGGCCTCCTCCAGGACCTGCCACGTGGGGATCTCGTCGGGGAGAATGTCGCGCGTGCCGCGGACCGCCTGGATCTTCACCGGCTCCCCTTCGTCTCCATCGCTGAGCCTCTCCGAAAAGGGGGAGTCTAGCATTGGGCGCCGGGAGGCCGCCATGGCGGCGGATTCAGTGCCACGAAACGACATCGAGCGTGTAACCTCGTTCTGGTTCGGAGGCCTCGAGAGTGAAGAGCAGACGCGGGCCCCCCGGCACCCCCTCAATCGGCCCAAAAGAGTCAATCGGTGCACTCGAGTCGCTCGCGTCGTCCGGCAAGGCGGGGGTGACACTTCCCGGCTTCGGGGGTGTCTCATGAACGACATGGCCGAACGGGACGTGGACGTCGAGGGGCTCTGGACCCGGTACGGCGGTCTCGTCCTGCGACGCTGCCGCCAGCTTCTGCGTGACGAGGAGGAGGCTCTCGACGTGACCCAGGACGTCTTCGTTCAGCTGCTGCGCCGGCGATCACAGCTGGAGGTTCGCTACCCCTCGAGCCTCCTGTGGAAGATGGCGACGAACCTCTGCCTCAACCGCCTGCGCGACCGTCGAGCCGCCCCGGAGCCGGTCGAGGACGCCACCCTCGTCCGACTCGCGCGCCTCGAGGACCCCACTCCCGGAGCCGAGGCCCGCCTCACGCTCCGGCGGCTCTTCTCACAGCACCGCGACTCCACGCGCCTGATCGCCGTCCTCCACTTCGTCGACGGCCTCACGCTGGAGCAAACCGCCCGCGAGGTGGGGATGTCGGTCTCCGGCGTCCGAAAGCGCCTGCGTGGGCTGCGCGAGACCCTCGTGCAGATGGAGGCCTCATGACCCGCACGCACGACGCCGCGCCGGTCCCCGATCTCTTCCTGGAGCGGTACCTTCTCGGGGAGCTGCCCGAGGACGAGCGGGGACGGATCGAGCGGCTTCTCGACCTCGACCCCGATCTGCGGGGGCGGCTCGACGCCTTGAAGGCCTCCGAGGACGAGGCGGCCCGGCGCTACCCGGCCCCGGACATGGCCGACCGCATCAGGGGGCGCCTGCGCGACGTGGCCGCGGCAGAACGCACGCGGGTGTCCGAGCGCAAGGCCTGGGGGTGGCTCGTCCCTGCGGCGGCCGCGGCGACCCTCGCCCTGGCCGCCAGCCTGAGCGTGGTCCGCTCACCGGGGCCCTCCGACGACATCCGCCTGAAGGGTGGCGATGCGGAGCTCGTCGTCTTCCGCAAGACGACGTCCGGCAGCGAGCGTCTCGAGCCGGGCGCCTCGGCCCTCCCCGGTGACCTGATCCGGGTGGGCTACCGGGCCGCCGGCCGGACCTGGGGCGCCATCGTCTCGACCGATGGCGACGGCAACGTGACACAGCACCTGCCCCGCTCGGGCCAACGTGCCGCCGCGCTCGAGGCCGGGGGCACGGTGCTTCTGGGTTTCTCGTACGAGCTCGACGACGCGCCCCGGTGGGAACGCTTCTATCTGGTCACCGGAGACGAGGCGTTCGACCTGGAGCCCGTCCGGAGGGCGGCGCGGAGCGTTGCCACCGCCGGATCCGAGGCCGCCCCCCCGCCGTTGAAGCTCCCAAGCGGCCTCGGGCAGTCAGTCTTCTCTCTCACGAAGGAGCCGGTGCAATGACGACTCGATCGACTCTGGCCACATCCCTCGCCCTCCTCGTTGGCATCGCCGACATCGCCGGCGCCGACGTCGTGAGGCGCTACGCCCTCGTCGCCGGGGCCAACCTGGGCGGCCGCGAGCGCCCAACCCTGCGCTACGCGGTGTCCGACGCGGCGCGGTTCGCCGAGGTTCTCCAGGAGCTCGGCGGGGTCGACGAGCGGGACACGATCCTCCTCGAGCAGCCCACCGTCGGGGCCCTCGAGAACGCCCTCGCCACCCTGCGCGAGCGCACCGAGGCCGAGCGACGCGACCCGGCCGGCCCTCCGCGACGCACCGAGTTCCTCTTCTACTACTCCGGCCACGCCGACGAGAAGGGTCTGCTCCTCGGGGAGGACCGGTACTCCTACCGCTCCCTGCGCGACCAGATGGACGCCGTCCCCGCCGACGTGCGCATCGCCGTCCTCGACGCGTGCGGCTCCGGGGCCATCACCCGCCTGAAAGGTGGGAAGCGCCGACCGCCCTTCCTCGCCGACGAGTCGTCCGACATGCGCGGCCACGCCTTCCTGACCTCGAGCTCGGCCGACGAGGTCGCCCAGGAGTCGGAGGGCCTCGGCGGCAGCTTCTTCACCCACTACCTCAACTCGGGTCTGCGGGGGGCGGCGGACGTCTCCGGCGAGGGGAAGGTCACCCTCAACGAGGCCTACCAGTTCGCCTTCCACGAGACGCTCGGCGGCACCACCGACACCAGCGGCGGGGCGCAGCATCCCGCGTACGACATCCAGCTCTCCGGCACCGGCGACGTGGTGATGACCGACGTGCGCCAGACCACGGGGGGGCTCGTCCTCTCCGAGGGCCTCGCCGGACGCTGCTTCGTCCGCAACTCCAAGCAGCAGCTCCTCGTCGAGCTCCAGAAGCCGCAAGGGCGCCGCGTGCAGCTCGGCCTCGAGCCGGGCGCCTACCGCATCCACTGCAACCTCAAGTCCGGGGGGATGGCCACCACGGCCGAGGTCGTGGAGGGGGCCCACGTCGTCGTGGGACCGGGCGAGATGACGGCCACCGAGCGCCAGGAAACGGTCGCCCGCGGCCTCTCCGAGCATCCGCCGGGGCCGCGCCCCCTGGACGGCCGCAATCGCATCGACCTGCGGTGGACGATCTCGACCGAGGACGGCGGGACGGCGGTCTCGACGCCCGGCGTGAGCGTCACGACCTCGGGGGCCGGGTTCGGCGGCGGTCTGGACTACTACCGCTGGTTCCGTGAGGACTGGGCCCTGGCAATCAGCGCCTCCGGGCGAGCCGTCGACGCCTCGACCTATACTGACTTCACGGGCACGGGGACGCAGGCCACGAGCATCGCCTCGTTGTTGGTGGGCGTCCGCTGGACGCCCACCAGGAACCCGAGGGCCAGCGTTCGGCCCTACGTGACCGGCCTGGTGGGTCCCTACATCGGCTCCGGCACGAGCACCTCGACGGGGCTCGGGGTCCGGGTGGAGACCAAGGCCCTGGCCGCCCCCGGGATCTTCCTGGGCGGAGGCGTGGACTTCCGGATCGGGGGACACTTCCTCCTCGGGGTCGGCGCCGGCGCCGACCTGCCTGCCAACTTCTCGGAAGAGATCGGCGGCCGCAAGAACTACCGGGCTTTCCAGATGAACGTCACGTTCGGCTGGGCCTGGGGCAGAGGAAACGTAGGCGGAGGGAAAGGTCCGAGATAGGCCCCGTGCGCCCGCGTGTCCCCAAGGAAGGGGCACGCAGGCGGACCTGGGCCTGGTGGCCAGCCGCACCCGTACTCCTGGACTCACGGCTCAGGCCCCAGAGTCCTGTCCCTTTCGAAACGCCAGGATCATCTCGGCGCCGAGGATGTCTCGCGCCGCCTCCAGGGTCAGCCCTTGGTCCTGGACCGCGTCCACGAGCCGGCGCCGCGAGTACCGGGCGAGGGGCGGCGTCCATACGGCGCCCGGAACCATTCGGCTGTAGAGCGCCCCGAGGACGCGCCACCGCCGCCGTCCGTAGTCGGGGGTGGAGAGGATCACCAGCCCCCCCGGCCGAACGACCCGCGACATCTCCGCAAGGACGTCCTCTTCGGGAGGAACGAGCTCGATCAGCTGGGAGGCCACGACGCACCCGAAGGTGCCGTCCGAGAACGGCAGCCGGCTCGCCGAGGCCTGGACGAGAGGCCGCCCGAAACGGCGCGACCGACGCAGCTTCCCCATCAGGATGTCCAGTCCGACGCTGCCCGGGGGCAGCTCGCCAAGGAGCCGGCTCGAGCCGCAGCCCAGATCGAGCACCGGCTCGCCCTCCGGGACGAGCTCCCGGATGAGCGCGTGTCGCCGGCGCTGCCAGTATCGTTGGGGAGGGTGGCGGCTGTCGTAGGCCCGGTCCTCGTAGTCGGCGGCCTTCACGTCGTTGCGCGTGACCCAGAGTCGGCGGAAGGTCCTGAGGTAGGCCAGGCCGAAGGGGATGACCCGTGCGTTCGAGGAGCCGTGCACTCGCGGCTCGTAACGGAACGGGATCTCCCGCACCCGCCATCCGTTCGTGTAGGCCCGGATCACGATCTCCGGCAGGATGTCGAAGTCCCGGGCCCGGTCCTCGTCCATGGACAGCGCGCTCTTCCGGTAGAGGCGGAAACCGCTCGAGAGATCCCTCAGCGGCACGCCCAGCCCCCACGCGAAGAAGCGGTTGAGGACACGGCTGAGCACGGCCCGGACGAGCGGCATGTGGGCGCTGCCCCCGGCGACGTACCGGGAGGCGATCAGGATCTCGGCCTCGTCCCTTCGCCGCCACAGGTCGGCGGCAAACGTGGGTGGGTGCGAGAGGTCCGCGTCCATCGTCAGGACGTGCTCGCCCTCTGCCCTCGCGAGCCCGGTGCGCAGGGCCCCGCCGTAGCCGGGCTCGCTCTGCCGCGTGACCGCGGCGAGCCCACCCCTCGCGGCCTCCAGCGTGTCGGGGTCGTCATCCCGCACCACGACCAGCACCTCGCTCCGGATCCCGAGCCCGTCCAGGATCGTCCTCAGCTGCGGGAGGAGGACCCGGAGGTTCGCCGCCTCGTTGTGGGCCGGGATGACGACGCTCAGGTCGGGGGGCACAGACACCCCTTCAATCTAGTAGCCCTGGACCGCGGGGAAGTCGTCCTTCCGGTAGTCGCGGCAGGTGCCCTCGTCCGCCACCGGGCCCGGGCACAGGACCCCGTTGTGACACAGCACGTCCCGGATGGCGTGGGCGGCGACACGGTGCCCCATCGGGTTCGGGTGGATGACGTCGACCCGAACGTCCCGGAAGAAGTACCCGGAGTAGCAGTCGAGGAGGTCGAGGGTCATCAAGCCGGACTCCGCCGCCGCCTCCATGACGACCCGGTGGAGCCCCCGGTGCGGGTAGCGCTCCCAGTTCCCGGTGAAGGTCGGAAAGACCACGACCAGTCCGTCGATCCCGTGGGAGGCGAGGATGGCCTGCAGTACCGTGAACTTGCCGAGGAAGACCTCCTTCTGCTCGCGCACCGTCTGTTCGTAGAGCGGTCCGGAGAAGGGGTTGCGGGCCTGGGCGAACCGCCGGCGCGCATCCGCCTCGGCCAGGCGGTACTCGAGCCAGGCAAAGAAGATCGACCGCGAGAGGAGACCCTCGCGAAGGCGCCCGAAGAGCGTGCGCTCCCGCGTGGCCCGATCCTGCACCAGCCCGAGCTCGTACGAGAAGATCCCCTCGAGATCGTTCAGACAGAAAGCCACGACGACGACGTCGGGGGCGAAGGCGAGGGCCTTCGACCGGAGCGCCTCGATCTCCTGATCGAGGTTGTAGCCCGGGACCCCGAAGTTCAGCACCTCGACGCGCGGCCCCTCGCCCCTCACCTCGTTGAGCATCGCCTCCAGCTGGCGCGGAAAGGCGTCCTCTTCCGCGACCCAGTAGCCGAAGGTGATCGAGTCGCCGAGGACGGCCACCCGGCGGACCCCCTCGGGCTTCTCCACCGCCACCTCGGGCCCGCGACGCCCGTCGGCGTTGATCCGATACTCGACCTCCGACCGGGCCACGCCGCCGGGGCGGAGCTCGAAGCGGAGCCGGGGGTTCGCGATCTTTCGTACCGTGGCCCGGTTGATCTGGACCGTGCCCACGTGGACATGGGCCAGGCGATAGCCCACCTCGAAGACGAGGAGTGCCACGAGAAGGCTGCCCAGGACGAGGGCCAGGGTTCCGAGAACGCGACGAATCATCTGAAGCACGCGAGCATATCACCCCTGCCCCGTTGACCCGTTTCGCGGCGATCGGCTATCGTCGCCGAAGGTCGACGCGAGCCTCGGCGTTCGCGATCGTCAGTCACTCTCGCGAAAGGATCCTCCCGTGTCCAGCGACTTCGGCTTCAACGGAACCCGACAGGTCCCTCCCCCCGTCAACGAGCCCGTCAAGGCGTACGGCCCCGGCTCACCCGAGAAGGCCTCGCTCAAGGCCCGCCTCGAGTCGATGGCCGGTGAGCGGATCGAGGTCCCCCTCATCATCGGGGGACGGGACGTCACCACCGGAGACGTCGCCCAGGCGGTCATGCCCCACGACCACGGTCACGTCCTGGCCGACTGGCATCGAGCCTCGCGCGAGCACGTGCTCCAGGCGATCGACGCCGCGGCCGAGGCGCGGCGCGAGTGGGCCCGCTGGCCCTGGGAGGAGCGCGCGGCCGTCTTCCTCAAGGCGGCGGAGCTGCTGGCCACGACCTGGCGCGACACGCTCAACGCCTCGACCATGCTCGGCCAGTCCAAGACCGTCTTCCAGGCCGAGATCGACGCCGCCTGCGAGCTGATCGACTTCTGGCGCTTCAACCCTCACTACGCGCAGGAGCTCTACGCCGAGCAGCCCCTGTCGAGCGCCGCCATGTGGAACCAGGTCGACTACCGGCCGCTCGAGGGCTTCGTCTTCGCGCTGACGCCGTTCAACTTCGCCTCGATCGCCGGCAACCTGCCCACCTCCCCCGCCCTCATGGGCAACACCGTCGTCTGGAAGCCCGCCTCCGCGGCGATCCCGAGCGGCTTCTATCTCATGAAGCTCCTCGAGGCGGCGGGCCTGCCCCCCGGCGTCATCAACTTCGTCCCCGGCCGCGGGGCCGACGTCGCCAAGGTCGTGCTCACCCACCCCGACCTCGCCGGGGTGCACTTCACCGGCTCCACCGCGGTCTTCAACTCGATGTGGGAGACGATCGGGCAGAACATGTCCCGCTACCGGTCCTACCCGCGCATCGTGGGCGAGACCGGCGGCAAGGACTTCATCGTGGCCCACCCCTCGGCCGACCCGCAGGCCTTCGCGGTGGCCGTCATCCGCGGCGGCTACGAGTACCAGGGACAGAAATGCTCGGCCGCCAGCCGCATCTACGTGCCCCGCTCGCTCTGGAGCGACGTCCGCGACCGCATCGTCGGCATGATCCAGGACATCAGGATGGGCGACGTCCAGGACTTCCGGAACTTCATGGGGGCGGTGATCGACAAGAAGGCGTTCGACGGGATCTCCGCCTACCTGGACGACGCGAAGAAGAACGCGACGATCCTGGCCGGGGGGGGAACGGACGCGAAGAAGGGTTACTTCATCGAGCCCACGCTCGTCCAGACCGAGGACCCCGGGTACCGGCTCCTCTGCGAGGAGATCTTCGGCCCGGTCGTGACCGCGTACGTGTACGACGACGCCCGGTGGGAGGACACCCTGAAGCTCGTCGATCAGACGTCGCCCTACGCCCTCACCGGGGCCGTCTTCTCGAACGACCGCCAGGGTCTACGACAGGCCGCGGCCGCCCTGCGGGGCGCGGCCGGGAACTTCTACCTGAATGACAAGCCCACCGCGGCCGTCGTCGGCCAGCAGCCGTTTGGCGGGGCCCGCGGATCCGGCACCAACGACAAGGCCGGCTCGAAAATGAACCTGATGCGCTGGGTCAGCGCCCGCACGGTGAAGGAGACCTTCAACCCCCCGCGGGACTACCGCTACCCCTTCATGGCAGAGCGTTAGAGCGCTAGTTGCCCGTCAACCGGCGCGGGCAGGCACAGATCACGCCAGAGCCGTCTCTGAGCCCTCCATCATTCATCGACCCCCCTCCCTCCCCACGTAGGGGGAGGGAAAGGCTTGAGAGAGGCCTCGAACACCTGCGTGTCCCCAGCAAAGGGACACGCAGGCGACTCGGGCCTGTCAACCGGTCGCACTTGTTCATCGACGCCCATCGCACCGGTATCAGAACTCTTGAGCCAGGGCCTCCAGGAAGAAGCCGACGTCGGTCACGAGCCCGATGGCCTGCATGGTGCCGCGGTTCGAGAGCTTCACCGGCACCGACTCCGTCATGTCCACGCAAACCGTGCGCACGCGAGCCGGGAGCAGGTTTCCCACCGCGATCGAGTGCAGCGCCGAGGCCAGCATCAGACAGACCCCGGCCCCCTCGAGGGCCTCGATGTACGCCGCCTGGGCCTCCAGGATGTTGGTGATCGTGTCGGCGAGAGGCCCGTCGTCCCGGATCGATCCAGCGAGCACGAAGGGGACGTCCCTCTTCACCGCCTCGTACATCACGCCCGAGGTCACGATCCCCTTCTCGACCGCGGCCCGGATGCTTCCCACCCGGTTGACGGCGTTGATCGCGTAGAGGTGGTGGCGGCTCCCGCCTTCCACTGCCCGCCCGCTCATCTGGCACACCCCGAGGCTCGTCTTCAGGATCGACTTCTCGAGGTCGTGGACCGCGAACGCGTTCCCGGTGAGGATCGCGTCCACCCAGCCCTCCCGGACGAGCCGCGCGAGGTGGACGTCGCCGCCGGAGTGCACGATCGCGGGCCCGGCCACGACCACGATCCTCTCCCCCGCCTCCCG
>JAJDNV010000011.1 GCA_022340545.1 Acidobacteriota bacterium | reverse complement strand
CTGCCCCGTCGACTGCAGCGTGTTGCGCAGGTGGATCGGGATGTAGCGCGCCTCGGCCTTGCGGACCGAGGGCTGGATCCCCTCCTCCTGCAAGGTCTCGCGGTCGTGCTCGTCGATGCTCGGAGAGAGGAGGTCGATCGCCACGTCGAGCCGCTGCTCTTCCGGGATCTCGCCCGTGGGAAGTACAGCTTCGACATACTCGTCTCCGGCCCGGGCGAGAGAGCCCGGGCCGAGCGCGACGAGGCCGGCAAGAACCGGGATGAGCGTCCTCCGTCCGCGTCCTGCCTTCATCGCCCGTCCCCCCTCACGAGCCCGTGCTCTTCTTGTACTCTCGATACTCGTCCCACAGCTTCTCCCGCAGCTCGGGGTCGTCTTCCTTCATGGCCGCCTCGCGGAGCTGACGCGCGACCACATCGTCGTCGCTTCCATCGCCCACGTCCGGAGGCACGCGCGGATCGTTCTGGGCCGCTCCGCCCTCGACGCCTCCGGCCGAGCCTTGACCGCCTTCGAGACCGCCGGCGTCAGGGGAGCCGCCGGTGGATCGGTCGGTGGTCCGGCCACCGCCGCTGGCCCCGGCCTCGGCCGCGGGGCGGCCGGGGCGCTGCGGGCCGGCGCCGCCGCTGGCCGAGGACTGCCCGGAGGCGCCGCTTCGACCCATCGCCGATGGGTCTTCCCGTCCCGGCACCGGGTCCTCGCGCTGCTTCTCCTCGAGCGCCTGCTGCTGCCCGAGCAGCATCTCGTCGAACTCCGAGAGCGCCGCATGGAGACGTCCGTCGAGCACGTCGCGCTGCTCTTCCGGCGTCATCGCCCCTCGGGCGGGCGGACCCACGCCTCCCGGGCTCGCCGCGCCACCGGACGATCCCGCGGCCCCACCTCCGCCGGTGCCGGCCGAGGCCGACGCGTTCGATGCGCCGGCACCGGCGCTCTCCACCCCGGAAGGGCCGCCGGCGCGTGCCGATGCGGATCCGGCCGACGCCGACGCACCGGTCGAGGGCGAGCCCTGGCCTCCGCGAGCGCCCGCAGACGCCGAGGCGCTCGCTTCGGGACCCGCCTGGCCTCCCTCGGAGCTCGACTGGGCGGAGGCCGACTCCGTCCCGCTCGACCCCTCCGATCCCTGGCTCCCCGCCGCACCGGCGGAGGCCGAAGCGGCGCCTTCCGAACCCGGGCTCCCCGAGGCACCTTCCGAGCCGGCCTGACCGCCCTCGGCACCGGACTCACCCGCCTTCGACGCCTGGGAACCCTGACCCTCCCCCGCACCCTCGGCCGACTGGGCCTCCGGGGATGACGCGCTCTGCGAGTCCGCCTCGGACGAAGACGCCTGCGGCGCCGGGGGGGTGGGCAGGGTCGGCGGTTGCGGGGTCTGCTGGGACGTCTGTTGCTGGGTGGCGCAGGCCGCGGCAAGCAGGCCCATACTCGCCACCGCCACGACCATCATCCACCGCATTCGACCGCCCATCCCCATGCGAGCCCCGTTCTCCGAAGCTACCACCTAAGCAACCACTGTGCCACCGTGGTACGTCATCGGGATGTAAGGTCCTCATCAAGGCCTTGATTCGCAGTAAGTTACGCCCCCTCCGGCGTCTCGCGGGCCATCAAGTGCGCCACCCGTCCCCCACCGGTGACGCCCCCGTCCGCCCTGAGTCACAACGAGTTCCTGTTGCGCCCGGGGCGCCCTCATCGTAGCCTCCCGCACGACACAGCGAGGGAGGTCCGTGATGCTTTCCGTGCGACGGCTCGTGCCGTTCTTCCTTCTTCTCGTGACGCCTCTGGGGTGCCGAATGCAGAATGCAGACGTGACCCTGGATCTGCGCGAGGGTTGGGCGATCCAGTCCTCGGCGAAGGTCGACCAGGGCGGCGAGGCGCTGTCCGCGCCCGGCTTCGAGACGGCGGGTTGGCACCGGGCCACGGTCCCGACCACGGTCGTGGGGGCCCTGGTGGAGGACGAGACCTTCCCCGACCCGCACTTCGCGATGAACATGCGGGAGATCCCCGGGACCGACTACGAGATCGGCAGCAACTTCTCCAACGTGGAGATGTCCGAGGACAGCCCCTTCCGGGTGCCCTGGTGGTATCGGACCGAGTTCACGCTCCCGACCGATGCCAGTGGCCGGACGGTCTGGCTGCGCTTCGGAGGCATCAACTTCAAGGCCAACGTGTGGTTGAACGGCCAGCGGATCGCCGCGGCCGACGAGATCGCCGGGGCGTGGCGCACTCACGAGTTCGACATCACCGGGGTCGCCAGGGTGGACGAGCCCAACGCCCTCGCGGTCGAGGTCTTCGCACCGGGGACGGGCGACCTGGCTCTCACCTTCGTCGACTGGAATCCGATGCCGCCCGACAAGGTGATGGGACTCTACCGCCCGGTGACGGTCGCCACGAGCGGGCCGTTGGCGCTCCGCCACCCGCAGGTCGTGTCGAAGCTCAGCACGCCCGAGCTCGACCGCGCCGAGCTGACGGTCAAGGTGTTCGCCCGCAACGCCACCCCGCGGCCGGCAACCGGCACCCTCGAGGGCGCCATCGGCGACATCACGTTCTCGAGCGAGATCTCGCTCGGCGCGGGTGAGGAGAGGGAGGTCGTCCTCACGCCGGCCGAGGTCCCGGAGCTCGTGGTGGAGCACCCGAGGCTGTGGTGGCCGTTCCAGTACGGCGAGCCGAACCTGCACGATCTCCAGCTCGTGCTGAAGGTGGACGGGGTGGTCTCCGACCGCAGCGAGTCGCGGTTCGGCATCCGCGAGTTCACCGCCGACATCGACGAGAACGGCCACCTCGTCTACCAGATCAACGGGAAGAACATCCTCGTCCGCGGCGCGGGCTGGACCTCGGAGATGATGCTCCGCTACTCGACGGAACGGATGGAGCAGGAGCTTCGCTACGTCAAGGACATGGGGCTCAACACCGTCCGCCTCGAGGGCAAGCTCGAGTGGGAGGAGTTCTTCGACATCGCCGACCGGGAAGGCCTCATGATCATGCCCGGATGGTGCTGCTGCCACATCTGGGAGAGGTGGGACGAATGGGGTGAAGAGGACCTTCCGATCGCGGTGGCCCAGCTCCACGATCAGATCCTGCGGCTGCGTGGGCGCGCCTCTGTCTTCACCTGGTTGAACGGTAGTGACAACCCACCCCCGGCCGAGGTCGAGAAGGCCTACCTCGCCACCCTCGACCGGCTGAGCTTCCCGAACCCCGTCGTCTCCTCCGCTACCGAGAAGGTGGCGGAGTACTCGGGACCCAGCGGCGTGAAGATGCGCGGGCCGTACGAGTGGGTTCCTCCAATCTATTGGTACACGGACGAGGAGCGTGGCGGCCCGCACGGCTTCGCCACCGAGATCGGGCCCGGGCCGGCCCCGCCGCCGGTCGAGAGCCTGAGACTGTTCATCCCCGAGGACAAGCTCTGGCCCGTCAACGAGGTCTGGAACTTCCACGCCGGCGGGGGTGCCTTCAAGACGCTCGACGTCTTCAACGCGGCGATGAGCGCCCGCTACGGCGCCCCGGAGAACCTCGAGGAGTACGCGCTCAAGGCCCAGGTGGCGGCCTACGAATCGCACCGGGCGATGTTCGAGTCGTTCCGGGAGAGGAAGTACACGGCCACCGGTGTCATCCAGTGGATGCTGAACAACGCCTGGCCCGGGATGATCTGGCACCTCTACGACTACTACCTGCGGCCCGGTGGCTCGTACTTCGGCGCCAAGAAGGCCAACGAGCCCCTCCACGTCCAGTACGCCTACGACGATCGGTCGGTGGTGGTCGTGAGCTCCAGCCTGCAGTCGTTCTGGGGGATGAAGGCGACCGCCCGGGTGTACGACCTGAACGGCGTCGAGAGGTACTCCCGGTCGGACACCCTGGACGTCGGACCCGACGAGACCTTCAAATTGTCCTCGCTTCCCGAGCCGGAAGGCTCGACCTCCACCTACTTCGTCGTGCTCACCCTCGATGACTCGGCCGGAGGCACCATCAGCCGCAACGTCTACTGGCTCTCCACGACACCCGAGGTCATGGCCTGGGACAAGTCACGCTGGTACTACACGCCGGTGAAGCAGTACACGGACATGACGGGGCTCAACGAGCTGTCTCCGGCGGAGGTGAAGGTCACCGCACGGTTCACGACGGTGGAAGACGACGGCGAGGCCCGGGTCACGTTGGAGAACGCGTCGGACGGCATGGCGTTCTTCATCCACCTGAGCGTGCGGAAGGGCGAGGATAGCGAGGAGGTTCTCCCGGTCCTCTGGGAGGACAACGACGTCACCCTGGCGCCCGGCGAGACGCTCGAGCTCGGCGCCACCTACACGATGAAAGACGCCGGTTCGGCGCCTCTGGCCGTCCGCATCGAGGGGTGGAACGTCGCACGGATGACCGTCCAGTAGGAACGCGCCCGTCATGTCGAAGCGTCCGCCCAACACGCGCCTGGTCTACTCGACCGGGGGGGAGCGCCCCGAGCCGCCGGAGTCCGAAGAGGCACCGCGCCGGCCCACGAAACCGTCGCCCGGTATCCGCCTTCGCCTCGACCGGCGAGCCTCGGGACGGGTGGTGACCGTCGTCTCCGGCCTGCCCGGCGGCACGGCCGAGGTTACGGAGCTTGCGCGACGGCTGAAGACCGCCTGCGGCGCCGGCGGCACGGTCAAGGACGGCGCCCTCGAGCTGCAGGGAGACCACCGGGAGCGCATCGAGGCCGCGCTCGCGGCACGCGGTCTGCGCTCGAAGCGCTCGGGCGGTTGAGCTAGAGCCTGATCCCGTTGACCGCGTCGGTGATGCGCCCGTTCACCTTGAGCAGGATGTAGTTCTCCGCGTTGGTGACGTCCTTGCGGAGCTTGGTGACGTAGCGCGCCGCGTGGGGCGCCTCCTCGAAGAGCGCCTTCTCCATCTCCCCCAGGAGCTCGTCGGCCTCCACCAGCCGGTGCTTCAGCTCGCGGAAGTGACGGTTCATCTCGAGCAGCGTCCGCCAGTCGAGCTCGTCACCCGGGAAGACGGGGGGGAAATCCTTGAGGACCACGCTCGCGTTCTTCGAGAAGTCCTCGACCAGCTCCTGCAGGTCACCGAGGTAGTCGCGCTCGAGTTCGGCCCGCATCGCTTCGGGGGCGTGCTCGTCGAGCCGGCGGCGCAGCTTCACCGTCTGCTCGCGCAGCACGTGGCGCATGTCCCGCAGGCCAAAGTGGTCGCGCTCCAGCCGATCCAGCCGGAGCACGTCACGGCCGAGGTAGATCTTGTCCTCATAGCGAGCGGGCAGGTCCTCCTGCCGCAGCGTGTAGAGCTTGACCTCGAAGGCGTCGCGCAGCCCCACGAAGCGCGCGATGACCAGGTGGTCGTTCACCACGATGTGGTACGAGTTCGTCTCCAGCAGCGCCGAGTACAGGGTGAGGCCGTACATGAGATAGCTCTTGAGCTCGCCGATGAGCTCCTGGCGCTGGGCCAGGATGCCTTCGAGCTGGGTGATCTCCTGGGTGGTGGCCTTGCCGGTGGTCACGTATCGGAAGGACGGCGTGATCAGGAAGCGGCAGTGAGCGAAGAAGAACTCGAGATGCAGCTCCTCGAGGACCCGACCCTGGAAGTGGTCGAGGTGGAAGTCCGGCACCTTGAGCTCGGCCTCGTCCACGATGTTGTTCAGGGACTGCATGATCCAGCCTTTCGTGGGCGCATCGGGCGACCCGGCAGGTCGAGCCTACGCCGGAGCCGGGGGCAGGGTAAAGCCAAATGTGCGCGGGCTCGCCCACCGCCGCGCCGAAGCGTGCTCCCGTGTGGCGGATATAATGCGCGGACCTCAGCGGCTCGTCTCGGAGAACGGCGTCGCCGCTCCCATCCCGGAGGGTTTCCATGTCGAACACCGACCCGGCGCTCGATCAGCTCTGCGTCAATACCATACGCGCTCTCTCCATTGACGCCATCCTCAAGGCCAACTCGGGCCACCCGGGGCTGCCGCTCGGGGCGGCCCCGGCGGCGTGGGCGCTGTGGTCGCGGCACCTCCGGCACAACCCGCGGAATCCGTCCTGGGCCGACCGCGACCGGTTCGTCCTCTCCGCCGGCCACGGCTCGATGCTGCTCTACAGCCTGCTGCACCTCACCGGCTACGACCTGCCGATGGATGAGATCAAGCGGTTCCGCCAGTGGGGCAGCCGGACGCCCGGCCACCCGGAGCACGGCCAGGCCCCGGGCGTGGAGACGACGACCGGCCCCCTCGGGCAGGGGTTCGGGAACGGCGTGGGCATGGCCAGCGCGGAGGCGCACCTGGCCGCGCGCTTCAATCGGCCGGGTCACACCGTCGTCGATCACCACACCTACGTCCTCGCCGGAGACGGTGACCTCATGGAGGGGGTGGCGATGGAGGCGGCCTCGCTCGCCGGCCACCTCGGCCTCGGCAAGCTCGTCTGTCTCTACGACGCCAACCGCATCTCGCTCGCCGGCGCGACCGACCTCTCGTTCACCCAGGACATGGGCGGCACGTTCGAGTCGTGTGGTTGGCACGTCGAGCACGTGGCCGACGGGAACAGCATCGACGCGGTGGACGCGGCGATCACCGCGGCCAGGGAGGAGACGAGTCGGCCCTCGCTGATCGTCGTCCGGTCGAACATCGGGTTCGGGAGCCCGAAGCAGGACAGCTTCGGTGTCCACGGCTCACCGCTCAAGGCCGACGAGGTTCTCGCAACCAAGAAGGCCCTCGGCTATCCCTCGGACGAACCGTTCTTCATCCCCGAGGAGGCGGCCGCCGACATGCGGCTCGCGGTGGGGCGCGGGGAGCAGATGGAGGCCGAATGGCGCACCCGCTTCGAGGCCTACCGCAAGGCCCACCCCGACCTCGCCGCCGAGTTCGAGCGGGCGATGAGGGGCGAGCTCCCCGAGGGCTGGGACGCGGACATCCCGCGCTTCTCCGCCGAAGACAAGCCGCTGGCCACCCGCTCCGCGGGAGGCAAGGTCATCAACGCCCTCGCGGCGCGGGTGCCGGAGCTCATGGGTGGCTCCGCCGACCTCAACCCGTCGACCAACACCGCTCTCAAGGGGATGGGAGACTTCCAGAGCCCGTCGCGGGAGGGCGATCGCCAGGGCGCGGTCGGCGAGGACTGGGGCTACGGCGGGCGCAACGTGCACTTCGGCGTGCGAGAGCACGCCATGGGCGCGATCGCCTCGGGTCTGGCCCTGCACGGGGGGATCCGGCCGTACACCGCCACGTTCATGGTGTTCGCCGACTACATGCGTCCGTCCATCCGTCTCGCCGCGCTCATGGAGCTGCCCGTCGTCTACGTCTTCACCCACGACAGCATCGCGGTGGGGGAAGACGGCCCGACCCACGAACCCGTCGAGCAGGCAGCGGCCCTGCGGGTCATCCCCCACCTGACGGTCCTCCGTCCCGCCGACGCCAACGAGACCGCGGCGGCGTGGCGGTTTGCCATGACCCACAAGGGGGGGCCGGTCACGATGCTGCTGACCCGCCAGGCCGTGCCGATCCTCGAGGGTCCGGCCGATGTCGCACGGGGGGGCTACGTGCTGGCCGACGCCGAGGGCCCGCTCGCGCTCGTTCTCATGGCGAGCGGCTCGGAGGTCTCGCTGGCCCTCGAGGCGCGCGAGATCCTCGGGGCGGCGAAGGTCCGCGTCGTCAGCATGCCGAGCCCCGGCCTCTTCCTGAAGCAGGACCAGGCCTATCGCGACTCCGTCCTCCCTCCGGACGTGTGGGCGCGCATGGCCCTGGAGGCGGGGGTGCCCCAGGGGTGGCATCGTCTCGTCGGGCCCCTCGGCGAGGTGGTGGCCATCGAGAACCGCTTCGGGGCTTCCGCCCCGGGGAAGGTCAACATGGAGAAGTACGGCTTCTCGGCAGCCCAGGTGGTGGAGAAGGCCCGGGCGCTGCTCGCGGCGTTCCCCACCCGAGCGAAGCAGCTGAGCGCGGCGCTCACACGGTAGGCCTGGCCAACGCGGCCGCCTAGTGCGACGTCAGCTGGGGGTGAGCCAGAGGATGCCGTAGGGGCGGAGCGTCAGGGTCAGGTCTCCGTCCGCCGTGCCGGAGAATGTCTGGCCGGTGAGCAGGTCGCGCCAGATCCGGTGGCGACCGGCGAGGTCGTCCGCGGTGAGGCGGACCTCGTGCGGGTGCGGGGTGACGTTGGTCAGGGCGAGGACCTGTTGCCGGCCGTCGCGCGGGGTGCGAAGGACGGCGAAGACGGCATGCCCCGCGGACAGGATCTGCTGGTCGGCGTTCGGGTGGAAGGCCCGTGCCTCGATACGTCTCTGGATGAGGCGGCGGAACCGGACCGCCACCTGGTGAACCCAGGACTCCCGCTCCCCGAGCAGGCCGAACAGGGTCTCCTCGTCGATCGTCTTGCGGTTGATGGCTCTTGCCTCGTCGCCGGCGAGGATGGCCGCGGTGTCGTTCTTCGCCCCGAAGAGGCTGGGCAGGTAGATCCCGGGGACCCCCCGCAGCGCGAGGGCGATCGACCGGGCGGCGATGAACCGGTCCACCTGCAGCGACAGCGGCTCGCCGTTCCCGTCCTGATTCAGGGCGCTGTACCAGGTGATGTTCATCTCGTAGGGGCTCTTGGTCCCGTCGCCCGTGTCCCGGAAGGAGACGAGTCCCCCGTGCCGGTAGCATCGGGCGACGAGGGCGTCGATCTCATTCGGGCGCAGGATTCCCTGGGCCCCCATCAGCCCGATTCCATCGTGCGAGTCGAGGAAGTTGAAATAGGTGGCGCTGTTCGAGATGTGGGGGAGCGTTCGGGCCCACCCCACGAGGCGCTCCGTGCTCCCGGTGTGAAACGTGTGGAGGACCAGGGGCGGGAGCGCGAAGTTGTAGACCATCTGCGCCTCGTTCGTCCCGTCACCGAAGTAGCTGATGTTGTCTTCATGGGGGACGTTCGTCTCGGTGATGAGGGCCACCTGGGGGGCCACCGCGTCGAGGATCGCCCGGAAGAGTTGGACGAGGGCGTGCGTCTCCTCGAGATGGGCGCAGCGCGTGCCCAGCTGGCGCCAGATGTAGGTAACCGCGTCGAGGCGGATGACGTCGGCCCCGCGGCGGACGTAGAGCAGCAGGATCGCAATGATGGCGACGAGGACTCGTGGGTTGCGGTAGTTCAGGTCGACCTGGTCCTTGCTGAAGGTCGTCCAGACGAAGCGCGGCCCCCCGATCGTCTCGAAGCGGGACAGGAGGTCCGTCGCCCGGGGTCGCAGGATGAGGCGCAGGAGGTGGGGGTCGATGGCGTCCCGGGTGTTGAAGGCGATGAAGTAGTCCTGGAACTCCGGATCGCCGTTCAGGAATCCCTGGAACCACTTGCTCTTCGACGAGACGTGGTTGAAGACACCGTCGAACATGAGGCGGACTCGGCGTCCGAGGTCCTCGATGTCCTTCCACTTCCCGAGCCGCGGATCCACCTGCTCGAAGTCCACGATCGAGAACCCGCGGTCGGAGGAATATGGAAAGAACGGCAGGATGTGGACGGTGTTGATGGCGCCCCGCATGAACACCCGGACGAAATCCCGGAGAGCCCCCAGCGGGGGACGCTCCCCACTCGTGAGCAGGTCGCCGTAGGTGATGAGGAAGACGTCCTGCTCGGTGAAGCGCTCGGCGGGATCGAAGGGCTCGTCGTCGGTCCTCATCTCCGGGGTCTTGTGCGCGTGGTAGATGCGCATCATGCGCTCGAACTCGGGCCACCACTGCTGGGCAACCTCGCGGCCGTACAGCACGGTGAGCTTGTCGAGGATCCGCTCGCGGTGGTCGGCCGGTACCTCGAGGAGGGGGCGCGTGTAGTCGGGCTCGGGGAGATGGGTCCTCAGGTAGCGCGGTGCGATCTCGCCGTCGCGGGCTCGCTGCAGGCGCGCGGCGCGCACCGGCTGGGATGCGGAGGCGTCGCGAAGGACGGCCATCGCCCCCGAGGCTACACCCGGGATACGCGGCCACCAAGCCATCCAGGGGCGCCACCGTCATGTCGGTGTGGTCCCGCTGTGGATCTGGGGTAGGCTCTGGCTCGATGCCCACCCCGGCGGCGCAGGAAGCACTCGGCATTCTCCGCGACGGCAGCCAGTTCCAGTGGTACGTGATCCCGTTGTTGGCCTTCGTGACCTACGTCTATGCCCATGAGGTGGAGGCCGGCAACTGGAAGGCCGTCTTCGCCGGCCTCGCCTTCTGGGGGATGGACTGGTTCAACGAGATCTGGAACGGCCTGGTGCTCCACTTCACCGGGCACGCCCCGGTCTGGGGAGCGCCAGGCCGGACGGCCTACCTGATCCTCATCGGTCTCAACATCGAGATCTGCCTCATGTTCGCGGTCGCGGGCGTGGTGTTCGTGAAGCTGCTGCCGCGCGACCGGACGTCGAGGATCCTCGGCGTGCCCAACCGGCTGTTCGTCGCGCTGGTGGGGTCGGCCTTCTGCGTCTTGGTCGAGTTCCTGCTGAACGCGACAGGGGCCCTCACGTGGGACTACGCCTGGTGGAACCGCGGCGCCCCCTGGCTGATCTTCCTCGTGGGCTACCTGCCGTTCTTCCTGGTGGCCTTCCGCGTCCACGACCTGCCCAGCCCCCGGCGGCAGGCGTGGGTCGTCGCCGCTCTGCTGGGGTTCGACGTGGCATGCCTCGTCGTGTTCGGGACCGTCCTCGGCTGGATCTGAGGCTAGCCGGCGGTCTGCTCCCCGATGGCGGCCGGTGGGATGGGCGGCTGAAGTCGCGCCGCGAGCAGCAGCGGCACGACGGCCGAGGTGCCCACACCCAGGCCCACGAGCAGCCCTGCGGTCAGGTTCACCCGGTCGCCGACCAGACCGGCGACCCAGGGACCGGTGGCCACGCCCAGGAGGTTGATGGCCAGCAGGCCGAAGCCCAGGACCGTGGCCCGCCGACCGGCCGGGGCCAGCTCGTCGAGGGCGGCGAGCACCGGGCCGAACCATCCCATCATCCAGGCCTGGGCCACGAACCACACCGGCAGGAAGAGCGGTGACGAGGGCGGCAGGAGATAGAAAGCGGCAACCACCGGAAGGGCGAGCGCGGCGAGCGCGGCCATCCCCACGAGACGGCCCGCGGGGTGGCGTCTCCGGACCCAGTCGGTGAGTGCCCCGATCGCGACGTTCCCGAGCAGCCCCCCGACCGCGACCATCCCCGCGGAGAGGAAGGCAGCGCGGGAGTACTCGAACCCCCGCTCCTGAACGAGCCAGGTGATCGTGTGCTGCGAGGCGCTGCTCATGAATGCCAGGAGCGCCCCGGCGAGGCTGACGAGCCCGACCACCGGCCGCTCGGCCAGGACCCGTCGCAGCGATCGCGCGAGCTCGCCCGCCGTCACCCGCGACTGCCCGCTCCCCACGCCCCGCCGCCCGGGGTCCTTCTTGAGGGCGACCGCGGCCACCGCGAGCACGCCCGTGACTCCCAGGATGACAAAGCACGCCTGCCAGCCCAGCCAGGGACCGATCCAGCCGGCGAGCAGGAAGCTCACGGCGAATCCGAG
Source organism: Acidobacteriota bacterium (assembly GCA_022340545.1). Lineage (GTDB taxonomy): Bacteria > Acidobacteriota > Vicinamibacteria > Fen-336 > Fen-336 > JAJDNS01. The sequence goes on along the minus strand of JAJDNV010000011.1, from coordinate 10,521 downwards.
CGGGATACCAGAATAGAAGATCGAGTTGGCCAGGCCCAGTCGGTGTGGCGGAAACCGGTCTCCGAGCATGGAGAGGGCCGCCGGCGAGAGCGTCGCCTCCCCCACCCCCACGAAGACGCGCATGAGGGCGAGCTGAGCGAAGCCCCGCGCAGCGGCGGTCAGGGACGTGGCCACGCTCCACACCGCGAGCCCCGCTGCGATGAGCCGCGGGCGAGAGAAGCGGTCGGCGGCCGCGCCCAGGACGAGGTTCAGCCCCGCGAAGACCACGATGAAGGACGCGCCCACCAGGAGGCCGACCTGGGCCCGGGTCAGGCCCAGGTCCTCCATCAGGAGCGGGGCCAGGGTCACGATGAGCTGGCGGTCGATGTACGCCAGGACATTGAGCGCGGTGAGCGCGGCCAGGAGACCCCAGGCGGGGCGCGGCGGTGCCGGCGGCGCAGGTGGGTGGGGGTCCACGGGGTCGTGGGACTGGCTCATCGTGATCGGTGATCCGGGCCCTGAATGATGCCACACCGCCGGAGGGAGCTGTGCGCCGGCTCCGCGTTGACGCGAGGACGGGCTCCCCCTACGCGTCGCCGCCCTGGCGCGGCTCTTCGTCGTCCCGATCGTGCGAAGGCACCGGCGGCCGACCTCCGGCCACGCGCCCCGTTCCGCCTGCTATTCCAGGTCGGTCCAGATGGGCACGCCCTCCTCGTCGCGGACCCGCAGCTTCACTTCCCCCTTCACGAGCTCGCGAGCGACGATGACAGACCCGTCCCCGGGACGCGATCCGGTCACGGTCAGCTCGTCGCCCTTCTCGACCTTGAAGTCGAGGTAGCCGAGGAGGTCCATGGGACAGGCGTGAACCTCCACGGTCTCGGCTTCTACGGCGGGTGGCTCCGGCGCGACGGCAGCGGGAGGCCCTGGCGCGACGGCAGCGGGGGGCTCCGGGGCGGCGGCGGGGACCTCCGGCGCGGCACTCTCCCCCTCGGGCGCGGCGGCCTCCTCCGGCTCCCCGGCGGCAGGCACCGCGGGGGCGACTTCCTCGGCCGCCTCTGCCTCGTCCTCGGGCGCGGGGCCGATCCTCAGGACGAAGTGGAGGCCAGGGTGATCGTCCGCCTCCGTGGCTTCGTGGGTGGCGACGACCACGCCAGTGACCGTGACCTCGGCGCTCGTGTCGTACTCGGGGGCCTTCTCGGCCAACGCGGGCGCGGTGGCCACCGCGACGCCCAGCAGGGCCGTGGCAAGCACTCTCATGACCGCACCTCCTCAGCCCACCTTCCCCCGTCCGTTCACTGAAGGCAATGGATCGGGTGATTCACGCCGTCGTCCAGTCGCTGAACGTCGTCACCAACTGGACGTCCCTGCTCGAGTGATGTCGGCCCGCGGTGACCCGCGGTGCCCTTCGACGCGGCCGGCGGCGGCTCGCCATCATGAGACTGAAGTCCAGATTCAGGTGACTCTGTTCGGGCAAAGCCACCTGAAATCGAGTTTCATGTTTCACGCGGGTGACGGCCGTGCACGTCCGTCACCTGGTCTCGCCGGCGGCTGGCCTGGAGCGCCTCCGTGCAGAATCCGCCGATCAGCCCCGTCCCGAGCATCGGCGGTCGCTTGACCTGTCTACGGCTTCACAGTTCATGCTGGGACGTAGACACGACGTGCGGCCGACGTAGCGAGGCACTTGGACATGACGACCACGACCGGGATCAGGCGGAACCTGTGGCTGCTCCTCCAGGGTCAGCTCGTGACCCACATGGGCAACCAGATCTACGACATCGCCATGCTGCTCTGGATCAAGGAGGTGACGGGATCGGCCTCGTTGATGGGGCTGGCCCTTCTCATGACCAACATGCCCCAGGCGCTGCTGGCCCCCCTGGGCGGCAGGCTCGCCGACCGTCTGGGTCACGTTCGAACGATGGTCACCGCCGACCTGGTGAGCGCGGTCGCGGTAGGGGCGGTCGCGCTGTGCATCTGGGGACGCACCGAACCGTGGGTGATGGTCCTGGCGCTCTGCGTGGGCAACACGGTGCTCGGCGCCGCGGCCGCCGGCTTCAACCCCGCGGTCCTGGCGCTGGTCCCGGCGCTGGTGACAGGGAAGGATCTGGCGAAGGGCAATGCCGCCCATCAGTCGAGTCGGCTGGGGGGACAGATCCTCGGTCAGGGCACGGGAGGGGTGCTGTACTCCGTCCTCGGGGCCGCGGGGGCCTTCTCTGTGAACGCGCTGTCCTTCTGCATCTCCGCGGTCACCGAGGCCTGGATCAGGGTTCCGCGAAGCGAGCCGGCCGTGGAGCCTGGGCCGGCCGAGGGCTCGTTGCTGCGCGACACCTTCGCGATGGTGCGGCGGGTCCTCTCTCAGCCGGACCTGCGGGCCCTGCTTCTCTACATCGCGGCGTTTCACCTCTGCCTGTCCTGCCTGCCGGTGCTGCTGCCGTTCTATGCCGAGCATGTGCTCTCCCTGTCCGACTGGTGGTTCGGGTTCTTCGTGGCCGCCTACACGATCGGGATCATGGCGGGGTTCGCCGTGGCCGGCAGCCTGGGGCCGCCGGCGAGTCGATTCCGTCTGGTGGCGTTGGTGGGCCTCGGGGTCGGAACGCTCTTCGGGGCCACCGCGTTGGCCCGCTCGTTCGTGGTGGCCTGGCTGGCCCTCCTGGGAATCGGCGTCGGAATTGGTGTCATCATCGTCAACCTGATGACCGAGCTTCAGATCCGGTCACCCGAGGGCGAGCGGGGGGGGATCATGGGGGCGGCCGAGGCCATTGGCGGGACCAGCTTCCCGCTGGGCATGGCCCTCACCGGCATCCTCCTCGACGTGATGTCCGGCCAGGGGGCCTCCTATGTCGCCTCCACGAGGACGATCCTGACGGTCTCGGCGGCCGTGTGCGTGCTCGTGGCCGTCGCGGCCCTCCACTCGAATCGGAGTCCCGGTGATCACGGTCGGTAGGCTGGCGGAGAGGTTCGGTCTCTCCCGGACGACGCTCCTCTACTACGAGCGCATCGGGCTGCTCCGCTCCACCACACGCTCCGGGTCCGGGTACAGGCTCTACGGGGACGATACGGTGGCGCGGCTGCGGCTGATCTGCACCTACAAGGGCGCCGGTTTGACGCTGGCGGAGATCCGCGAGCTCCTCGAGACGCCCGAGGGGCCCAACCGGGGCATCCTCCAGCGGCGGATCGTCGAGCTGGACCGGGAGATCGCCCGGGTTCGCATGCAGCAGCGGGCCCTGGTCGGCCTCCTGAAGGGAATGGGGGACGACGACGCCGTCGGGTCCATCGACCGGGACACCTGGGTGCAGGTCCTGCGCTCGGTCGGGATGAGTCAGGAGGACATGGACCGCTGGCACGCCGAGTTCGAACGCAACGCCCCGCAGGGGCACCACTCGTTCCTCCGTTGGCTGGGCGTCCCGGAAGAAGAGGCGCTGGCCATCCGGGCCGTCGTCAGCCGTCCGCCGGCCCGCGGGTCTCGCCGGAAGCGCAAGAAGAGGTAGTCGGCGGCCGCCTGGCAACGCCGGAGGCAGGCGGCGACCGCCTGGCAACGCTGGAGGTAGGCGGCCGTCCCTTACGAACGCCGGAGAAATCGTCGAAGGCGAGCGCCCAGCCCCAGCGTCCGTACCGACACCGGCTCGTGCCTCAGGTGGCGGCGCACGTCCGTCGCCAGATCGAGGACCGAGGAGTACCTCCGCGACGGGTCCTTCAAGAGCGTCGCGAGCACGATCGCATCGAGATCCCCCTGGAGCTCCAGCGCGAGCCGCCGGGGTTCCGTGCCCCGTTGCAGGGCCACCTCGGTCGCCGCCACGCCCCCGAGTCCCCTGACCCGCCGGCCTGGAGGCGCGGGCTCCTCCTCGCGGATGACCCGCACCATCTCCGCCCAGCCCGCCTGCCGGAGCCTCCTCGCATCGAACGGAGGGGTCCCCACCAGCAGCTCGAAGAGAAGCACGCCGAGGGAGTAGACGTCGGAGCGAGCGTCCGCCTCCGGGGGCAGACCTGACGGATCCATCAGCTCGGGAGGCACGTAGCATGGGGTCCCCGACAGAAGGCTCCGGGCCGAGTACAGCGACTCCGCGGTGAGCCGTTGGTCGAGGGCCCGGGCGATGCCGAGGTCGAGGACCTTCGGGTGAGGTTTCCCGTCTTCCTCCACCACCAGGACGTTCGAGGGCTTGATGTTCCGGTGGACGACACCCACCTCGTGCGCGCGGTGAAGCGCCTCGCACACCTCGACGAACAGCGCCAGTCTCCGATGGGTGGTGAGCCGCTCGCGGTCGCAGTACTCGGTGATCGGGACCCCGCGGATCCACTCCATGACGAAGTAGGCCCGTCCATCCTCGGTGGTGCCCGTCTGCAGCATCTTGGCGATCCCGGGGTGGGTGATGTGGGTGAGCGCCTCGTGCTCCGCCTCGAACCGATCGAGGACCTCGGCGGCATCGAGCCCGGTCCGGACGACCTTGAGCGCCACCTTCCCTTGTGCCGGCGGGGCCTGCTCGGCGAGGTAGACGGTGCCCGCCTCCCCCACACCCAGGCAATCGAGGATGCGGAGCTCGCCGAGCTGGTCGGGAAACCCCGCGAGCCCGCCTCCCGCAGGCGACGCCGCCGGGGTGGGGTCGCGCGATCCGAGCCCGGTGGAGAGTCCCAAGGCCAGGAGACATCGCGGACAGGACTCCCCGTCCCCGTGGTGTGGCTGGAGAGGGGCACCACACCGCGCACAGCGCTGCTGGTCCGCCACGCCCAGGCTCCCTCCTCGTCTTGAGAGAAGAACGACCGAGCCTTCGTTACCGCCGGCGCCCGCTACTGCCCCACCGTCGTCAGGAGGTGGCGGAGCTCCTCGCCCACGTCGGCGGGGTCGGCCACGGTGTCGGCGATCTCCTCTCGGAGGATCGTGCCCAGGCGCTTCCTCATACGGTGGAGGGCCACCCGCACCGCGGACTCGCCGACGTCCCAGGCCTCCGCCAGCTCGCGATACGTCTCCGCCGGCTCGTCTCCCGTGAGGTGGCCCTTCAGCCTCTCGAAGCGATCGGCGCCCTCCGTCTTTGCCGTCTCGTTCCTCAACCGCTCCAGCGCTCTCGACAGCACCTCGTTCGCCCAGGCCCTCTCGAAGATCGTTTCGGGGGTCGAGGACTCCACCGGCTCGAGCGCGTAGCGCTGCTCGGCAGCGGCGCCGTCCAGCGAGATGGCGCGTGTTCGCCCGCCGCGCTTGACCGCCCGCTCGCGGTCGCGCTCGTTGTGGAGGAAGTTGCGGACGGAGACGAGCAGGAACGACCGGAACCGCCCGTGCTCCGGTCGCACCTCCTTGACCCACCCCTTCTCGATGAGGCGGGCAAAGTAGGCCTGGGCCAGGTCCTCGGCGTCCGTCGCGTTGTGACCGTAGCGACGGACCATGGCGTAGACGGGGTACCAGTAGACCTCGAAGAGGGCGGCCAGCGCTTCCCGGGCGGTGGCGGAGTCGTCCGCGGCCGCCCGTACGATCACGCTCCAATTGGTCGTGTCGAAAGCCGCCATCACGACCTCCACGACCCCGACACGCCGTTGCACAGCTATCGGCCTGGGGGGAGACGCCGGAGACGATTGTCGATGCGGCCCCGGCGCGAGTCAAGAAACCCCAATTGGCTGAAGGGCATTGACATTCGGGGGGCTGCCCCCTATCGTCCAGATCAGGCTTCCGGAGAAACTCAGCGCGCTCATTCCAGGGCTGGAGGCAGCGTGTCCCACGCCACTTGGAGAGTCCTCCCGACGCAAACGTGGACCGCCCGCGAGGGGCCGGCAGGCCTGGTGGGGAGGACGGATTGCCGCGCCCCGGTCCTCCCGCGCAGGGCACGCAGATGACCACCGACCACGAGGACGACGTCGCCACCGCCACCGGCCGACGGCGGTGGGACTTCTGGCAACGGCTCTTCGCGGGCAAGGGGGGGCCCGACCCGACGGAAGGCCTCCCGGAGCGCATCGGGCGCTACCGCGTCGTCGAGCTCCTCGGCGAAGGGGGGATGGGCCGGGTTTTCGTCGCGGAGGATGAGACGCTCGACCGACGGGTGGCGGTGAAGGTCCTCAAGGAGTGGGGCGACTCGTCGCGTCGCCGCTTCCTGCGCGAGGCCCGGGCCGCCGCCCGCATCAGTCACCCGAACGTGTGCCCGATCTTCGAGGTCGGCCAGCAGGGCGGACGGCCCTACCTCGCGACGGAGCTGCTGGCGGGCGAGACGCTGGCGAAGCGGCTGACGCGTGGGCCCCTGTCGGTGGACGAGATGCTCGCCCTGGCCCGCGACATGCTGGCCGCCCTCGGCGCGCTGCACGAGTCCGGGATCGTCCACCGCGACGTCAAGCCGTCGAACGTCTTCCTGACCTCCCACGGGGCGAAGCTCCTGGACTTCGGCCTCGCCCGCGACCTCCCCCGCGAATACGCGCAGGCCCTGGCGAGCGGCGGCGATCTCACCCCGTCCGGCATCCTGATCGGCACCCCGGGGTACATGGCCCCGGAGCAGGTCCTGGGGCATCCCGTGAACGAGCGTGCCGACCTCTTCGCCACCGGTGTGGTCCTCTATGAGGCCCTGACCGGCCGCCGTCCGTTTGTGGGCGAGAGCGCGGTCCAGGTGCTCTCCGCCGTCCTCCACGAGGACCCGCCGACCCTCACCGGCAACCCGCTCGGCGTCTTCGACCCACCGCTGCGCCGGGCCCTGGCCAAGCCCCCGGATCAACGCTTCGCCTCGGCCCGGGAGATGGCGGACGCGGTCGAGGCGGCGGGACGAGTCGTCGAGACCCGGGCCCGCGCGGCGGCCCCGGTCCGGGAGCCCTTCGTCGGCCGGAAGGACGAGCTGGCCTGGCTGGAGCAGCGTCTGGCGGCGGCGATGGCCGGGGAGGGGAGCGTCGCGTTCGTGACCGGCGAGCGGGGGGTCGGCAAGAGCACCCTGATCGGCGAGTTTCTGCGACGAGTGCGCTCGCGGGCGGTCCCCATGTCCATCTCCGCCGGACGGTGCGTGGAGACCCAGGGACCGGGCGAGGCCTTCCTGCCCTTCCTCGACGCCTTGGGACGGCTCCTCACCGGCCGGGGGCGCGAGCGCACCATCGAGCTGTTACGGACCCACTCCCCCACGATCTGCGTGCAGTTCCGGGCCGGCCTCCTGCCCGATCCCGACGGCTCCCTGCACCGGCAGGCCGTCGGAGCGACCAAGGAGCGACTGGTGCGGGAGGCGGGAGACTTCATGGAGGCCTCCTCCCGCGAGTTCCCGGTCATCCTCTGCCTGGAAGACCTGCAGTGGGCCGATCCCGCCACCGTGGACATGCTGCATCACGTCGCCTGCCGCGTGCCCCGACAGCGGATCCTGATCCTCGGGGCCTACCGCCCCGCCGACGTCGACGCGGCCAACGCCCCGCTGAAGCGCTGCGCCGTCGATCTGTTCGCACGAGGCGTCGCGCGCGAGCTCACCCTCGGCGCGCTCTCGGCCGAGGAGCTCCACAGCTATCTCGACCTGCGCTTCAGCCCCAACCGCTTTCCGACCTCGCTGCCCGAGGCGCTGCACGCCCGCTCGGAGGGGCTGGCGCTCTTCACCCGGAGCCTGGTCGACCTCCTCCAGGAGCGCGGGGACATCGCTCGCGACGACGGGACGTGGGCCCTCGCGCGAGCGGTGGAGGAGCTGGACCTGGCGCCGGCCCAGGGTCTCCGCGATCTCGTGAGGCAGCACGTCGCCGCCCTGCCCGAGCCGCGGCGCGAGCTCCTCGAACACGCGGCCGTGTCGGGTCGGGAATTCCTGAGCCCGGTGGTGGCCCACACGGTCGGAGGCGACGAAACGGAGGTCGAGGAGGGCTTGCGGCGTCTGTGCGAGGTGCGTCGGATCATTCAGGATCGCGGCGAGGAGGAGCTGCCCGACGGGACGGTCGCCACGCGCTACCGTTTCTCCCACGGCCTCTACCAGGAGGTGCTCTACCAGGAGCTGGTTCCCTCTCGTCGGACGGCGCTCCACCGGCAGGTGGCCGAGCGGCTGCGGCACCACTGGGGCACCGACGCCCCCCGCCTGGCCGCGGAGATTTCCCGCCACTGCGAGCTCGGCCGCGACTACGAGCCGGCAGTGACCTACCGGATTCACGCGGGCGACAACGAGGCTCAACGCTACGCCTACGACGAGGCGGCCGAGCACTACGACTGGGCGTCGCGGTTGATCGAGAAGCTCACCCCGGAGGGCCGCGCACGGAGGAAGCTGGAGCTCCATGGCAAGCGTGGCGCGCTGCGCCACGCCCAAGCGCGGTTCGACGAGGCGATCGGCGAGTTCGAGGCGATGCTGGAGATCGCCCGCCAGGTGGACGCCGCAGAGTCCGGGCACGCAGCGTTGGGCGGGCTGTGCCAGGCGCTGTTCTTCGCCCGTCGCGTCGATGAGATGGCGCTCCGCGCACAGCAGATGCGGGACAGCGCCATCCGCCGCGGTCGGGCGAGCGACGAGGCCGAGGCCCGGAGTTGGATGGGGCAGGTGCTCATCTGCGAGGGGCGCTTCGCAGAAGCGATCACGGTGCTCGACGGCGTGATCGAAGCCGCCCGACAGAGCGGCCCCCCCGTCGCACTCCGCAGCGGCCTCTCCTTCCGGGGCTTCGTCCACTACTGGCAGACCGAGTACGGCCCGGCGGAGACGCTCATCGGGGAGGCGGCGGCTCGCGCCGCCGACGATGGCGACGCCTTCTCCGTTCTCATGGCCCGGATGTTCGTCGGCCTCTCGCGGGTCAAGCTCGGCCGGGTCACCGGAGGGCTACAGGAGTTCCTCGAGGGGATCTCGCTCGCCCGCCGCAACAGCGATCGTTTCTGGCTCCCGCACCTCGTGAGCTACATGGGCTGGGTGCATCGCGAGGTCCTCGCCCACGAGAAGGCCCGCGAGTTCGACAACGAGGCGCTGCGCCTCTTGCGGGAGGCGTCGCTTCCCCGGGCCCTGGAGACCGAGGTCCTGATGTATCTCGCGATGGACGAGGTGCAGCTCGGCAATGCCGACCGGGCGTCCGCGCTCCTGGCGGACCTCGAGGCCAAGGTCGCCGAGAGCGACTGGTTACGGTGGATGGACGAGCTGAGACTCGGGGTGATCTCGGCGCAGCACTGGATGGCCTGTGGCGAGATGGACCGCGCCCTCGAGCACGCCGGTCGGCTGTCGGGGCTGGCTCGGCGCCTCGGGGCCCGCGACTACCTCTGCGGCGCGGAGCGGATGCGGGGCGAGGTCGCGCTCGCTCGGGGGCGGGATCTCGAGCCGGCCGTGCAACACCTCACCGAGGCGCTCGAAGGGCTGCGTGACCATCCGGCCCTCCTCGAGGTGTGGAGATCGGCGCGGGTTCTCGGGCGGCTGCACCTCCGGCTGGGCGACGAGGCGGCCGCGGGCCGGACCTTCGCCGAATCCGCGCAGGCCATCCGCACGATCGCCGCCGGAGTCGTCGACGAGGCCCTTCGCGAGGGCTTCCTCAACGCCGAACCCGTGCGCGAGGTCCTCGAGGCCGCGCCCGAGGCCTGAATCGACAAGCTCCCCTCTGGTGAAGTGGAGTCGGAGCCTCGTGGACCGGGCTCCGCGACGGGCGGCCGCGGCGTGTACGATACGGGACGCGTCGAACGGTTGGTCGAACCCGCCGTGGCAGGGAGCAACCATGGACCCGCTGAAGACATCGGAACGCTTTGCCGCCCCCGAGGGACCGGTCGTGGAGATCATCATGGACGGCGTCGGCATCGCCTCCGCCGGGCCCGGGAACGCGGTGAGCGAGGCCCGGACCCCCACGCTCGACTGGCTCATCGCCCATTGCCCTCACACCGCCATCCTCGCCCACGGCACCGCCGCCGGTCTGCCCTCCGACGACGACATGGGCAACAGCGAGGTGGGCCACAACGCCCTCGGAGGAGGGCGGGTGTTCGACCAGGGGGCGAAGCTCGTGAACAAAGCGATCGAGAGCGGCGCGCTCTTCGAGGGCCGCGTCTGGCGGGAGATCGTGGAGCGTACCAGTGCCCGCGGCTCGGTGCTCCACCTGATCGGGCTCCTCTCGGACGGCAACGTCCACAGCCACATCGAGCAGCTGCTGGCCCTGATCAAGGGCGCGGCCCGTGACGGCATCGCGCGGGTCCGGGTTCACCCGCTGACCGACGGCCGCGACGTCGGGGAGCGCACCGCCCTGACCTACATTGACCGGCTCGAAGAGACCCTGGCCCGCCACCGGGACGCGGGTCGGGAGTTTCTCATCGCCTCCGGCGGCGGGCGCATGATCGTCACGATGGACCGCTACGAAGCGGACTGGCGCATTGTGAAGCGCGGCTGGAAGGCCCACGTGCAGGGCGAGGCCCGCCCCTTCCCCTCCGCCCGGCAGGCGGTGGAGACGCTCTACGCCGAGGACGAGGACGTCAACGACCAGTTCCTGCCGGCCTTCGTCATCACCGGCGAGGATGGACAGCCGGTCGGCCGGATGGCGGATGGCGACTGCGTCGTCTTCTTCAACTTCCGAGGCGACCGGGCCATCGAGATCACCCGCGCCTTCGAGGACGAGGGCTTCGACAAGTTCGACCGCGGCGAGGTGCCGGATCTCTACTACGCCGGCATGATGCAATACGATGGC
>JAJDNV010000389.1 GCA_022340545.1 Acidobacteriota bacterium | reverse complement strand
TTCTGGAAGGCGGCGACGAAGTCCTTGAGGAGCATCGGGTTGTTGCTCTTCACCTTCCCGGTGAGGAAGTCTGCGGGGCCAAGCTTGTGGTCGCCGTTCCAGACGTCGAGGAACATCTCGGCCGAGCCTTTGAAGAAGCAGTCCGCGTCGTCGGTCTTGCCCTTCTTGACCGAGCACTTGCTCTTGGTGATCTGGACCGTCCACTTCTCCTCGTCACCGAGGGAGAAGTAGTAGGTGCGCGCGTCTTTCACGTTGGCCTTGTTGAAACGCTTCGGGAGGCCCTTGAAGATCTTCGCGATCTCGCTCATGGCACGCTCCGGCTAGGCCCTCGGAAGCGAGGTGATGTAGTCGTCGACCAGCTTCTTCTGGACCTCGGGGGTCAGCGAGGACTTCACGATCTTGGAGGCGGCCTCCACCGCGATGTCCGCCACCTGCCCCCGCAGGTCGGCGATGGCCTGCGTCTTGTCCCGCTCGATCTGATCGCGGGCCCGCTCCACGATGTGCTCGGCGTCGGAGCGCGCCTTCTCGACCAGCTCGATGCGGGCCGTCTCCGCCTCCTTGAGCGCCTTGGCGAGGATCTCCTCGCGCTCGCGTCCCGCCCCGCGCAGCATCTCCTGGTGCTGGGCGAGGAGCTCCTTCGCCTCCGCCGCCGCCCTCTCGGCGGCCCCCACGCTGTCGCGGATGCCCTTCTCGCGATCGTCCACGATGCGGAGCAGCGGCCCCCAGGCGAACTTGCCCAGCACCCAGGCAAAAACGGCGAAGAGGATGGCCGTGGACACGAACAGGGTGGTGTCCACGCTGAGAAAACTCCCGCCGCCACCGCCGGCGGCGGCCAGCGGGAGCGGGGCGACAATCCACGTCAGCATCGCCAGCCTACTTGATCGCGAGCAGGATGGTGACGATCAGCGCGAAGAACGTAACACCTTCGATGAGGCCAGCGGCCACGATCATCGCACCGCGGATGTCTCCTGCGGCGTTGGGCTGGCGCGCGATACCCTCCAGCGCGGCTGCGGCGAGCTTGCCGATGCCGGCAGCACCTCCGATGATCGTGAGTCCGGCGCCGATACCGGCGGCGAAGTAGGCAAGGCCGATTGCATCCATGGTTCGGGTTCCTCCAAGAGATTGATAGCGCGGCACATGGGATCAGTGCGCGGGATGGGCGTACATGCCGATAAAGAGGGCGCTGAGCAGGGTGAAGATGTAGGCCTGGATGAAGGCGACCAGGATCTCGAGCAGCATGATGAAGAGGCCGAGGGCGATCGACACCGGCGTCATGAGCACCCCGGCCGTCCAGCTCAGCTGGCCCATGAGGGCGATCAGGAGAAGGAGCGTAGTGATCACCATGTGACCGGCCAGCATGTTGGCGAAGAGCCGGATCATGAGCGCGAACGGCTTCGTGAACATGCTGATGATCTCGACCGGAATCATGATCGGCAGCAGCCAGAGGGGCAGACCCTCCGGGATCAGGTTCTTGAAGTGGCCGACGACGCCGTACTTCGAGATCCCCGCGTACTGCTGGGCGAGGAAGGAGATCGCAGCCAGGGCCATCGTCACCGCGATGTTGCCGGTGGACGTCGTGCCCGCGAGCGACCACCGGCCTCCCTCGTAGGCGGGCAGCGGCACCAGGCCGAGCAGGGCCGCCACCAGGATGAAGAAGAAGAAGCTGCAAAGGAGCGGCGTATACCTCCGGCCTTCCCCGTGGCCGATGCTCGGCTCCGCGACCTCGTCGCGGATGAAGAGGACGAGGGCCTCGACCGCACCCGCAAGGCCATTCGGGATCGAGCCTCCGCGGTAGCTGCGAATGGACAACCGCGCGCCCAGGACGACCAGCAGCGCGGCCAGGACGAAGAAGACGAGGTGCTTGGACCGGAACCCGAAGTAGGTCTGGTCGGTCACGTGGTGGATGATCACCGAGGCCAGTTCGTGCTCCGCCGCCTCGGCGGCGTGGGCGTCGGCTTCGGGCCCGGCCGGCGCCCCCGCGTGGTCCGCCGATGGGGTCTCGAGGGGCGCCGGGGGGTGGCCCTCGACCGCCGGCGCGGGGGTGGCCTGCAGCAGCAGGGCCAGGAGCAGCGCCCCGCTCATGAGCCCCCTCCAGGCGCGATGGCGGCGCGACGGTGAAAGATCGTGGTCTGCATGACCAGGAAGATGAAGAAGTAGGACAGAAGCGACACCACGAGGGGCACTCTCGGCAGCCCCAGGGCCAGGATGCCGGCGGCCACCCCGAGCAGCAGGGCCGCCATCCGCCCGAGCGTGCCCCACAGGACCGCCCGCAGGAAAACGGTGGCGGGGCGGCGGTCGGACCACACCACCAGGAAGTAGGCGGACACCGCGTTCAGCACCGCCAGGCCACCGCCATACAGCGCGGCCCAGCGGCCCGCCGTATCCAGGCGGCGCAGGCCGAGCGCCCAGGCGATCAGGAACGAGATCGCGGCCACGCCGGTGACGAGGAGGGTATACCTGCTGAGGCTCAGTGCCTGGGGTCTGTTCGTCGCTTCCAAAGGTCCGTCACCGCCCGGAAGAAGTAAACGAGCCCCGCGACCACGCCCAGCGTGCCCCCGCCGAGCAGGAACCAGGGCTGCGTCCCCAGCTGGCCGTCCAGCCAGTAACCTGCCCCCAACCCCGCCAGCACGGTCGCGGCCAGGGTCGTCCCGAGCCCGAGGTACGGACCCGCCTCACGGAGCGCGCGCCCCCGAGCCCTCGAGCCCTTCCGTCGCGAGTCCGGCGGGTCGGGAGAGGACGTGGGAGACGACAACGGGCGGAAACGGTATCACACGGGCCAGGGGCAGGCAAGCAGCTAACCCGCTACCTTCGAAGAGGATAGGGTCGACGGCGGGGCGGCGGCGGTGGCCCGGCGCTCCTCCATCGAGGGGCTGCGGAGGACGTCGAGACGGTAGATGCGGATCGCCGAGAGCACCAGCGACAGGATCACCGGGCCGATGAGGAAGCCGAAGACCCCGAAGGCGAGGACACCACCGACAATCGACAGGAACCCCAGCAGGGGGTGGATCCTCGCCGCCCCACGGAGGACCAGCGGCTTCACCACGTTGTCGCTGCCGCTCACGATGACCGTGCAGTAGACGAGCAGCCCCAGCGCGGGCCCCACGTGCCCCTGGACCAGAAGGTAGACGACCGCCGGCACCCACCCGAGGGGCGAGCCCACGAGGGGCACCGTCGCGGCCAGGATGACCGCGGTGCCCCAGAGGAGCGGTGAAGGGACCCCGAAGATCATGAAGCCGACGCCGGCCAGGATTCCCTGCGCGACCGGCACCACCACCACCGCCTGCAGCGCGCCGAGGATCGTGCGCTCGAGGTGCTCGAAGATCTGGGTCTCCTGGTCATCGGAGAAGGGCGACACCGGGCGGAGCTGCTCCTTCAGCCGACCCCCGTCGCGGAGGAGGAAGAAAAGGATCAGCAGGAAGAGACCGAGGTCGACGGCGGCCCGCGTCACCCGGGAGAGGACCCCCTGGAGGAGGGCGTTGGCTCCCCCCGCGACCTGGGCGATGCCACCGGAGAGGACCGGCGTCACCTGGGCCTGGATGTAGGTGATCCACGCCTGCAGACTCGGGTAACGATGGGGCAGGCCCTCCCAGAAGACCGCCAGCTCGTCGGGCCCGACGAGCGGCTGGGTCGTCACCCACTGCAGGAAGAGCGTGGCCTGGCGCGTCAGAAGGAAAAGCGAGGTCAGGACGGGAACGAGGATGACCAGCGTGGTCACGAGGACGATGATCATGGAGGCGATGCCCTCTCGCCCCCGCAAGACCGCAGTCAAGCGTCTCTGGAGCGGGGCGAGCAGGAGAGCCACGCACGCCGCCACCGAGGCGACGAGGATGAAGGGCCGAAACACCCAGAAGGCGAGCAGCAGAATGACCGCGAGGGCGAAGAGGAGCGGGGTCAGGAGGTCTCGTCGCCGTCGCTCACGCGGGCCCATGCCCATACTCTAAACCACACCGGGAACACGGTGCTGAGCAACGTTCCCGGAGTATTTCACCCGCGGCTGATGGCGTCCGGAAGCTCGTTTTCGTCCACGTCGTCCGGTCGCCGGGGAAAGTGGCGTGCGAGCACGTCCCCGACCTTCACGACCGCGGCCAGGATGCCCTCGGTGAAGCGCCCGGCCTGGAGGTCCGCGCGCATCGCCTCAACCACCGACCCCCAGAAGCCCTCGTCGCAGCGCTCGTCGATGCCCCGGTCCCCGACCACGGCGAAGGCCTGGCTCTCGGGGGCGACCAGGATCAGCACGCCGTTGCGCTCCGCCGTCTGTGTCATTCCCAGGCGCTCGAAGTCGGCCTGGGCCGCGGCCCGGGCATCGTCGACCGGCCCCTCGGCCACGTGCACCCGGATCTCACCCCGCGATCGAGTCTCCGCTTCGCGGATCGCGGCCACGATCCGCTCCTCGTCGAGCGCCTTGACGAACGCGTCGGGCTTCACCGGATCCTCCTCACCAGCTGCTCGAGGCCCCGCCTCCGCCGAACGAGCCGCCGCCTCCCATGAACCCGCCACCTCCACCCCCGCCCCAGCCGCCGCTACCCCACGTGGCGCCTCCGCCCCAACGCCCGCGACCCCAGTGGCTGGAGTCGCGGCGCCAGCCCCGGCCGCCGTAGGTCCGGCCGGGGCCGGACGGCGTTCCGAAACGGACCAGCAAGAGGAAGAGGATGACGAGGGCGACGACGATCAGGATCGCGGCGAGCGACGGACCTTCGGGCCTGTCGTCGGCG